>DASVNP010000020.1:0-95111 GCA_036383775.1 Paraburkholderia sp. | reverse complement strand
GCCTTCGTCGACCGTCTTGTCGAGTTTTTCGCCGCCGGCGGTGATCGCTTCCCAGTAGCGGTCGCTCTGCTGCCAGTATTCGTCGTCGCGTAGGAACCTGTAGCGCGCGGCGTCAACCGCGAGTGCTGCGTTCTCCTCTGTCAGAATCGCGTTCGCCGCGCGCTCGGACGCCAGCGCTTCTGGAGACGATTCGGCACGCGCCTTCTCGGCGAGTTCGAGCTGGATCGTGCTCGTGCGCTTAGCCGCGTCCATACCCGCTAGACAAGCGCGTTTCTGCGTCTCGATCGTGGCGATTAGGTGTCCGACCAAATCGACCAAATCGCCCTTAGCGTGGCGCTCGCCGACGAGAATCATCGCGGCGTTGTACGCCGGATAGTTCTTCTCGCCTCCTGAGTGCAGCGGATGGGACCGGGCGATCGTCTCCTGATCGATATACAGCGCCTGGTCGCGTTCGTTGAGGTGGTGCTTATGGCAGGGTAGGGCACTCGTCATGACGCCTCCGCGTGGCTGCGGGCGATCGCGACGAGGCGCGGGTCCGCTTTGGTGAGAACGTCGAGCAAAAGGCGTTTTTCCTCGAGGTACACGACAGCGAATTTCGGATCGTGCTTGACGATGCTCGATGTGTTGCTGATCAGGTCGGCCACCTTTATGGTTTGGATCCATTCGGAAGCGCTGGCAAGGCGGGCGCGTGACGCGGCCTTACGTTCGGCTCGATTGCCAGACTCAAGGTCGGACAGAAACATGACGCCAACGGAAACGTCTATGCCGAATTCATTGAGCAGGAAAGGCCTCGTAACACCCTGATCCTCGACGCAATCATGCAGCCACGCGACGGCAATCGCGACGGGCGCAGCGATGTTCATCCGCTCAGTAACGGTCGCTACAATCCCCGCCACCTCAGCCAAGTGATCCACATACGGATTGCCCGTGTACTTGCGCACCTGAGTCGCGTGCACTTCACGCGCGAACTGCATTGCTTTGAATGCGAGGCTCAATTTGCCTCCTTCGGCGCGGGCCGCAGATCGCACAACATGCGGGCGTTCGGAGTCTTCGTGCCCTTGTAGACAACGTTCACGAAAACGCGGTGCACGGACGGATTGCCGTCTAGCGATTTCCAGACGTAATAGCCGGTCACCACGCAGCGATGGTCATCGTCGTCGCGGCCGTGCCGAATCAGAACCTCGGCGCCGATCGGTGGCAGGCCTTCGCCGTCCCACTCGGGCGCAGGCTGCTCGTCGGTGATCGCGTCGAGGCATTCATTCCAGCCGTCAACCGAGCCCGCGATATAGGTTGCATCCGGGTCATATCGCTCGCGGAGATCAGCGGGCATTGGCTTCTTCGCCGGCAGGGCAGGCGCGTCGGCACTGATAGGCTCGTGGCCGATGATATGGCGTAGAACCTTAAAGGCATCGTTCGCAGCCTCGGCGTACTTCAAGAACGCGCTCACCGTGCGCGGTCCGTCGATCGCGTCGATCACGTGCTTTGCGAGGCCTTGGAACGTTTTCAGATCGGCACGCAGGCCGCGCAGTCCGTTCTCCGCACGCAGCGCGCGCTCCTTCCACTTGTCGGCGTCGGTCGGCTCGAGCAGATCCAGCACGCGCTGATAACGATCGGCAAAAGGGAGATTGAGCAGGCGCTCTTGCGACGTGTGCAGCGGCGCAACATGGCCGGGAAAACGCGTGCCGTGCAGCAGCTCGAGTGGTGCCAACTCGTTGAGCTCGTCGCACGACGTGACCCAAAACGCAGCGCACGGCAACGACGCGCGCAGCATGTGTTCTTGAACAGGTGCGTTCATTCTGTTGCTCCGAGAGCCGGTTGAACGATCGTGTAGCAGACGAGGCCTGCGCGGTTAGCAGCGGCGTCCGCGTCCGCATACGTGGCGAACGGCGCGGCGTGGCGCAGCGATGGGCAGAATTCCGGCTTGCCGTCGTTGATGCCCGTCCCGTACACCAGAAACCCTGGGTTGTTGTCGTTGGCGGCGACATAGAAGTTGCCGGTGCCGCGCGACTCGATCTGCTGCGAGTACGCAGCGCGCACCAGGTCGGCGCCCCGATTGAAGCCGTCTGCGTACGCGTTCGCGCCCGGCTCGTCGAGGTGCCATCCGGTTAGGCCGACGTTCACGATCGCGACCATTGCCTCCGGTCCTTTGCCGCCGTTGAGCCAGACCTCGGCGCGACGGCCGGCACGGATCGCTTTCAGGCTGTCAACGGGCTCGACCAGCGGCACGGTCGGCAGCGGCGCGGCCGCGAGTAATGCGCGAGATTCGAGGATGAGCTCGCGAAAGCGATAGCCGTCGCACGGCTCGCCGTTTTCTTCGCACAGCAAAGTGATGATATGAAGTAGCTCGGCGGCGTTTTTCATGCGTGGTCTCCCGTTTCGAGTGGGCCGGTATCGCGCCATTGATAGATGCCCGTGCGCTTATCGAAGTCGCCAAGGTGTTCACGCTCGAGCGCTTCGTAATCGGTGTCGTCATCCGATTGCTCGATTGCATTCAGCGCGCATGACCGCAGTTCTTCGGGCGTTGCGACAATCGCCTCGGGCTCATCCTCAGGGCTATTCCGGTCGGGCAGCTCGCAGACGTTCGTCAGGAACATGTCGAACCAAGCGGGCAACGCCGGCTGCGCCGATTGCGCTGGCGCAGCCGCACGCCTGATCTCGCCCGCGCAGATTTTTGCGCCGCTACGGAAAAGATGGTTGTTAGACTGCGCGGCCACTTGGTCGCAGATTTGCGCGGCGGACTCGTCGGCGACCTTGCGCCATTCGATGCGATGGATGTCCAGCACCTTCGCGCACTGGCCTTCGCTAAGGCGGTCCTCGTTATGCAACTCGACCAAAAGGCGCTCTACGCGTTGGCGGAGCGGATCGTCGGGCTGCGACACAGCAGGTTCGCGCGCCATTCCCGATCGCACTCCGGCGTCGAAAATGTCCTGTTCAGTGAGCGGCCGATTGCTGGCGTCGAAGAAGGCGGCTTTGAAGCCGGCGAGGGTATTCGGCACGGAGTCGGACGCGAAAATTCGCGACAGGCGCCGAAACTGAGAGAGTGCCTCCTCGTGCTTCTTGCCCCACTCGATGCGCACGTCAGGCATCAGTTGATGGAACGGGCGCGGCGCGCCGGGAAGGTGCGAACGGTTGTAGAACAGCTCGACGTCATGGTCGGGATGGGTCATGGGTCTCTCTCGGATTGAACTACGCGCACGCAGTATTGCTCAAAAATGATCAATACGTCAATCAAATTTGAGTAAATTTAGCGTGCGCCCGATGAGCGCCCATGAAAAACGCCGCAGGTCGGAAACCCCTGCGGCGTATGGTTTTGCGAGAACTGCGATAAGACTATGTATGTGTTGGCGCTACACCCTGATGTACGCGGCGCCGAGCATGCCCTGCTTCTCTGCGGTGTAGTGAACGCGGCCGGCGACGCTGTAACCACTCAGCAGCCGGATCGTTCCTTGCCACTTTTCCTGTATGCGCGCGATCTCGTCGTCCGTGAGTGAAACCGGCCACGGCCAGGGCGTCGAGAATTTCGGGTCTACATCCGACCCGAACTGCGCGCTGACTGAGTCGATCAGCTTGCGCGCGCTGGCGACGACGTCGTCGTGCTTTGCCTTCCACTCGTCGCGCTCACGCTCCACGGCATCAAGTTGCGCCTCGAGGAGCGCGCAGCGCTCGCGCAATCGGTCAATCGGGGATGTGCTCACGTCGCCTCCGGCGTTGGCTTGCGCGCTGCGATCTCGCGCGCGATCGCGACAATGTCGGCGACGCGCACAGTCACCTCAATGGCTGCGACGGCATCCTCTAGATGGTCATCCTCATGGTGAGCGCGCGCCGGATTGTGGTTCGTGTTCCACCGATTCCATCTAACCGGAACGGGTAGGGCGGGCAACAAGAAACGCTCGATAACGGCGAACAGGGTTTCGTGCTCGAGGGAGTACTCGGACCACGGTGCCTTGTATGACGGGCGCACGCCCCATTCCAAGTCGGTATCCCATAGCATCTCGTCGACGAGGTCGCCGTCGGCAAAGCCGAATTTGCCGAACAGATCTCTGGCGCGGAGCGTAACAGTCTCGTATGGGTAGGTCACGTCGCCTCCGGCAACTGCGTCGTCAGTTTGAATACAACGCGGCCCTTGGCTGCGTCGACGAATGCCTCGTGCTGAACCAACTTCGCGCCGTCCTTAAACTCGTAGCCGGCGGCGAAGTGGCGCAGGACGTCGGCGAGTGCGACGTCCGTCCATTCAATTTTTCGTTCAGGTCGACTCATTGAATCTTGCTCAAAGCGGCGAGAGACCCGCGCGACGGCAGACACTGCACGTCGACCGGCACCGGCACCAGCTTGTCACGCCATTCGGCCTTGGCGTAGACGACGGTCGCGCGCTGGCCGGCGCTCTCGCAGTCCTCGATCGCGGCGGAAACTTCCTGGCGAGACATATAGCCGATTTCCTTGTCCTGCACGATCGGCGCATGGCCGCATGCCGACAGGGCTGCAGAAGCGAGCAGGGCGGCGATAAGGGTCGTTTTCATTTTGGGTCTCTCTCGGGTTGTGCCCTGGTGGGCGTGGTTTTCAGCTCATTCTATCCAGCTCTTGGGTCGTCGGGTACCTCATCGCCGAATTTCGATCGGACATAGGCCCGCATAGCGGCGATCAGCGGCGTCGGGCCTGTGATAGTCGTCGACACGAAGATGCCGTCCAGCACAAGCGCGTGCCAGTGGCCGCCGAATTTTCCGAACGTCGTACCGATCCGCTCGCGCTCGATGATCGGCCCCACCGTGAACCACGTGACGTGGTGCGGTTGCCACCAGTCGTCAAAGCCGGGCGTCAATGCGGCGCACGTGTCGTTGTCGAGGCGAATGCCGTTCAGCTTCTCGCCGGCGCGCAGGATCGTCGCCGTGAGGCCGTCGGCTCGTGCGGACCAATAGTCGAGCAGGACGCCGTCGAGTTCTGCCGTCTTCATGCCTTGTCGCCCCTCAGGTCCTTGATCCGGTTGTAGAGCTCAGGGCTTTCGCCCTTCGGCTTGTCGCGCTCGTAGATCCGCACGAGGGCATCCCACTCGCGCAGGATGCCGGCGAACGCCTTCACCTTCTTGGCGATTCGCGGGAAGTGCTCGCGGATCTCGGGCACCTTCTGCACCAGGCGGTAGCAGCGGCCAAAATCGGAAGGGTCGTGCGGCGCGTCGACGTTCCATCCGCTCGAGCTGAGGTTCGTTGCGCCCAGTGCGATCGCGGCCATTGTCTGCGACGAGATTCCGGTGTCGCCGTTGATCAGCCAATTGCCCAGTTCGCACTGTGCTTGAGTGGATAGGGATTTACTCATGCCGGCGCCTTCGTCTGCACGTCTGCCAGCGCGAAAACGATGCCACGGCAGTACGGCTCGCCGTCCTCGACGATCTCGAACGTCTCGTGCGGAATGTCGGTCTTGAACGTCCACGAGTAGTCGCCTTCGGATGCCCACAGCGCCTCGATCGGCTTGGCGTGCGGCTCGCGTGCGAAATAGTCTTTCAGGACGCCGTCGTCGTCGATGCTTTCACGGCTCGGAAGAAGGCCTTTCGAATCGACGTATGCTGTCGTGCCGTCGTTTGCGCCGAGCTCGTCGTAAATCGCGCCTTCGAATTCCATCAGGTCGTCGCTCGCGCCGTAGACGATCACGAGGCCAAACGCTTTCGCGGCTTCGGTAATATCCTTCGGGATGCGTAGCGGGTAGGTCCGGTTATTCAGAAGTCCGGCGAGTTCTTTTGCGTTCATGGTTCTCCTGCGCCCTATGTGCGCCCGCGCGTGGCAGGCTTGTTTCAGATGCCGCGCCAGCTTTGCCGGGCGGCTGTGTGCGTGCCAGATTGTTAGTCTGTTATTCCTCGATCGCGACCGGGACGGCGACGGCGAGGCAATGCGGAGATACTCCTTTCGAGAGGCCGCAGGTTGCGGCCGACCTAGCCTGTTCCTCGGTATCGAACCAATGCGCAGCATGAGCGTCGGGCGGGAACTTCCCTTCGGTGACGTAGACGTTGCCGGGCCTAAGTTCGCCCTTCCACAAGTTCACGTACACCGTGCGCTTGCGCGGTGCCATGCGGACGTTATCGCCACCCCATGTCGAGAATTGACCCGACGCGTAGTCGCCTTCAGCCACGATATGGCCGGTCTTCGAGACACCAACAAAATACGCGTCGATCCATTGGTCGCGGTACAACACCTGGATAGGCTCGCCGCGCTTGGCGGCATCGAGATCAAACGGCTTCATTCGTCGCCTCGACCTTCGTGAACGTGCGGTGGATGATCGTGCGCGGCTCCTCGGTGACGGTCAGGTCGTAGGCCTCGTCCATCCAGTCGATACCCTCCGGCTCGCCGTGCTTGCCACCGCCGTACCAGTAGGTCCAGCCGATCCAAGATCCGTCGAGGTACTGGCACGCTACCGCCTTCGATTCATAGTGACGTGACCATTCGCACTTCAGGCCAGTGTCATCGCCGCTTGCTCGCACGTCGTTGCGAGCATCCTGCAGAGATCCCCCGTCGTTGTCGTATGCCTCTTGATAGACTGCGTCGACGTTATCGGCCGTGATCTCCGGCGGCGTCTCCTTGGCCCACTCGGCTTGTTTGTTCAGGATCAGATGCTTGAGCTTCTGCTCGGCGGTCATCGTGTTAGGCTGGTTGCTCATTTGCTGCTTTGCTCCTGATGGTGGTTGATGCGGTTAGGGAATGGGTTTCGATGCCGTGCTGCTCGGCGGCCGCCTTGATCGCGCCGTCCTCGGTGTGCGCGTACTGGATCGCGTACAGGCGGTCGTTCAGGTAGACGTACCATTTGCGCAGAGTGCTCACGCCGCACCTCGTACAGAGTGGAACCAGTTGAAGAAACGGCGCAGCACGAACCCGCGCGCGATCGAGATGCCGGTGAAGGCGACTCCGATCATCGCGCTCTCGTGCAGCGGGATATGGATGCCGAACAGCGGGAATATGGCGACTTGGGCCGTCAGATTGATGCCATAGCCGATCGCCGTGTTCAGCAGCGTCTCGATGAGGCTTTGCGTGCGGGTCTGCATTACGACTTCACCTCGAACATCGTGACGACGGTTCGGCAGACTGCCTCGAGCACGTTGTCACCCTCGATGCGCCACGCGCCTTTGATCAGCGCGACGGGCATTTCAGGCGGCTGCATCATGACGAAGCCGTCCTCGATCAGGTTGGCGAGCATCGGCCCACCCTGTGACCAGTCGACCGTCGGCCGCCAGCGGATTGCGATGCCGATCGCATTGACGACGGCGAACATGGGCTGGCGGAAGTGCAGGGGAATTCCGCACGCCATCGCGTTGTCGGCGGCCTTCTTTTCTTTCGAGGCGCCCAGCGCGATCGCGACGGCGATGTCCAGCTCGTCGCCACTCAATTGAGTAAGTGAGTTACTCACCGCAGAATCTCCGGAATCCATGCGCAGTCTTTCCACTTCACGGGCGTGAGGCGATCGGCTTGCTGGGGTTTGTGGACGAGCTCGCGCTCGGGGATGAGGTCGGTTTTGCCGTCGGCGCCGCGCGCCTGGTAGAATTTCGATGGGCCGGTCGGGCCGCTGATGATGGTGTACTCGATGCGGTTCTTTGCGTCTCCGTGTGCGTGGGTCTTTAGGAGTGCGACATTACCCGGCTCGAATTCTCTGCTTGATTCCACGTCTGGCCCTCTATAACGAAGGGCGCACCGTGCGCCCACATCGTCTGACAAGATTACTCAAAAATGATTAAGTTAGCAATGTGTATGTGAGAGAAAAGTCTGTTCGATAGACCGCATTTTTTGGCTGATCTGCGGCGCCGCGTTGATCTCGGTTTCGCCGAACCAAATCCGGCCAGTACCCATGCTGAGCAAGCCCGTGCGCATGTCGAGCAGCGTGCCGTACGCGTCCCATCCGTAGACGGACGGGTAGCCGGGCTCGTGGTGGGGCTTGGCATCCGGAAAGATCATCGTCCACAGTCGGCCGCCAAAGACACTCGCGCGCCATTCATCGACGTACTCCATGTCGCGCTTCTTCCGCTCGGTCTCGATGCGGTTGATCGCCGCGTTGACGCGCTCGAGCCAGTGCTCGCGGTCGATGATTTCGATTCTCATGCTTTCCTCATGGTGGCGAGGTTGTCGAGCGCCTTGGTAACGAGTTGGCCCGTCGGGTTCATTTCGTCGCTGGTGCCGGCGAAGATTTCACGGTCGTGGCGGATCGCTTCCTCGAGCTCGTGCAGGGCGCCCATTTCCGTGTACGCGCGCACGCGCTCGAGCGGGATGTCGCCGCGTTCGATCAGGAACCTGGCGCGGGATACCTGGTGCTCATGGTTAGCCCTCCAGTGGTCGCGTTCGCGTTCGGCTTCGAGGCGTAAGGCGTGCGGCGTTTTGCCGTCGACGCGCTGCATAGTCACCAACAGCTCGCCGATTTGCGAATCATCAGACTGGAACCGCATCTCGATATAGTTGACAGCGCCGATATCGCGGAACTGGTCGGAGAGTGCAGCGGCGAAAACCTGTGCGGCGCCTCCTTCCATTCCGAAAAGGAGGCCGCCGTCGATGCGTGCCGGGCCGTGTGTCTTGACGGCGTCGGGATCGATAAACCGACTGACGATTCCGGCGAGGCGGTCATTCTCGGTATTCGCGTCTTTCAGGCTTGCCTGCAGGGTTTCTATCTGAGCGGTGAGGGCGGCGACGACTGTCAAATCGGTAAGGTGAGGTTTTGCGGGATCTGTCATTGTGGTCTTGGCTGTAAAAAACCCGGCCTGAGCCGGGGTGGTGTGGTTACTTGCCGCTGCCGATCTGGATCATCGGCATGGCCCCGCCCATCATGTAGGTCGGGTAGTGCCCGTCCCACTTCTCAACCTTAAGCTTCTCGATCAGCGCAGGACTTGCCTCAAGTGACTTACCCATCAGTTCGTTCGCCTTCGCGGTGTTCTCCGCGACCTTTAGGGCGGCTTCGGACTCGACCACGCGTTTCTGCGCTTCCCACTTCGTCTGCGTGATTTCGTTCTCGACGCGCAAAGCATTCTGCTGGGCGGTGATCTTCGCCTCGATGGCGTCGTTGAACTGCTTGCTGAATGTAAAGTCGACGATGTTTACCGCGCTTACGTTCACGCCGATGTTCTTGAATCGACTCAGCAGTGCTTCGCGCATCTCCTGGCTCACCTGGTCGCGTTTCTGGATCAGGTCGGTGGCTTCGTATCGTGCGGCAACCGCTTTCGCAATGTCATGCACGGCGGGGTCCATGACCTGCGTCCACGGATCGCCACCAAGATTCGAGTAGATGCCGACTGCCGACGTCGGAAGAATGTTGAAGTTCACCGACACCTTCATGTCTACTTGCTGAAGGTCTTTCGACGATCCCCCCACGTCTGACTCTGCCTTGTAGACGCCGATGTAGACGTTGTGCATGGACTGGGAAAGAGGCATCCGGAAGTGGATGCCCGGCTCGTATGTGGTCGGCGATGGTGCCCCGAATGTCGTCATCACGCCCACATAGCCGGCGGGTACTGAGGCGAAAGGCCAGAGGATGAAAAGCGCGATGAGCAAGAGAACTGCCACAACGGCGCCTGCGATCAGCCGGATTCCGTTGAAGGAGCCTTTAGTAGCGGCCATGTCCATTCTGTTTTCCTAATTGGGGTAAAAAAACCCGGCTTGGCCGGGCGTTCGATGCGGGGTTGAGGTGACTCAGGCGCCCGCGTGTTCCATTGCGAGATCGGCGTGACGCACGGCACGCGGTACCGCGATCTGATCGGGGACAAGCACGCCGGTGCGGATGGCCTTCTTCAGGCGCTGGTAGATCGCGCGGCCGCAGTGCTTGTGCATTACGCGCTGCTCAAAGACGAACAGGCCTTTGATCGGCGTCAGATTGCGACGGAATCGCCTGTCGAGTTCAACCTCGGCCGGATCCTTGTGGAATGCTGCGCGCACGGCGCGGCGCAGGCCTTTTGCTGTCTTCTGATTCATGGCGGTCTACTCGTGCCTGGTCGGCGTTGGGTGGTTAAACGTGGAGGCGGTTGATCGCGTCGAGCGTGCGCGCGTTCAGGTAGCTGATTCGGGTAGCGATTCCCTCAAGCTGCTCCGCGTGCGGCACGTTGCGCGCGCCGGACTTGATCGCTTCTTCATCTTGCGCTCCGGATTCCAGTGTGGCCTCGAGCACGGGGCGCATACGATCACGCAGAATATCCATGTTCTGCTCGAGTTGCGTCAGGTTCTCGTAGACACTTTGCAGCATCGCCGGAACAGCGCGTTGCGGCTCGAGTTGGTTGCCGGCTGACAGGGCGGGGATGGATTTCAGGCTTTGCATCGATTCTCTCCAATGGTTGCCCGCGCGGATTAGGCGCGGGCGTTTCGAAACTGGATCCTCACTGAGCCCCGCTGCACTAGCCATAATCCATCGGTATCGCTGGGTTACGGTCTAATGGCCTCCCGTGCATCAGCGTTGCTACGGGTCGCGGCCCCACAAACTGCGGCGCTGGGATCCAGATCAGCGCCAGCAGGAACAAAATAAGTGGCATTTGCCTCGCTAAGCATTAGGACTACTGAATCCGTCTCGTCCCGCCTTAAACGCCGGCGCGGGCACTACCGGGGAGATTTCCGAACACTCCAGTCGGCACGGGTGGTTTCGTGCTGGGGACGTCAGCATGTCATCTGGATGACGGGGAGACTATAACGACTTGATCAAAAAAGATCAAGAAAATATTGATCATATTTGAGCATGAGCGGCGCGCGTCGTGACACCAGACTTGGTGCATGGATAATCTCGCCCACATTGCTTTCTCCGGATCCGCCCCGGCGGATGAACGCGCGGCCGCTCAGTCGGAGCTGCAAAAGGCGTCCCTCGCCGACGTCACGCCCGACAAAATGCTCCCGCTGATCGACTTCATGCGTGATCAGTACGAGCAGATGGAGATGAACAAGGCGCTCGGCAGGGCGTCCAAAATCCCGAATCCCTCGCTCGCGGTGCAGAAGAAACTGCCAGGCATGCAGTCGGTGTTCCTCGACGACATGCAGGTCAGTGTGATGGGCGACTTCTACGAGAAGCAGAGCGCGTTCAGTTTCGACTCGATGCGCGCGATGGTGGAGGGGACGCCGATCCTCAATGCGGTGATCATGACGCGGATCCGCCAGGTGCAGCGCTTCTGCCGGGTACAGACAAACGGCAAGGGGCCGGGCTTCAAGATCACGCTGAAAGACACCGACGGCCACGCGAACGACGACGACAAGAAGTCGATCCAGCTGCTCGAGGGTTTTTTCATGAACTCCGGCTGGGAGAACCGGCCGCGCACTCGAATGCGCCTCAAACGCGACGACTTTTCGTCGTTCATGGCGAAACTGGTGCGTGACAGCCTGACGCTCGACTCGACCGGCATCGAAACCGAATGGAAGCGCGACAGGTCGCTGGGCCTCGACGGTATGTACGCGGTCGACGGCGCGACGCTGCGCCTGTGTACCGAGCAAGGCTACAACGGCGATGACGAGATTTTCGCGCTGCAGGTGGTGCAGGGCAATATCCGCTCGCTGTACACCTACGACGATCTGATCTATGTGCCGCGCAACCCGCGCACAGACGTCCTGATCGGCGGCTATGGCCTGTCGGAGACGGAGCTCCTCGTGCGCGTGGTGACGGGCTTCCTGAACGCCTTCACCTACAACACGAAGTATTTCGACTCGAACCAGATCCCGAAAGGCCTGCTGCACCTGACTGGCAACTTCAGCGAGCAGGACGTCGCGTCGTTCAAGCGCATGTGGAATGCGATGGTCAAGGGCGTCAACAATCAGTGGGCGCTCCCCGTGATGGTCTCCAAGGACCAGGAGTCGCGCGCGGCGTTCGAGAACTTCGGCATCGAAGTCAACGAGATGATGTTCGGGAAGTGGATGACGTTCCTGTCGTCCCTGATCTGCGCGATCTACGGCATCGGGCCGGACGAGATCAATTTCGAGTCGTTCAGCGCAGGCTCGTCGTCGAACCTGTCTGGCAACGACACCGAGGAAAAGCTCGCCAACTCGAAAGACAAGGGTCTCCGGCCGCTGCTGGCCTATTTCGAGAATCTGTTCACTGACTTTATCGTCCAAGAGTTCGGCGACAAGTATGTCTTCCGCTGGACCGGTCTCGACGAGGAAGACGAGGAGATCGCGTTCGAACGCAAGAAGCTGATCATGACGTGGGATGAGATGCGCGCCGAAGACGAGTTGGCCAAGGTGCCGGATGGTCTCGGCGCGGTGCCGCTCAATCCGGCGCTGATCCCGGTTTGGCAGGCGGCGAATCAGCAGCAGCAACCACAGGAGGGCGATTTCGGTAAGCCTGGGCAAGAGCAGCCGGGCGCCCCGACCGATGCGAACCAGGAGGGATCTCAAGACTTTGGACAGCCGTCCGGAAAATCTGACACGGGTTCTGACTTTGGCGCGGCGCCGGATGCGGCCGATGGTGACCGGGCCGCCGGTGACGACGCGGATGCGATGACGAAGTCGTTCGGGTTGCCGGTTTTCACGATCGAGCCTTAAGAATGCAAACGAAACAGAAGAAACAGCTCGAGGAGAACCCTGGAGTCGATATCGGCGACGAGGTCTATATCGACCATATGAAGGGGCCGCGCGCGGGCAAGGTCGTCGCGCACGGTGAGCATGGTGCGACGGTTGATTGCGATGGCGAGCGCCACAAGGTCGCCTGGAAACACGTGCTCGGCGCCAAGAAACGCGCGACGCAGCACTACAACATTGTCGACGAGGGCGAGGACGGAATGATTGTGGAGGACGCTGGCGGCCGGCGTCGATATTTAAACGTGGCGCCTGAGGCGCGCGAGGACAAGATGGTTGTGAAAGCATTCGATGGGCATCGACTCGTACTGTTCACCAAATCGACGGGAGGCCCGGTTGCGAATCGCCCAGGTTTGACGAAGAAGCGGATCACGGACAAAACTGGTCGACAGCAGACCAAATGGGTTCGGGCAAACCCGGATCAACCGAAGGAGCTAAAAGCCGGACATCACGTCGGGTTCGAGAACGGCGAGCATAAAGGCCACGGCAAGGTCGAGGCCGTCGGCAACGCCGGCGCGACGGTGCGCGACGGCGCCGATGGTGTCCATCGCGTGCCGCATTCGGCGATCACCCATCACTGGGAGGGTGAGGACACGCCGGATCAGTCGCCGCATGAGCCGGCGCCGCAGGAAAGACCTGAGGTCAAAGCCCATGAAGGCGATCCGGATGCCTTCAGCGCAGAGGACTTCGCGCGTCAACATGACGATCCCGATGCGACGGCTGACAGTATCATCGATGGCTTTGGCGGCGACGCCCGCGCGCGCATCGACAAGGCAAGGGCGAGGGTCGGCGGTGTAAAGCAGACGATCGACCAGCATACCGATAGTGACGGCGAATGGAATGATCAGCGTGCGGCGTTGCATCGCAAGATCCTGTTTGAGGGCGTCGAAGTGAATGGCAAGAAAGTGCCTGGTCTGTTGGACCCCGCACGCATAAAGGCCGCGACTCCCCCGAATGGCGAAAAACCGACGTTTATTGCCTTGGGCGGGCGCGGCGGCAGTGGCAAGTCATCGCTCAATGGTCGCGTCTATGACGAGGCGCATGCGATTGTCCTCGATGCGGACCATATCAAGGGAATGCTGCCTGAGTACGAGGGTTGGAACGCCCACCAGGTACATGAGGAGTCCAGTGCGGTATTGGATACCGTGCTAAGAATGGCAAAGTTGCTGCGTGTCAATGTCGTGCTGGATGCCACGATGAAGACCGGAAAGTCAATCGAGGACAAGGTCGACGACTTCAAGTCGTCGGGATTCCGCATCGAATCTCACTATATGCATCTGCCGCGACAGGAAGCGGCAAAGCGCGCAGTGGGACGGTTCCTGAACGGCGGTGAAAAGGGCCGTTACGTGCCGCCGGAGGTCGTGCTTGGGAATGACAAGAACGAAGCAAACTTCGACAAGATCAAGGCGAAATCGGATGCCTGGTCGTTCCATGACAACAGTGGCGAAAAGGGTGCCGGGCCGAAGCTGATCGCGAGCAAAGGCGACGCGGCAACTGTTCAAAAAAAGGTAATGCTAAAGTCTTTGCAAACTGTTATTCTGTTCATGTTGAAAGGAGGCCATCATGGCTGAGCAAAATAGGCCGGAAAATGCTGAACAGGTGAATGGCGTCGATCATCGCCTGTTCGACGGCTACGACGGCTCAGCGAAAGAACCTTCAGATGCATACATTGAAAAGCTCCTCGCGGGCGCGCCCGAAGCGGTGCGGGCTAGGATTGCAGAAGCAGCAAAGGAAAGAGCGGCCGAACAGCAGTAACCCGGCGGCTAAATAAGAAAGGCACCTTCGGGTGCCTTTTGTTTTTGGTGGTCGTGATTTCATACTAGGGCTGTTCCTTGGCGAGAGGGGCGGCCCCGCAGCGGGCAGGTCGGGTAAAACGGCCCGCAGCCAGGTGCGACGTATCTCCCGTTGTGGCCTGACCGTATCCGCACGTTACGCGGCGATCTGCACTCCGGTGGAGGAACCTGCCGGAGCTCTCCCGATTCCCTTCCATTCCCAGCCGTGCACGTGGCAATAGATCTCCATGTCCTGCAGGCTTTCGATCCAGATATCAATGTTCCGCGCAGACCTGGCGGCACGCAATAGCTTGTGCGCTTCAACCTGAAGCGTGTGAATGTCCGCGCGTGATACCGGCTTGTCGTGGTGCATGCGCTCCAGAATCCCGTCGGCGACCGACGGGTCAAACGGTATGCCAGAATTTTTGCAAACTCGATCATATCCGAGGAAGAAGCCTTGCAAGCCAACGATGTCTTGCGGATCGGCCTCCGGGCCGTTTGGACTATGCCACGTCGCCATAATCGATTCAATGGCTCGCAAGGCTGGCCGGGCACCGGCGAGCATCATGGCGTTCGTTACCTTCTTGGAGCGAGGGGTGTTTGATTTCGACATGGATGACGGTATTTGATCGGCACAACGGAAATGCAGTTTATCAAAAATGATCAAGTGTGTCGTGACTTTATTATTGGCCTATGACCCTACTTCTAGACATCGGCGAGCTGTCGGAGCAACAATCTGACCGGGCACTCAACACCATCTACAAGGCGATCCATAGCCATGACGATGACGAGTCGATCTGGTCCGAACACGAGAATCCGTACGTGAGGCGCTTGGTCGAGCTATTCACGAAGCGCGGCCTGATGCGCCTCGAGGGGTTCCGTCGGGATCTCGCGAAGTGGCTTTCTGGTGAGCGACACCGCGTCGGCGCGCGCGCGCCGCGTCCTCCCGATGCGTGGCGCCGGTGGGAATCCGACGAGCTCGGCGCCGTCAAGCTCTACCTCGAGACGCTGCCGCCGGCGGAGTTCACGCTCGACGACTGGATGATGGTCGTCGACTATCTCGCGCAGAGGTATCTGCCCGCGAGCGATCTGCGGACTGAAGCCGAATGGCTGGCCGTGCGCTCGACGTTCATGGGCCGGGTGCAGGCGAACATGGAGGCGTTGACGGTCAAGCAGGCCGACAAGGTGCTCGAGGCGCTGCCTGCCACGGTCGGCGCTGCGCGTGCGGAGTTCAAGATGTCACCGGCGCAGTCGCACGTCCTCGACTATGCTCGTGTGCGCGGCGTCGACAATGTCCAGCGGCTCGCCGACAACGCGCGGCATCGCATGCGCCAGGTGGTGCTGAATCATACCGAGCAGCAGTTCCTCGGCGCGTCGGCGCCGGAACATGCATTGCAGGAGACGCTCGCCGATGAGTTCGCGACGCTCAATCGTGACTGGCGGCGCATTGCCGTCACTGAGGCTGGCGAGAACCTGAATCAGGGATACGTGTCCAGCATGCCGATCGGGTCGAAGCTGCAGCGCGTTGAGCAGTACCGCAATGCCTGCTCGTTCTGCCGAAAGATAGACGGCGTGGTAGCTGAGGTTGTGTCGTCGGACGATCCGAACAAGGACGGCAACACGCAGATTTGGCCTGGTAAAAACAACGTTGGGCGCTCGAGCGCGCCGCGCAAACGCGTGGGTGGCATCCTCGTGCACCGCGAGCCGGAGGAGATGTGGTGGCTTCCAGCCGGGCTGGCGCATCCGCATTGTCGCGGGCGCTGGGTGCCGGTGATCCAAGATGAGCCGGGCGACGATAAACAATTCGGCGACTATCTGCGCCGTGTACTGGGGAATGACGATGCTGCTGATTAAAGCCGACTATGCCAAGCGCCTCGACGCGCTGCGCAAACGCCGTGCGCCGGATGCGTGGCCTGATATCGGGCAGCGGATCGAGTTCGACAACGATCGACATACGGACAAGGGGCCGGCGACGGGCAAGATATCGAACGTCAAGGCGACGGTCGATGGCGCCTATATCACGGTTCAGTTTGCCGAAAGCCAGCAGTCGTTCTCATGGGACGACCTGCGCGGGACAGCGCGGCTGAATGGTGACCTGTGGATGGTCAAGTCTGAGCGCGCCGACGGATGGAAAAAGCCCACGCCCGCGCAGGCGGCGGCCGGCAACTACAAGAAGCCCCGCATGAAGTGGAACGGGCTCGACATCGTGATCGAGAATCCGCAAGGCACCGTGCGCGAGGGCGTCGACGAAACCGGCGCGAAGTGGCGCACCGTGTTCGAGTATGCCTATGGCGAGATCGCCGGGACGGAGGGCGTCGACGGGGATCCGGTGGACGTCTACATGGGCCCGGATGAATCGGCGCCCGACGTCTTCATCGTTCGCCAGATGCGGCGCAAGAAGTGGGATGAATACGACGAGGATAAGTGCTTTCTCGGATTCCCGTCGATGGAGGCCGCGAAAAAGGCCTATCTCGAGCACTACGACGATCCGCGATTCTTAGGCGGGATCATCGCGATGCCCGTCGACGAGTTCATAAAAAAGGTGCGGAATACTAAGGAGCGGCCAGCTATGATCAAGTCCCTGATCCTTTTCTATCAAGGCTCGGTCGTGACCTGAAAATCGGGGGAGTCCTACCTAAAGGCTCCCCTAATGCTTTTCATCCTCCGCAAGTCGCAACTCTCGCTGTTCGCTATGCCGGTGCACGTCGCCGGTTCGTACCGCAAGGACGGCACCTACGTTAAGCCGCACATGCGTACGGCGCGCGTTGCGATGAAGCCGCACGAACAGGGTCACCTGTTCGGCGCCCCTCCAGGGGCGCCGGCGGCCGCCAAAAAATCTCCCAAGCTCGACAAGTTCCTCGCGAAGCACGGCGGCGAAGCGCGCATGCGCTCGACGTTGATGGCGATGCGCCCGGAGCAGCGCGCCAAGCTGATCGACGCGATGGCGCATATCGATGAGCTGGAGCCCGCGCACGTGACGGAGCGCTTGGGAATGCACACTGCGGATCTGAAGTCGGGCAACCCAGCAGAGGCGCAGCCCGCGCTGTTCGCGCCGGAGGATATGCCGGATCACGCAGAGATCAAGGAGCGCGGCGAGCAGCTCGAGGCGTTGCGCGATCGCGTCGGCCGGTTTGCGTCGGGCCTCTCGCGCGCGCGTGACTTCGGAGCCGCTGGGCATGCCGGGCATGCGGTCGGCGTCGACGTCGGCCAGTTGTCTGAAAAGGCGATGGATGAGTTGGCGGAGATGGTTGCCGTCAGGCAAACGCCGGTATTCGTCGACTCGGGCGCCTATAGTCTGTTCCGTAAGCAGCAGGCCGATATCGCTGCGGGAAAGGATGTCGAGCCGCTGGATTTCGGTCAGATCCTCGCGCGCTATGATCGTCTCGCCGAACTGATTCACGCAAAGAACGAGGTTGAGGAAAAGGTTCCGGCGCCGCTTGTTTCTCTGCCCGACGTCATCGGCGATCAGCAAGGGTCGCTTGACCTGCTCGCCGAGCATAAGAGCTGGATCCAAGCGACGGCCGGATTCAACGTGCTGCGTATGATGGTGCCGTGCCCAAAGGGTCCGAAGTACAGTCTTTCGGCGTACTACGAAGCGGCGGTCAAGGCGGCCGGTACCGACAATTTCGTCGTCGGGATTCCGACGGTCGCAAACCCGTGGAGCCCGGAGGAGGTCGCTGCGTTTCTGCGCGATCGCAAACCGCGTGCGGTGCACTTCCTCGGATCGCTGCACGACTCGCGTCTGACGAAGTGGCTGCAGGCTGTAGTCGATAGCGGCGAGTCGAAAGACATCGAAGTGACGGCGGACGCTAATCCGCTGCGCAGCGCAATCCTCCCGCGCGACGGCACGAAACTCGAACCCGGCGAGCGCGCGCAGAAAATCAAAGACAAGTTGGGCGAGCGCTCGCGTGCGCAAGAGCTCGAGAACGTCATCGAGAGTTACGGCGGCCAGGAGAAGGTACGCGAGATGCTGGCGGCCGCTGACTTCGAGCAGCAGCAGCGGTTTATCGGCATGGTTTCTGACCTGTCCGGCAAACCACAGAAGGATGTGCGCGCAGAGTATGGGTTGCCGGATGGCCCGGTCGAGGGTGACACCAAGATCGAGGACGGCGCCGAATACGTGCTGCGTAATGGTCGCTGGCGCCGTGCCAATCCGGATGCGCCGGCGCAAGAGCAGCGTGCCGCGTCCGACATTCCGGGCAGTGAACGGCTGTTGCTGGTCGCGTGCGGCGATAAGAAGAAGGAGGGTGCGCATCCCGCCGGCGAGATCTACACGGGCGCGCTGGGTGCCGTGCTGACAAAGTGGATCCCTAAGGGCGCGCAGCGTCCGGATCTGCATATCATCTCGGCCAAGCACGGGCTCGTGCACGGCGACACGGTGATCGATTCGTACAATCAGCGTATGACGCCGGAGCGCGCCAGGGAGTTGGCCGGGCAGGGCGTGGATCTGTCGCAGTTCAAGGGTAAGCAGTATCGCGACGTATTCATCGCCGGGGGCGCCGACTATCGCGAGGTGGCCGACTCATACCTCAAGCAGCTCAAGGACGCGGGCGTGATCGCGCAGGATGCGACGGTCAATGCGACGCACGGCGGCATCGGTGAGATTCGCGGCCAACTCGGCGAGTACCTGCGCTCGATCGGCGGCGAGGCGCGGCACCTGAAGGGTGTTAGCACGCGTGCGGCCGTCGAGTCGCTGGATTCGTCCGTGCGCAGCGCGATGTACGAAACGGATCGCAACTTGCCGTATGTCGATCAGCAGCGCACGAAGGGTCGCGGGCCGACGCCTGACGATATCCGCAACGCGAAGATCTATCGCCCATCGTGGGGCAACGGCGGCGCCGACAAGTCGCGCCTGATCGAGCAGTTGAAAGGCAAGCGTGGCGCAAAGGCGCTGATCGATCGCATGCGCGCGTCGAACGGTCCTGACGGCGAGATGGTCAAGGATCTCAAAAAGTACCTGACAGAGAAAGACATCAGCTACGGTCTCGGCTGGTGGAACGTCGAACAGATCAAAAAGGTGGATCGCCTCGCACGCTTGGGCATCACGAATGATCACGAGCTGCGCCTCGCGCTCGCCGAATACCTTGTATTCCGCGACGGCGTGAAGAAAGCCGATCCGATCAAGGAGGCTGAGCGCGCGCTGGTCGGTAAGAAGGTCGGTATCGATTTCTTCCCGACGCCCAAACCACTCGCGGCCAAGATGGCGGAGATGGCGGACATCAAGCCTGGTATGACTGTGCTCGAGCCGTCGGCGGGTAATGGGCACCTCGCGGACGCTGCGCGCGACGCGGGCGCGACGGTCGACGCGGTCGAGATATCCGACACGCTGCGCAACGTGCTGAGCGCGAAGGGGCACAACGTCGCGGCGCACGACTTCGATACGTTCGAGCCGGGCAAACTGTACGACGCGGTGATCATGAATCCGCCGTTCAGCGATCGCAAGGACGCGGCGCACATCATGCGCGCGTTCAACATGCTCAAGCCGGGCGGCAAACTGGTCGCGATCGCTGGCGAGGGTGTGTTCTTCGGTTCCGATCAAAAGGCTGCGGCGTTCCGCGACTGGCTCGACGAGCTCGGCGCCGACGTCGAGAAGCTGCCGGAGAATACATTCAAGGGTTCGGATCTGCCAGCGCAAACCGGCGCCAACGCACGGCTGATCGTGATCGAGAAGCCAACTGAGGTGGTGGTCGCACCGGCGCCGGCTGAGAAGCCGATGAAGAACTACGGCTGGGACTCGGTCAAGCTGGCAGACGCCTATTCGCTCGAGGATCTCGAGAAGCTTCGACAACAGGTGACGCGAGAGCATGCGAACCCGAAGAACGCGGAGGGGCGAGCGCTCGAGAACGGTCAGCCCTCGATCCATCTCTACGACAAGGCGGGGCGTCAGAAGCTGGATAAGTTGGCGATGGCGGTCTATCACAAGACTCAGGCAACGCGCGAAGCCGATTCCAAGGATGGGCCGAAACCCGCTATGCCGGCGCCGACTAATCCCGACATCGAGCTCGCCGAAGACCGCGAAGATCTTACTGACGAGTTGGTGCGCAATCCCCATAGCGAGAAGGCTAAGGCGATGCTGCGCGAGGTGGCACTCAAGCATCAGGGTGCAAGTACAGTCTGAAGCGTTTTCCTCCCGTGTAACAAGCCGCCTTGGGGCGGCTTTTTTTCGCCCATCGTTACCGGGTGGTATCGGATGTATCGGCTAAGTGCATGATTTAAAAGGCCGGATACCAGAAATACCGAGATACCATTGATGCGACAAGATATATATAGACACACATATACCCATATCCCCCCCCTCTATAAGACACAATACCTCTATATATATATTTCTATAAATATAGGTATTTTAGTATCTGTATCTCTGAAAGCCTTACTTGGTAAGGATTTCGACGGATACCATGCTTGGTATCGGCATGGTAACAATTAGGCTTTTGGTATCGCAGTGCCCGGCGTTGCCGACGTGATCAAATTTGAGTAATATGCGGGGCATGGAAGACATCATGCTTCACATCATCTCCCGTCAGGATGCTCTGACGCTCGGCCTGCGACGCTACTTCAGCGGTAAGCCGTGCTCGCATGGACACGTCGTCGAGCGGCAAGTCGGCAACAAAAACTGTGTTGCGTGTCGGCGCGCTAGGGATAATCGACGGACTGCCGATCCTGAGCTCAAGGCGATTCGCCAAGCATATGATCGCGCGCGTTGGGAAAATGATCGTGAATACCTTGTCGCGAAGAATCGGCGCTACTACGCCGAAAAGGCCGACGAGATTAATGCACAGAAGCGCGGGTATTGGGCAAAGAATCGCCAGCGAATGCGCGAAGCGAATCATCATGTGGTCATCCAGCTAAACGCGGAGCGGAAGGCGCATATCAGGCGGGCAACACCGTCATGGGCGGATAAGGTCGCAATTCGTGCCGTTTATGCGGAGTCTGCTCGGCTAACTCGGGAGACAGGCATACCGCATCACGTGGATCACATCATCCCGCTTAAAGGGGAGTTGGTGTGTGGCTTGCATGTGCATTGGAACCTGCGGGCAATTCCTTGGCGCGACAACATCACGAAGAAGAACAAACTCCTCGAGGAGATCGCGGCGCTGTCGTGACCATACGATTTGAGGATGAGCAAAAATCCGCGCATCCTCCTGCTGAAAGCATCCGAAATCCCGCCTGGAAGCAGGTGGATAACGCTTCATCCGAATGGTCCGGGCACCGAGGGGCAACCCGTTCTGATCCAGCCGAACCCCGACGGCACCGCTCATGTGATCGGCGGCGCCGGCGGCAAGCTGAACTACTTGAAGTTGCGGGGCGTCCGTTCCGAGTCCGACTACAAGGCTGAGGCTGAGAAGCGCAGAGCGGAGAAGGCCGAAACCAAACGGGCGCAGATCAAGGCCGACAAGGAGGCCGGGATCCACGAGTCCAAGCAGAAGGCACGCGCGGAACTGGCGGCGCAGCAGCGTAAGCACGAAAAGGACTTCATTCATACCGTCGCCGACACGATGGGGTGGGACAAGGATAGCCTCGAGTTTCCGGAGAGCGACTACGAGCACCTGTCGGATGCCGCGCGCAACAAGCTTACGCTCAAGCATCATCGCGACCTGCTGCGCAAGGCGACGGCGGCCGTCGACCTGCAGCGCGAGCGCCTCGTCAACGACAGCGCGGCGCGCATGGAGGCGGGCATCGGCGAGGTGCCGCTTGACTCAAAGGATCCTGAGACGCTCTCAGTCGAGGACTTGGATCCGACGCCGCAGCAGACTGGCGGACTCGGTTACTCGACCGACTACAAGGGGCGCGCGGAGGCGGCCGGCCTGAGCGAGGACGAACTCAAGGCGGAGGCCGCTGATGCCCGTGCGGCGAAGCTCGCGCAGATGACGGATGCGCAGCGCGAGGCGGCGATTAAGCGTGGTGACACCGTACGCATGGTGCGCGAGGAACTGAAGAACATCCGCGAGCCGGTCGTGCCCAGTGCGGATCCGTCGCTCACTGATGCGAAGAAAGCGGTTGATCTCCTTCGCGCGCAGAAGGCATTGCGCCAGGTACAAAAGAAGGCCCGCGACGCGAGCGCAGAGATCAACAAGTCTGCGGCCGAACCGAAGGCATACGTGCTCGAGTACACGGCGGACCCGGATGCCGACGCGAAGATCGCCGAAGATCTGGACAACGACTTGCGCACAGCACAGACGCGTGCCTTCCTGTCCGAGTTCCAAAAACTGGCCGGGCCGGATCCGACGGAGACGCTCGGCAAGCATATCGGAATCGGCGCGTACAACAGCGTTAATTCGCTGGCGCTCGCCGTGAGTGGCGACGCGCTGGTCGATCGTAGCGTCGTCGACGTGCTTGGCATCGCCGGCGCCGCGCAGGTCCTAGCACGCCGGATCCACGCCGACATGCCGGACCAAGTTGAGCAGATCGCCGACGGCGTGCAGGATTTTCACCTGCACCACTACATGCAGGCAAGTGCGGATGCGCTCGGGCGCGCGCGGGAACTGATGGACGCGGCGAAGGAGGTCGAGCTCGGTGAGGCAGCGACCGGTGCGGATTTGCAGGTTGCACAGGAACTGAACGCGCGCCGACGCGGGGCGGTCGTAGATGCGCAGAAGATCCTCGGCCAGACGCTCGGCGAGATGGAGGCCAACGCAGCGCTATCCGTCGCGCTGAAGCAGGGCAAAAAGGACAAGTTCGAGGTCTCGCTCGGCAAGGCTGGCATCGAGGATGCTATCCGGCAGGTTCGCGCGATTGGGCTGCAGCGGGGCGACTATCAGATCGAGAATGTCGCCGGCGACACGTTCCTGACCGTCAACGCAGCGGGATTGGACCGGCTCGCGAAGCCGATCGAGCGCGGCGACATTGAACAGGTGAAGCGCAATCTCGACATCATCAACGGCGGCCAGGATCAGGATGGTTGGTTGCCGCTCGGTGTCGCCAATCGACCGGATCTCGCGATGGACGTGAAGCCCGGCGTCGCGCCGCGCATCGCGGAGCCGTTCGCGCCGGGCGAGGATCTCGAGCAGTCGCTGCGAGACTACATCGGCGGTCGGGCAGCGGACGGCGATGCGCCGGGCGATATCGTTGCCGACATCCAGTCGGCCGCCTTCTTCCAGCAAGTGGGTGCCGGGCGCGCGCAGGACTACCGCGCCGCGCTCGACGCCGTTGCGCCGCTAAGGGGAGAGGACGGAAACATGCAGCGCGCCGAAGCGCTGGGCGACCGATTCGACGGCTACGCTGATCAGTTCGTCGAGGCCCGGCATGGCGCTACCCGCTCGCCGCTGAATCGCCAGAAATTCAACGTCGATCAGAAGGCGGTCGACGCGCTGCATCGCGCGCTGTCGGATACGCCGGAGGGGACGGCCGCGTACAAGCAGATTGGCGAGCTGACGCCGCAGGACCAGGGCGCGCTGCGTGAGCACTTCTATCGCAACATCGCCAAGGAGAGCCCGGAAGCGGCCGACATGCGCGCGGATCTCGACCGGTTGAACGCCGGCGAGCCGGAGAAAGAGACGACCGACATGTTCGGAGACGCGGCGGAAAATCCGGAGTGGTCGGATTGGAAGCAGCAGCGCGACGAGCTCGCGGCCCGGGTCGGTTCGGCGTCGCTGTCTTGGGGCAAGTACGTCGAAACGATGGGCGGCAATGAGCGTGCGTATGAGGCGGTGCAGGATCTAATCCGCTCGCGCGTCAGCAAAGGCTTTGCCGATACGTACAACAAGCTCAATCCGGACGCGCCGATCAAGGTCGGTAAGGCGGTCGTGCGCAATAACCTGAATCACCTCGACGCGACGGATCCGGCCGCCCGTGACCAGCGCATGCAGCGCGAGCGCGAGTTGACCGACAGTTTGCGCGAGCGCGTGCAGGGGCGATACGCGAGCGGCAGCGTCAGCGACAAGCTCGACGCGGCCCGCGAGCAGCGGGAAGCATTCGAGCAGTCGCAGATGGGATTCTTCGCCGACCAGGACGACATGTTCGGCGGCAGCGGCGCCGCGCCGACTGAGTCGCCGCTTGCTGGCGACGAGCGGCATACCGTCGGGCATGAGGCCGAGCGCCAGATCGCCGGCATGATGGGCATCGTCGGCAAGAATTTCAAGCCGGGTCAGCCCACGCGGCTGTGGAATCCGACGATGAGCGGCGGCAAGAATGCGGCGCGTCAACGGCTCGTGAAAATGGTTGATGCGAACAAGCGCGTTGTCGCGGCTTTCGGCACCGGATCCGGCAAGTCGCTTCTCCAGCTCGCGGCATTCACGCATCTGCATGAGCAAGGTAGGGCTAAGCGAGGTCTGTTTCTAGTGCCGTCTATCGTGCAGGGGCAGTTCTCGGGCGAGGCGCTGCGCTACCTCGAACCGGGCAAGTTCAATTGGAACATTGAGCCTGGCGCGTCGCGCGAACAGCGGATCGCCGCGTACAAGAATCCGGAGCACCATTTCACGGTGATGACGCACCAGTCGTTCCGTGATGACATGATGCACCTCGGCGCCAAGGCGGAGGGTATCAGTGAGTCGGAGATGTCGAACCGGCTGAATTCGATGGACGATGCCGGCCGCAAGGAATGGATGCGCGGCATCATGGATCGCGAGGGCATCAACTACGATTACCTGACCGTTGATGAAAGCCAGAACACGCTGAATCGGGCCGGCAAGGAGAATTCCGGGCTCGCCAATGTGGTCGATGCGATGTCGCAGCATACGCCGCACTATCTGCTGGCATCCGGCGATCCGGTAAAGAACGACGCGAGCGAGGTATTCGATCTGCTTCGCAAGATGGCGCCGGATCGATATACCGACCGCTCGGCCTTCATGCGACGGTACGGCGCCGATACGTTGGCGTCCAAGGACGCTCTGCGCCGCGAGATGGCGCGCTACGTCTACCCGTCTAAGATCGACCCTGACGTGGCGGCCGATCGCAAGCAGTCGCGGCTGTCGCTGTCCGGCGGCCAGAAGGCGGCGCTCGGCGAGCTCGATCGGCATTTCAGCAACGCGCGTCTGGCGCGGATGCGCGGCAAGGTCGATGTCGGCGCAATGCAGGCGATCTCGCCGTCGTCGTTCGACGGCGTGCCGGACGAGCAGCACGAAGCGATCGCGCGCGATCTGCAGAAGAACCTCGGCATTCTCAAGTCGGCGGCGCTACAGCGCGTGATCAACACGCATCCGGACAATCCGATCGTCGATGATGTCGTGAAGCATGCGGCGGAGCGCAAGGGAAAGCCCGGCGTCGTGTTCGCGCACTCGCTCGAGGCCGTCAATATGCTGAAGGCGCGTCTGGAGAAGGAAGGGCACCGTGTCGTCATGATCACCGGCGCCGACAGCTCGAAGGACAAGGAGCGCAAGCGGCTGATGTTCAATCCTGAGCATGGAGATCCGCAGGCGGACATTCTCGTTGCATCCGACGCCGGCGCGACGGGCATGAACATCCAGCGCGGCCAGTGGCTCTACCAGTACGATACGCCGCAGACGGCGATGACGCACGCGCAGCGCAACGGTCGGATTTTCCGGACGGGGCAGAAGAACGACGTCGAGTTGATAGACGCCGTGCCTGACCATCCTGAAGTGCACAAGGCGCGCGCACGCCTGGAGCGCAAGTATGGACTACGAGATTTGATGACGTCGCCGCTCGAGGGGCTCGACGAATCTGGCGTCGCCTATTACATCAAGCAGCGCCAGGCGCAACAGGCTGACACACAGGATGCTCTTTTTTGATTATACTGGTCCGCATGATCTATAACCCTATCCGCGCGGAGGTGCGCTGATGCAAGCTCATATCGACGGTACCCGGCGCCAGCTCGGCGAGCTCGGCGCTATGGCGCAGCAGACCGAAGCGATGGAGCGGCGGATTCTCTCAATTGCGACGCAGAAGCTCGACCAACTGCAGGGCCAGCTAGAGTCTGCGCGCGTCGCCGCGATGACCGGCGATGACGACGCAAAAAGCAAATACGCTGATCTGGTCACCGAGCGCGGCCGCTTGCAACAAGTGATCGCCAACGCACGCGCCGTGCTCGGTAACGCTTAAGCACTTCCAAATTCCTCATTTAGAGGCGCCTCCGGGCGCCTTTTTCTTTTCCCGCGCTTGATTTTTTTCGATCATCGCGCGCGTGTCGTGTCGGTCGTGACAAGAAACTTTAGTCATGGAAGACACACAGCTCCTCGCGGACATCCCCGAATTTTTGACCATCGAATCGATGTTCAAAGCAATCCCTGCCGAAGAAGGCGGAGATCGCTTCATCTATTTCGAGGCGAGCAACGAGAAGCTCGATCAGCAGAACGAACGGGTTTTGGCGAAAGCGCTCGAGGATAGCGCGGAGCACTACCTGAAGTTCGGCAACGTCGATCTTGATCACTACAGCCTGCTCGGCAAGCCGAATCCGGCGAAAGGCTGGGTAGGCCTGCCGAACCCGGAGCAGTACGAGATCGGGCGACCGACTGACGTCCGTATTGAAGGCCGGCGCACGTTCGTCAAGGCCCAGTTGTTTCGCGGCGAGTCCGCTCTGGCGAAAAACGCAAACATGGTTTGGGAGTCGATGACGGAAATTTCTCCGCCGGCTCACTGGTTTCCGTCCGTCGGTGGCGCCGTGCTCGCAAAGAGCGTGCAGATCGATCCGGAAACGAAAAACAAGATCGCCGTCGTCGAAAAGGTCCGGTGGACGAATGTCGCGCTCTCGCGCACGCCGGTGAATCAGAACCTGCCGACGGCTCAAACCATCCCATTCGGCGCGCTGGCGAAGTGCTGGGGCGCATCGGGCCTGATGTTCGCCAAGGCGCTCGAGGCCGGTTACGGCACGAACGTCGCAAACCTAACGGGCGGCGCCGCACTTGGCATGCAGTCACTCGACCGCAAGCCCGCCAACTACTTCGATTTCCGCGACAGGCTCGCCGGTGATCTGCGCGGTAAGTCCCTGGATAACCCGGGCGCGAGCGACATCGTTAAGCACTGCGTAAAACATTTCGGTCTTTCTCACGATGAGGCGGCTGAATACACGGAGCGCTTTATGCGCGATCTGAAGGCAGGACTCAACAAACGGAGCAAGTCATGAGTCAGTTTGAACAGTTGCTCGGCGAGCTGCAGGCCGAGAACGAAGCAATGGCCAAGGCTCTCCCGGCGGACGACGGCAAGGATGACAACAAAATCCAAGCCGCCGCTGGTGAAGGCGGCGGTGATGGTGGTGGTGCAAACGGCGGCGGGGCGAATCCCGACGACGAAGAAGAAGACGACGACAAAGGAACGCCGATGGGCAAGTCGTTGACGCTCACCGATGCCGAAGGCAACCCGGTCGAGGCGATCGACGGCACCGAGCTCGTCAAGTCGCTGATGGAAGAAGTCGGCGCCCTGAAGGGTCAAGTCGGCACGCACGAAACCACGATGGCTAAGGCCCTCGAGCAGACCCTCGGCGTCGTGAAGGCGCAGGGCGCATTGATCAAGTCCCTGATGGCGCGCGTCGATGCGCTGTCCGGTCAAGGTCGCGGCCGCAAGACGGTTCTCGCCGTGACTGAAAAGGTCGCTACCGGCGCACTGGCGAAGTCGGAGCCGTCGGACGGGATCACCCCTCAGGAATTCCTGGTGAAGTCGGAAGCGGCGTTCAACGCGCAGAAGATCAGCGGCCTCGAGTTCACCACGATCGACGTCTCCCTGCGTTCCAACGTCGCGATCGACCCGGCGCTGGTTTCCAAAGTCCTTGCCTAATTTCAGGCGCAACTCGAGGTAAACATGAGCAACATTTTGAATCAATTCTCCGGCGTTGCGCCCGGCGGGGCAATCCCGTCGCTGGGTGGTTCGTCGGGCGGCACGCTGACTGCATTTGAAGATCTGCAGAAGGCGCTGACGGCGAGCAACTATCAGACCGACGTCGCAACGCTGACGGGTGGTGGTTCGCTGGGCGTGCAGTCGCTGGACACGGCGATGAAGTCGACCATTCAGGAAAACGAACACTTCACGCTGTTCAACCGTCTGGCTCGCACCAACGCGACCAACATCGTTGACGAATACGTTCGTCAGAACGGCGTCGGCGGCTTCCTGGGTGGTTCGACCAACTCGCAGATGGGCGTCGTGCGCGCTGCGCAGGGCGACTACGCTCGTGAAGTGGGCCTGGTGAAGTTCCTGATGTCGATGCGTCAAGTTGGCTACGTGCTGAACATCGGCAAGAACATCGTCGAAGCAACGGCCGTCGAAGAACGCAATGGCGCACTCCAGCTCCTGACGGACGCGGAATACCTGCTGTTCCACGGCAACGCTGCTGCATCGCCGACCCAGTTCGACGGCATTTTCGCGCAGATCGACAATGCGGTCGCGCTCGGCCAGATGAGCCCCGATACCGTGATCGACATGCAGGGCGCAAAGCTCGACAGCGTGACGCCGTTCTCGCAGATCAACGTCGCCGTGAGCCGCTATGGTTCCTGGGGCCGTTCGACCGACGTGTTCCTGCCGGTCTCGCTGCAGAACGACCTGAACAGCGGCCTGGATCCGGCCTATCGCTGGATGCCGGGCGGCGGTAACACCCCGCAGCTCGGCGGCCATGTGGAAGGCATCCGCCTGACCAACGGCGTGCTGAAGACGAACATGGACACGTTCCTGCACGACGAGAACAACCCGATGGTCTCGCCGTTCGAAGTGAACTATGCGGCTACGGCTGCGGCCAACGTGGCGTTCAAGCCGACGTCGATCGCCGTCAACCCGGCGCCGACCAGCGTCTCGTCGCAGTTCAGCTCGACGCGTGCAGGCAATTTCTACTACGCAGTCGCAGCGGTGGGCGGCAATGGCGAAGGTCTGACCCAGGCAGTCGTCAGCACGCAGCAAGCAGTCGCTACGGGCGCCGCGCCGGTGATCACGATCACCGCATCGGCCGCGAACACGGAAACGGGTTACGCGATCTACCGCAGCCGGCAGAACGGTACGAACGCGCTCACCGATCTGCGCCTGATGACGATCATCCCGAAGGCCGGCGCGACGACCACGTACACGGACCTGAACCGTGACATCCCGGGTACGTCGAAGGTGCCGCTGCTGAACCTGCAGCAGTCGTCGGATGCAATCGGCTGGCGCCAGTTCCAGCCGATGACCAAGATCCCGCTGCCGTTCGGCGTGGGTGGTGTGCCCGTCATCTCGTGGTTCCAGTTCCTGTTTGGGTACCTGCGGATCACGAAGCCGAAGCATCACGGCTACATCAAGAACGTCTTGGCGAGCAACGCTACGTGGCGTCCGTTCACGAACGAGTAATCGTTCCCGGTAGGTAGGTGAGTGGGCCGCGCATCGGGAGGTGCGCGGTCTTCTGAAAATCTCTGGAGGTGGTATGGCAAAGGTTATTTGGACGCTCGGCAACGGCTCGGAACTGATCAACGGCGTCAAGTTCGTTACGCACAAGCTCGGCATGATCTCGGAAGAAATCGAGAAGGATGTCGCAGATGTGTTTCTCTCCATCAAGGGCTACGTGCCCGCCGGCAAGAACGCGGAAAAGGATGCCGCTGCTGCCCAGGCGCCACTGATCCCGGCTGCAGACAGCACTGCAACGGCGAAGGGCGCCCCGGCGACTGACGCAACCGAGCAGCAGCCTGCGGCATAACCCTCAAGGGTGATTTATGAAATTGTCGGAAAGCACGCTGATCAAGCGCTTGAACAACCTGACGCCGGGCGCTAAGAGCGCGCAGTTGGGACAGGTCATCGAAGATTTGCTCGTCAACTACAACGCGCTGCAGGCGTCGCATGCGGATCTGCTGACCAAGTACACGGCGCTGCTCGCGCACATGGACACGGCCAACGTCGCGGGACTCGGCGCGGCGCACTCGGCGACGTATGGTTCGACCGTGACGAACGGCGTGGCGATCAAAACGCTGACTCAGCGCTAAGCAGTAGGGCGGCTTCTAGCCGTGAGGCCGTCGTCGGACTAATCCGCCGGCGGCCTTTTTCTTTGGGATCACGATGACGACCATTCTCGCCGGTCTGCCGGCACAATTCCCCGTCACGGTGCAGGTCGACGGCGCGCCGGTGGCGATTGCTCCAACATCGACCGTCACGGCACAGCTATTTGCGATGGACGGCGTCACGCCGCTGAGCCCGGTGAAGTCGCCGCTGGCGACGGACACTGGTGCTAACTGGTCGGCCGGCGTCGTTGTCGTGTCGTTTGACCAGGCGACGATGGCGGCCGTGCCGGTAGGCCCTGCGATGCTCGTGCTCACGAGCTCGGCGCCGGCGATGGCGAAGCGGTTCAAGATCGATGTCGAGGCGGCCGGGACGGCGACGCGCTCGCTGCTGTTCGTGAAGGACTTCGCGATCGAGGAGCTGCGCGCCGATCGGCTGCTCGCCGCGTCGTCGAATTTCTTCTCCGGCCAGACTCTGACGGACGACTATATCTGGTCGAAACTAGTCGCGGCTGAGTCGGAGGTCGGCCACGCCTTGCGCGTGCCGCTCGTGCCAACCCAGTTCTTCCCGTATGCGCCGACGGCCGACCAGATCGCCGCGCTGCCGCCGGGGATGCCGTGGGCGGTCGATCCGCCGTACGACTATGGCCCGTCATTCTTCGAGGGTGACACGTGGGGCTACCTTGCGACGCGTCAGAAGCCATGCCAGTCTGTCCAGCTCATGCAGTTCGCGTATCCGGATCCGGCGTCGATGGTCTTTGCGGTGCCGGCGGACTGGATCCGGCTGGACCAGAAATACGGGGTGATTCGCCTCGTGCCGTCGACTTACGCGATCACGGTGCCGCTGTCGTCGTTCATCATGCAGGCGGTCGCGGCCGGCCGCACGATCCCGTTCATGATGAATATCACGTACGTGGCGGGCATCGCGAATGCCTACACTGATTACCCGGAGCTGATCGACGTCATCAAGAAAAAGGCCGTGCTCAAGTTGATCGAGGATACCTTCCCGGTGCAGTCCGGATCGATCAGCGCGGACGGCCTGTCGCAGTCGATCAGCGTCGACATGGAGAAGTATCGCGATTCGATCGACGTGACACTGAACGGCGAGAAGGGCACAAACGGCGGCCTGATGACGGCCATTCACGGTATTCGATCGGCGGTGATGGGATGAGACTGAACCCTGCAGCGTTTAATGCGCATCTGAACAATATCGGCCAGCTCTGCGCGTGGCGCAAGGCGTTTCATTGCCCATGCGTCAACCCGCACTCCGGTGCCGCAAAGCCGACGTGTCCGCAATGTGGTGGCAAGGGGCGGCTGTGGGATCCGGCACAGAACGGCATCGCCGGTATTGCCGGGCAAAAGGTCCAGCAGGCGTGGGCGCAATTCGGCATGTGGCAGGACGGCGACTCGGTTCTGTCGATTCCGGAAAACTCGCCGCTCTACGAGATGGGGCAGTTCGACCGCGTCACGATGATGAACGCGACGGAGGAATTCTCGCTGGTGCTTACACGCGGCGCACCAGTCGAGAAGCTGTTCTTTCCGGTCCTATCCATCATCCGCGTGTTCTGGCTCGACGCGAATAACGACGTGGTGCAAGGGGGCATCCCGACGGTGGCGGCCGACGGGTCGCCTTCGTGGGAGAGCGGGGCACCCCCGGCAGGCACGCAGTACAGCATATCGGGCAAGCGGTATTCGGAGTACTTCTGCTGGGGGCCATTTCCGAACGTGCGCGGCGAACATCAAGGCGCGCGATTGCCGAAGCGCGTTGTTCTGCGCTCCTTCGATTTGTATGGCCGCGATATGACGTCGACTACTTGAACGACAGCGCGACCGCTTCGTTGAGGACTTTCTCGGCTTTCGGTTGCATCTTGTCGGCAACTTTCTTCGCCAGATACAGGCCTGGGCGCGCCGGGATGATCCAGCCGGCGCTCCCCTCCATCATGACTCTGAACGTCATGAACTGACTGTATCGGCCGCCTCCCGGCGTGCTTCCTTCCATCCGGACCATGCCGTTGTAGCGCTTCTTCTGCGCGTCGGTCAATCCTGTCATTCCGCTCGTATCGAGCTTTCCGCCCCACTTGTAAATGTTTCGGTTGACGAGCATCGGCCCGCGCGTCGTCGTGCTCGAGGCGAACGGCGTTTGCTTTTTGAGCGGTCGCACGCCCCATTTCGAGTGTATTGACGCGAGCTCGCCTGACGCGCGCTTAGCCTGCCCGACGATGGTGCTCGCCTTCAGAGCTGACCCCGCGTCATAGACGTCCTGCGGCATGCTCGAGGTGAGCGCGTCATATCCCGTCGTGTTCTGCCGGAACGGGATGATCAAAAAGCGCCGGCCGTCTTTCGTACGTCGCACTTTCGGCGACGTGTTCAGCATTTGTTTCAGGTCGTACGGCGGCCGCCCGGTCTCGATCTCGTCGGCGTTCTTGTAGTCGGTCTGCACGATCGCGGAAAAATCGCCGGTCATTTCCCAAGTGATCGACGTCGCGTAGGCGTCTTTCTCGCCGCTCCATAGCTTCGCTCGATAGACGGCCTTCATCCAGTTCGACTGAGTCTGCTGCGCGACCGCGCGCACGGCCTGATTGACGAGCGGAAACACCTGCCGGTTGATGATCGGCACCGCGTTCATCACCTGCGACAGGTCGATTGAAATCTTGAATTCAGCCATGCGAACTACCTCCCTGATCGGAGTGTAGCGTCACGCCGCGCGGAAGGTCGTGACAACAAACTTTGAGCATGATTTCAATGCTCGTCCCGCTCCCGATTGGAAACGCGCTCAAGGTTTTCCTTGTGCCGCCTGATGGCGCGCTCTCGTGGCGAATCCTTCGCAACGGCACGGGCACATTCGCCGGCGAGGCGGATCCTGCGTCCGTTCTCGCCTATGAGGGCGATGAGTCGTACGTGGTCGATGCGTTCAGCCTGCAGAACGGCGTCCCGATGTACTACTGCGCCTTTTACTGGGATGGCGCTGCGTGGACGGCGAGTAATGTCGCATCGGCCACACCGAACGCGACATACGCCGACTACAGCACGGACACCCTGTCGCTGCTGCGCGATCGCCTCGAGGCTGGTCTCGCCGTCGAGGTCGCTCGCGGCAACCTCCTTCCTGAATCTGGTTCCATAGCAGTCCTTACAGCTCCTCCGCAGTACGAATCCAGTCGCTGGCCGATGGTGAGCGTTCACCTGACGTCTGAGACGCCTGCGGAGCGATTGCTCGGCGAGACATTCCTCCCCGACTCGTTCGATCAGACGGCGAACGAATGGACAGAGGCAGAGGGCTGGCTCGCAAACGTGCAGATCGCGGTGATCGGCTGGACGCAGAACCCCGACGAGCGGATCACGTTGCGCCAGGCGCTACGCCGAATCGTGATCGGAAACCTGCCCGTGTTCGACGCGGCCGGGATCGTTCAGCCCGAATTCTCAATACAGGACGTGGACGCGGTTAGCGGGGAATACCCCGCGCCGGTGTACCAGGCGGCCGGCACCTTTACTTGCATGGCGCCGGTCGTGGTTGGCGATCAGGTCGATCCGATCACCGATGTGCAAGTGACAGTTGTATCTCCTAATTAACAAGGAATGAGTATGGAAGAAGACGTAGCGGTCGTCGCCAGCGGTTCGCCCGCTGTATCGACGGCGCCGCAGGTAACGCTGGATGAGTTTTGCACGCGGCTGTCGACGACTGACCGTCGCGTCGAGCTCATTGGCGGTTTCCATTTCACGGAAACGCGAGCCGGGCGCACTAAGGATGCCGAATCGAACTATCAGGCTCGATACACGGCTTTTCTCACCAAGCCCGTATAAGGAAAACCCATGCCAGTATTTTTTGCAGGTCGCCTGTGGGTATCGCCCGCGACGATGTCGACGGTCGACGACTCCGCAATGGCGAACCAGAATCTGTCGGTCGGCAACGTTGTTGCATTGATCGGGCAGTCGGTCGGCGGCCAACCGAATACGCCGATCACGTTCGGCGACCCGACGACGGCGGCAGCGACGCTGATCAGCGGCGAGTTGCTGACTGCAGTCCAGAAGGCGTTCAATCCGTCCGATGAAGTTGGCGGCGCTGCGAGCGTGGTCGTGGTCCGCGTGAATCCGGCGGTCCAGGCTGCATTGACGCTGCTCGACTCGTCTGCTGCTGCTGCGGTCAATCTCGCTTCGGCAGACTGGGGCGCGTGGACGAACCAGATCAAGGTCAAGGTTCAAGCCGGTTCCGTTCAGGGGCTGCAGGCGACGACCCAGTACGGCACGAGCTACTACACCCAGGACAACATCTATCGAAACGCGTTCTCGATCCAGTACACCGGCGGGGCCGCGTCGGCGTCGATGAGCGTTACGGGTACGAATGTGATCCTGCAGGCGCCGTCTGGCACGCAGGTGAGCTCGATCGACCTGACGCAGATGAAGACGATCCAGCAACTCGTCGACGCGATCGACGTCGTGCCGGGCTTCACGGCGACGGTGCTTGATGGCAATGGTCAGCAGGCTTCGCTGAATGGTCTCGACTATGTCACGGCGCAGGACATTAAGACGGCGTTGTACACCGCGACGGCGAACCTGCAGGCGCTGATCGACTGGTTCAACAGCACGGCGCAGGGCTATGTCGTGGCGACGCGCGCCACGAACGCCGGCAAGGTTCCGGCCGCGATTCCGTTCACGTATCTCGCGGGCGGCTCGGACGGCGTGACGACGAACACGCAGTGGAGCAATGCGTTCACTGCGTTGCAGAACGTCGATGTCCGGTGGGTCACGCCGGTCAGTTCGGATCCGTCGATTGCTGCGATGACGGATGCGCACGTGCAGTACATGTCGACGACCGGTCGCAAGGAGCGTCGTGCGATCTGCGGTACCGCGCTGGGCACGACGGACGTTGCGGCAATCGCGGCCGCCAAGGCGATCAACAGCGACCGCACGTCGCTCGTTCACCTCGGCTACTGGGACTACGACGACGATGGCGAACTGACTCTGTTCGCGCCGTACCTGACGGCAGCGATCGTCGCCGGCGCGTTCTCGGGCGTGAACCCCGGCACGCCGCTGACGAACAAGTCGATCACGGTGCGCGGTCTCGAGCGGAACCTGAACAATCCGACGGACACGGATCCGCTGATCAACGGTGGCGTTCTGTGCGTGGAGAACACGTCGAGCGGCTACAAGATCGTCAAGTCGATCAGCACGTGGCTGGTGAACAAGAACTACAACCGCGTCGAGCAATCGGTCGGTACTGCGTTGGACTTCACCGTGCGCAACGTGCGCGAGGCGCTGGATGTTCTGCGAGGTGCCAAGGCCACGCCGCAGAACATGGCGCGCGCGGTCTCGATCGCAGATACGGCGCTGCGGCAGTTGGCTGTCGCTGAACCGAATGGTCCTGGCGTGCTGGTTGGTGATGCGAAAAACCCGGCCTACAAGAACATTCAGGCGACTCTGAGCGGCGACGTGATTGGCGTCCAGTTCCAGTGCTCTCCGGTTCTGCCGATCAACTACATCCCGGTTTCCGTATTCGCTGTCCCGTACAGCGGCACGGCATCGGCATAAGGGGCGCTGAGAAATGGCAACGACTAACGTAAAAGCCCGGAGTGGTAACCGGATCGTGATCACGTACGACGGAAACGTGATCGGCGCAATGCGCAGTGTGCGGATGAACGACGACTATGCGCCGGAACCCGTCAGCGGTATCGGCGACATTCACGTGATCGAGTATGTGCCGACGGTCGCGCGTCACACGCTGACCTGCCAGCAGGTCGTTCTCAAGACGAGCTCGATGCGCCTCGCCGGCATCGCGTTCGAGAACGGCGACGCCGCGCTGCAAGGCCTCGTGTTCGACGTCGAAGTGTTCGATAAGGACGACGGCACGCTGCTCAAGAAGTACATGGGCGTCTCGTATGCATCCGGCGACGTCGAAGTGAGCGCGAATGCAGTCGTGGTTTCGAGCGGCCAGTTCAACGCGCTCGATACGAGCGGCACGCAGATCTAAGCGAAGCAGTAGCAGGGAGGGCCGCCCTAAACAGGCGGCCCTTTTTTCAAATTGACGGGAGAGAAGTATGTCCATTACGCCTGGCGCAAGAGAATTTGTTGTCGACGTTCCTGACGTCGGCGTTTTCACGTTCGCGCGCCGCAACATGCGCAGCGAATTGGCGATTTCCGCTGAGTTTTCGCGACTGAGTGAGGGCATCGCCACGCCTTCGGCATTCCTCGAGACGGTCGGCGGCTGGATCGCGACGCTCAAGGTGCTGACGCTGATCGCGCCGGACGGCTGGGTGCTCGACGAGCTGGATCCGCTCGACGACGAGAACTATGCGCGCCTGATGAAGGTGCATGGCGCACTCCGCGCAAGGGAGGACTCGTTTCGCCAAAAACCTAAGCCGGGAAGCGAAGACCAACGGACGGGACGCGGCGCAGACGATAGCGTTCTGGTTCCGTCGCAAGTACAACCTGGCGCCGACTGATCCGCGTTACCTCGACGCGACGCTCGAGCAGATGGAGACGGAGTACTGGGCATACCACTACTTTGAAAATCCATCCCAGGAGGAATCTGAGGACGACGATTTCAATCTGGAAGCTGAATTGAGAGACGCGGATGCGATTGCTGCGCGCGTCCCCCCTAACGACTGGGAAGATATTTGATGGCTGGCGTACAGATACCGGTTAGCGCTCAGTTCAACACGGGCGACATCGACAAGGTGTTGGACCAGTTGACTCAGGAAGTCAACAAGCTGGGTAATACCGTCGGCGCGGCCAATAAGGTCAAATTCAATCCGATCGATAAGGCGACGATGACGGACCTGCAGAAAGTGCAGGCCCAGTTCGAGAGTCTCCTCAAGATCAGTGCCGACTTCAAAAAGCGGATTCGGAACACGGGCCAAGAAGGCGCCGATTTCTTCGAGCTGAAGTGGGATCAGCTTTACTCCGATCCGAACAGCCGCGCGCGGCAGATGCGCAAGGCGTTCGAGTATGTGACGCATGGAACGGGCACGTCGTTCAAAGAGATCGAGCAGCCCGCGCCCGCACCCAAGCCGGGCGGCGGGAGCGGTGGCTCCGGTGGTGGTAGCGGCGGGGGCTCAGGTGGCGGCAACGGCGGCAACAACAGTCCTGGGTCGACGTGGGGTAGTGCGGGACGCAAAATTCTCGGATCTGGCCTGCGCGCAATGGGCGGTGCCGGCGGCGCTGCGGCGGGCGCGATCGAAGGTGCGGCCGGTGGGATCGCCGGGCCGATGATCCTGGCGAACCTGATCGCCCAGGGCGTGAGCGCGGTCGTTGGTGCAGTCAAGGCAAAGATCGGCGCCGCGCAGCAGCTCGACGTCGGATACGACACGTTAAAGCGCCAGCTCGGCGACGTCGGCGTCGGATTCGAGGCGCTCAAGGTTTCGCTTAAGGATGCGTCGTGGAGTTTCGGCGCGACCTACGAGGAAGCGCTCAAGGTCGCGGATGCGTTCGCGCATGCGGCGGGCACGTTTGGGAAAGATGCGAAGACGCTGGCCGGTGAGGTCGCGATCGCCGGCGGATTCGCGCGTTCGTTTGGGATTGATCCGGCCCGCTCGGCGGCGTTCTTCGGCCAGATGCGCCAATCTGGTGTGACGGCCGATGAGAACGGCAGTAAGAGACTGGCGCTGATGATTGGCGAGACGGTCGCCAAATCGGGCGCGTCCGCAAAGATGGATCAGGTGCTTGAGGCGATTGCTGGCTTCACGCAGCAACAGTCGCGCATGGGCATGGCGGCCGCTAACGTAAGCGGCTACCTCGGCGAATTTGCTGGCCTCGCTGGATCGCATACGCCCGGCACGGATGCTCAGTCGATCGCTAACCTGCTGTCGACGGTCAACTCGGCTATCCAGCACGGCGGTAACGCGGGCGACGCCGGCCGCAACTTCATGTACATGGCGCTGGGAAAGCGCAACGGTCTTGACCCGATCATGACGGGTGCGCTCGAAGAACAGGGCATGTTCGGCACGATGGGCGGAGCGTTCGGTCCTAACTCAGCAATGGCCCGGTTCGGCGCGCAGTATGGCGTCCGGATGCCCAGCCTCGGCGCGAGCTCGGGCCAGACGAATTTCTCGTCGATCATGGCGGGGCTGAAGCGGCAATACGCGCGCAATCCGGAGCTCATGCTGTCGGCAATGTCGAACATGTTCGGGATCAGCCTGAATCAGTCGGCCGCGCTGGCATCGACGAGCGAAACGAGCGTCAACAGCACGGCGTCGCGGCTGTCGCGCCTCAAGCTCGATCTGTCAAAGGTCAACGCGACGGGTATCGAACGGCTTACGGCGATCGGATCCAATGCCAATCTGAGCGAAGAAGAAAAAGACCGTCAGTTCAAAGAGGTCTACGACAAGAACCAGGAGAAGACGCCCGGCACCGAGGTGCGCGACGCTGTGTCAGGCGTGCAGAAGGCTATCACCGACATGGCTGACAAGCTGGTTCCATTGACGACCAGCATCCTGAACGGGATTGCGTACATGGCGGGCGGCGGCAAGATGTCGCAACGCCAGATCGAGCAGGCGGTCAACAAAGCAGAGCACGACGACAACGTCGGGCAGATCAATGCCAAGGCTGATGCGGCGCGCAAAGCGGCGCGGGCCGCGAAGCAGGAGTTCCAGGCGAAGGGGCCGGAGCTGTTCCAGAAGACGACGGACATGCGTTTGTCGCCGGCGGAGCGCTCGACGGCGCAACAGGAATATGACCGATTGAAGGGCGCCGCAGATACGTCGGCAATCGATGCGGAACAGAAGTCGGCGACGGAACTCGAAGATCAGCGGCTGACGACGAGAAACAAGGGCACGCCAGGCACGCAGGGCGGATTGAAGGACGCGGCATGGTTGCGCGCGGCAGCGGCGGAAACCGATCGGATGGACAATCTTCCGGCCGGCACGACGATGGCGCAGTTCGAGCGGGAGAGCCAGTTTGATCCTGCTGCACTCAGCGCCAAAGGCGCGATGGGCTTGGCGCAGGTTATGCCCGATACGCTCGAGAGTCTCCAGAAGCAACTCGGCCGAAAGCTCAATCCGTACGATCCGCATGATGCGGTAGTTATTCAGCGCGAGTTGATGCGCCAGAACATGAAGAAGTTTGGCAATGTGCCTGACGCGCTGAGTGCCTATAACAGGGGATGGGATAGGAGCAAATGGGACAATCCTGAAACGCGCGCCTACGCGCCGGCGATCATGTCTAGCGCGCGTGACTTTGCGGATGCTCCAGAAGAAGGTGGTTCTGAAAAGCGACCGCTGGCGGATAAGAAAGTCCCCAGTATCGCGAGTGCGCAGATCCCGACGACAGACGGCGGGTCTAGCAGCAAAGACAGGGGCGACAACCGTAAGCAGTGGTTCCAGTTCGAACACAGCATTACTCTGCAGTACCCGAACGGACAGCCGGCCGCGCCGGTCGCGCAGGTCACAAAGGAGGTTGGCGCGCCACGTCCGGCGGGCACCTGAGCATTTGTCGTGACGCCAGACTGGCGTCATGAAAATTCAACTCTACACGCCGGACGTTCGCGTCACGCTGTACAAGACGATCGGGCGTCAGACTGTGGACGGTCAGACGCCTGTCTCTCAGCGCGTGCTTGACACGAACAAAACAATTGACCTGACGCCATTCCTCGGCGAGGGCGGCAGTCTGAAGGTATCGAAGTCGATCAACGAGCCGGCGGCCGGTTGGTCTCTGACGTTTCCCGATCAGCCGTACGTTCAGGGCGCCTCGCTCGAGACGTTATACGCGTTGATTGAGCCGATGGATTTCATCGAGATCCGCATGCGGCATAACCTGCCCGGCGCGTCGTCCGGCAATTCGCCGACGCCGCCCATCTATATGCGTGGGTTCGTCTCCAAGCCAGCTCGTTCGGAGGCCATGACGTCGGACGGGAAACCGGCTCGAGCTGTCACGGTGAGAGGTCAGGACATGGGGAAGCTCTGGCAGCTCATGCAGATCAAGTACATGCCTGGGTATGTCGTCGGCGAAAATTACCTGTCGAGTTTCAAGCTGTTCGAGCGTTTCGGGATTGGATTTGTCACGGGTATGTCGGCGGCCGCGTTTGTCACTGAAGTCGTGAATAGCCTCATCACGCCCTTTCTGGCATCCCTGATGCCGCCCAATTCGCCAAATCCGACCGAGATTAAGCTCGACGTATCGGTTACCAATGGTGTCGTCGATGTGGGCGGTGTACAGAACCAGCAGGGCACCATCTACAGCCTGCTCTCGTACTTTGGCGACGTCGGGGCATGGAACGAGTTGTATCTCGAGGACCGGGAGGACGGTGTCTATTGCGTCTACCGGCCGAACCCATTCAAGGACATCAACGGCAATGTCATTCAGCCGGATGCCGCGAACCTGACGCCAATTGACATTCCAGCCACCGACGTGATCTCTCTGAGCGTCGCGCGCAGCGACGAGAACGTGTCGAACTACTACTGGACGCGCGCGCCGCGCTTCGAGCTCGTGAGCGATTTGTATCGGCAGCAGTGGGCGGTAGGTGCAGATCCTGCCACGGTCGATCTGGGCCAGTATCCGAACTCGGCTGAACAGTTCTACGGGCTCAGGATGATGGAGACGGAGACCCAGCAGGGCGGTAATGATGTGACAACCATGTCGAGCGGGCAGGCGTCGCCGGAGCAGTCGAACAGGGACGCCAGTATGGCGAACTGGATCAACAATCGGCGCGCTATCCTGGTCGCGCAGAATAAGGACAACGTCCTACTCGAATCTGGCACTGCGCGGATCCGGGCCAATGAGTCGATCAAGCCGGGCTGCTATGTGCGCATCGTGCGCGGCTCCTTCGCATCGACGTTCTATGTTCCGGCGGTCGATCTCGACTATATCCCGTACCAGGGGTTGTTCCAGACGCTCACGCTCGTGCGGGGCGATGGATTCGTTAAGCGAGTGCAGGCTGGCAATGGATCACAAGCGCCCTACAGCGCGGAAATGTCGGGGCTTGCGAATGCCTAGTTTGAGATGGGGAAGGGTGGCTGCTGTCCATCCTGAGGACTACTCGGTTGATCTGGTGATGACGGACAACGGCCAGCAGCTCGCCGGTGTTCAGGTGCTGTCGCACCATGCGAGCACAGACAGCGGGTCGGCGAACCTGCCTAATCCGGCGATGCCTGCGAGCGGGAACAAGTGGGATCTGACGCAGCGGACTGCCCGGGATGTCTTGGCGGCGGTGGCTACGTTTGGCCCGTACGCAGTCGTGATCGGATTCCGCTATCCGCAGATCTGCCAGATGCTATTCGCGGATCTGGATCGCGTTGTCAACCGGACTCCGGGTGACTTCTATACGTCGACGGACGCGGCAGGTAACTTCGAGGCCTACCATCCCAGCGGCACATATTTCCGCATTGGCTCGTCGCCGGCGCATGAGGATCTGACGGGCAAGAACGTCGACGGTAGTTGGGCGATCGATAAGAATACCGGCTCGGCGGTTCACGTTCACCTGCAGGTGGCGAACGCCGGCACGATGGTGGCGACGTTCGATATCGATCCGTCCGGCAATGTGACATTGACGCACAACGGCAACCTCGTCGTGAATACGTCCGGCACCGCAAACGTGAACGTGACGGGCTCCGCGACGATCGCCGCGCCCAGCGTGACGATTAACTCGCCGATGACTCACGTCACAGGCACGCTGACGGTCGATGGCTTGCTGACGTTCAAAGACGGGATGTCCGGCTCGGGCGGCTCCGGCGCGACGATGCAGCTTACCGGCTCAATGACGGTGACGAGTGGCGATATCTCGGCGGACACGATAAGCCTGAAGGGCCACCATCATACGGCGCAGGGTTCGAACGCTCCGACGACAGATGCGCAGGCGTAGCCCCGTTATTCTGGTGGAAGCCTAAGCGATCTCTGTTCCTCGAACGATTGCTCAATCCTCTGGCAACGATCCCAGCCTCTCGCTATTACGAGGGGTGGGTAGTTCCTGTACGGGTCTTCTAGCATGGTGACATTCGCCGAAACGTGTCTGATCGTCGGGCCGCCTCCGCGCTTGGTAAGCCCCTTGTGGACTTCCTCGGGCGTCTGCGCGCCGGGGAACATGACTTTGAGCGAATGGCATTCTCCGCCCTGATCGGCGATCCACCATTCGCTATCCGGTGACGCGTACGCGGCAGCCGAAAAGGCGATCGCCGCGATCAAAAGCATTCTTTTCATTTTGGGCCTCCAAGCGGTTTGTCCGGATGATACCGCATCCCAAACGGGCTCGGCTCGTCGTGACAATACGATGGGTCAATGAGCCTATTCGCCTCTACTCCCTCCTCCCAAAAGGCCGGCGATGCGCCGATCAGTTTTGCTCTGTTCGATTTGAACAGCAGCGACACGCCTACTGAGGTCACGCTCTACGTGCGGCCAGAGGATCTGACGCGTACCGATCCTTCGCGCACGTCTGTGCAGCAGACGCTGGGCGGCGCATGGGGCGACGAGTTCGGTTCTGGGGTGCCGACCATCAACATCTCCGGTAACACCGGCTGGCTGTCGGACTCGGCGGCGAAGGACGGGATTCAGCGCCTTATTGACCTGAAGAACCTCGTATTCGACCAGTGGCACGCGCGGCGCCTGGCGGCCTATAAAAACGGCGGCCGTCCAGACTATGTGCAGCTCATGTTCGTCAACGTGCTGGATCAGTTCACGAGCGAGGTTTTTCCGGGGCAGTTCGTGCTGCGGCGCTCGAAGTCGCGGCCGCTACTGGCGCAATACCAGATCCCGATGACGGTATTAAACGACGTAGTCGGCGCATATGACTCGTCGCCGGCGGTCATCTTGGCAGAGTCTGCGCAGTCGCTCGGGCTGACTTCCATCCTTGATTCGATCAACTCGATTACGTCGTTCATGAACGGCATCTCGAGCTGGATCAGCACGAACATCCTTGTGCCGGTCAAGGCATTCGTGGCGACGGTGACGAAGGTGTGCAACGCCGTGATGGGCGCCGTGAACTCGGTTCTCGGTATTGGCAAGGCGCTGATGAGTGTGGCGACGACGCTGGTCCAGTGCGCAACGAAAGTCTTTCAGACGATTGCGGCTGTCGTCGCGCTGCCCAATCAGCTCATGGGCCAGATCATGGGTATCGCGAGCGCGTTCACGAACATCTTCTGCGTGCTGAAAAACGCGCTGACGGGCAAAACCGTCTACCAGGATTACACCCCGCTGTTCGGCGCGTCGAATTGCTCGAGCACGGCAGGCGGCTCGCCGATCTCGGCCTACACAAACCAGAACGCGTTTGAGTCCGTCGTACCGATGACGAGCGCGGCGCCCGGTCCAGTGGCAATTACCGCGCCCGCGCAGGTCTCGTTGGCGGCGCTGGCGCACATGGATCCGGTGCTCGCACCGTACACGCCAGCTCAGCTTGCTGCGATGGTGAAGGCGGCCAATGACGGCATGACGGTGAACGTATGAGCACGCCTTTCGATACCCCGCTGAACGGGTTCACGTTCGAACTCACGCGGCGAGGCGACACGCTGCAGTCGATTGCCTTTCGAGCGATGGGCGACGCGTCCAAATGGACGCAACTCATCTACCCGAACAACCTGGTCTATCCGTACATCACGGACGACCCGACGCAGGCCGGACCCGGTGTGCTTCTCACGGGCGCGCAGATCCTCATTCCGGCACCGTCCTCCGCTGCGTCGACGACGGATCCTGATCAGGTGTTCGGCACGGACATCGCGCTCACGAACGGCATGCTCAGCGCAACCTCGACGGGCGACTTTGCTTTTGTGACGGGGCGCGCAAACCTTCGTCAGGCGCTGAAGAACCGAGTCGAGACGCAACAGGGAGATCTCGCTTATCACCCGCGTTATGGGTCACTTATCAAGATTCTGATCGGCCGTATGAGCGTTCCGGCGCAGCAGCTTCTCGCGGCATCGTCCGCCAAGGGCGCTGTGCTCGCCGATCCGCGCATTGCGAGTGTCGACAAGGCGGGTGCGACGGTGAACGGCGACGCAGTGAACGTAAGCATTGAGGCGATCCCGGTGGCGGGGCAATCGGTCCAGGTTACAGCAAGCGCATAAGGGTAAAAAGTGGCATTTCAAATCAAGGCGTTTGCCGACATCGTCATTTCGATGATGAACTGGATGAAGGGCACCCAGAACATCGTTACCGACTTCAACGAGGGAGCGGTCGCGCGGACGATGGTGGAGGCGCCGGCGGCGGAACTCGACGAACTCTATCAGCAGATGCTCAACGGGCTGATTGAGGCGATCCCGGTCGCGACGTACAATTCGTTTCAGTTCGCCGCGCTGCCCGCCAACGATGCGAGCGGACTCGTCCGCGTTGTCATTACGAGCAGTGCGCAGCCGACGGTGATATCGGCCGGCACCGTGCTTTCGTACCCTGGGAGCACGGTCACCTACACGTCGCAGGCAGATGTGACGATTCCGGCCGGCAACACGTATGGCGACGTCTTGGCTGTTGCAAACACAATCGGTTCGGCGGGAAACATCACGGGAACCGAGCCATTTACGCTGACGCCGACTCCGAGTGGTTTCGTGTCGGCCGCGAACCTCGCGCCGTTCATTAACGGGTTCGACGCGGAGACGCCTGAAGCGCGGCAGATCCGGTTCAATGCATTCATCGCGGCGCTCCCGCGCGGTACGCCCGTCTCGCTGTCGTATGGTCTGTCGACTGTCCAGCTCACGGACTCGCTTGGCAATGTGACGGAAAGGGTCGCGTCGTCGGCCGTCGTCGAGCCGTACGAGACGGACAACACGAAGCCTCCAGCGCTAATCCAGTGCTACATCCACAACGGAGTGGGGAGCACCTCGAGCGCGCTGATCACGCAGGCGCAAAAGGTTCTCTACGGCTATATCGACGCGAACGGAAACAAGGTGCCGGGCTGGAAAGCGGCCGGCGTGCACGTGGACGTCTACGCGGCGACGGAGATCCCGCTCAACATCGGCGGCACGCTCACGGTCCTGCCGGGCTACGACGAGCCAACCGTCGAAGCGGCTGCGAACGCGGCGGCGGCCGCTTACATCGTCGGCATTGGCATCGGCCAACCGTTCCAGGAAAACGTCATGGTTAAGGCGATCATGGCGATCACCGGCGTTGGGAACTTCGTCGCGGCCGACGTGCCGGCGCCAGTTGCGCCGGTGCTGGGACAAATCGCAGGTGGCGCGCTGGCTGCGCAGATCTACTACGTCCAGACGACGTACGTCACGCCGGCCGGCGAAACGCTGCCGAACGCAATCGTGTCACTCGCCGTCTCGGCGAACAATGTGCTCACCGTTGCGTCGCCCGCGCTAATCGCCGGCGTCACGGGGTGGAATGTGTATGTCGGCACGACTCCCGCGAACCTGCAGAAGCAGAATTCCACGCTGCTAGGCATTGGGACGGGCTATACAGAGCCTGTTTCGGGCCTCGTCGCTGGCGCGGCCCCCCCGACGATCTCGACGGCTCGACTCGCTGACATTGCAACGTCGCAGACCCAAAAACTGATGCCCGGCACGATGTCGATCTCCTGATGAAACTCACTCAAAAACTCCTCGGGTACCTGCATAAGGTATTCGACAAGGATCCGCACGAGTTTCTCGCCATGCGCCTGCAGTATCAGGGCGGCATGACGTGGCAGGTCGCAGACGGGTTTCTCTACACGACGGTCACGGGCGGACCCGGGCAGAACCTATCGATCGATCTGTCGCAATTCACTCTCGCGCAGCTCGTCGGGTTCCTGTCGACGCAGTCGGGCTATTCCGTTCTGTACGCCGATACGTCGATCCTCTCGACGTTGCAGGCGCTCGTCCTGATGGACGGCTCTAACGACATCTCGCTGTCGAATGGCGATCACCTGTACGGCTACACCAACGTGCTGTGGTCGTATATGGAGTCTCAGTCTAACGAGCTCGAGCAGGCGCAAACGCAGATCGGCAACATGCTTCAGCAGATGAGCACGACGACTGCCGCCGGCGAGTGGCTCGATCTGCTGGGTGCCTACTACGGTGTCCCGCGTCTGCAAGGCGAACTCGACACGTCCTATGGTCCGCGCATCATCGCCGAAGTGCTGCGTCCGCGTGGAAACAACGTCGCGATCGAGATGGCGATCCAGGTGTATACCGGCCAGGTCTCGACCGTCACCGATGTGACGCTGTATGGACCCACGTCGCCGCTCTACAACGGCGCGATTACCCGCAACAGCTCGCACACGTACAGCGCGAAGGCGACGCCGATTTATGGCCTGTTTGACGTTCAATACGGGTACGACCTGATCAATGGCGGCGATGTCTCGGCATTCACGCAGACCGTCAAGGATCTAGTCAACCGGCTGCGCGACGCCGGCACACAGATGCGATCGCTCTCGCTAACTGGCTCGGCACTGACGGACGCGCTGACGCCTCCGACGGATGCTGCGACTTTAGGTGTCGGAGCGGCTTTCATCGACACGCTCAACGCAGCGACAGATACGTTCGCCAGCGCGGCAGTGGTCGCGCCGTTCGCCGATGCGCTTGCGGCGCCAGGCGACGCCGAGTCGATCACGATCGTCTACAACTACCAGTACAACAGCGTGCGCGCGTACAACGGTGTGATCTTCCGGAAAGGCGGCCAGACCGTTACGGAGTCCCTCTGATACGGTCGTGACACGAAACTCCAGCAATAGACTGGAGGTCTCGCATGACCATTTCCCTAAGGGATGATTTTGAGCGTAAGCCGCGCGGCGACTTCTACCTGGAAGTGTTCCGGCGCGGCAAGCTCATCGAAGTATTCGAAGAAAAGAACCTGATCGTCGTCGGATCGCAGCAGGCGCACGCGAAGCTGCTCGGCGGCGATGTGACGGGGCAAAGCGTCACGCAGATCGGGTTCGGCACAGGCTCCGTTGCACCGGTATTCGGCAACACGTCCCTGACCGGTGCATATACAAAGCCCGTCGACGGACATTCCTATCCCGCAACCAACCAGGTGCAGTTCGCCTTTTCGCTGGGCACTGCTGAAGCGAACGGGATCGCGATCTCTGAATTCGGACTGCTTACCGCTGGCGGAGCGCTATATGCACGAAAGACGCGCACGCTGCCCCTCAACAAAGACACGGATCTGAGCTTTTCGGGTACGTGGACCATTTCGTTCTAAGGACTGAAGGATGGCCTTTCAGCCAGAAGTCGTAAGTTACGACACCGGGGTCTATCAGCTCGAGGTCGCAGACCCGGTGGACGGTGGCGTCGGCGCGGTATCGAACAAGCCGCTGCTCAACCTCGCGAACCGTACCGCGTACTTGTACCAGCACGTCACCAATCTCGAGAACGGAACTACTATCCCGCCGACGGTTGCGCCGCTGAACAACGCGAACCTGACCGGCACGCCGACGGCTCCGACTCCGGCGCTTGGCGATAGCTCAACCAAGATCTCGACGACTGCGTTCGTTCAAGGCACCGTCAACGGTCTCGCCTCGGTCAACGTCGCGGGCGGCGCCAATGTCACGCTGTCGGCTGTGCAGGCGGGCAACGGCATTCTCGTGTTCACGGGCGCGCTGACGGCCAACATAGCGGTCATCGTTCCAAACTCGACGAAGACGATGATCGTCGAGAACCTGACGTCTGGCGCGTTCACGCTGACGGTCAAGACGGCGGCCGGCACCGGCATTGCGGTGACCCAGGGTAAGACGCAGGAGGTGTTCTGCGACGGCACGAACGTGCTGCTGTCGTCGAGCGACTTCGTCAATATGGCGCTGACGGGAACGCCTACCACGCCGACGCCGGCGCAGTTCGATAGCAGCTCGAAGTTGGCGAACACCCAGTTTGTAAAGCAAGCGGGGTTCCAGTTCTCGCAGACTGTGCAGTACTCGGCTGGGCCGATTACGCTGACGGCATCGCAGGCAGGGCAATTGATTGACCTAGCCTCTGCCTATTCGGGTCAGGTGACGCTGCCCGCGCTCTCGTCTCTGACGACGGACGGGACAACGTTCTATATCTGGAATGGAGCGTCGACGAGCGTAACAGTTAAGCCAAGCGGTACTGATCTGTTGTTCGTCAATAACCTGACGGCGTCGTCTATCACATTGGGGACTGGCGACACGCTCATTATCGAGCGCTCGGCGGCCGGCGGGAATGTCTGGATCGCGATCGGCGGCAGTTCGCAGTTTGCTTTCTCCGCGACCTTTGCCGGATTGGCGCCGAAACCGAGCTCGTCTGCCGGTGTTGGTCAGTTCCAGACTTTGGTTGGGCTTGTGGGTGCCGCAGCTACTCTCCCGTCCGGTGGCACATGGGCATACTTTGCTGTTCCATACAACGCATCGGGGCAGGCCTCAACTAGCACGCCAACGATTGTGGGCGGCGTCGCTGCTGGCGGCACAATAGTCGGCGCCGCGACGTCTGGCTTTTTCTGGTACGGGTTTGCTTGGAGGGTGCAATAATGTTTGAGAACTGCGTCTACGACGCGAGCGGGGGGATTTACTGCACGTATGGTGGCTTTCCGTTTCACTGCACACAATCCGACACGCCTGACCAATGGGCACAACTGCAACAGTTGCTGGAAGCCGGCGAGCTCACGGTCGCGCCCTATGTGGCTCCGCAGGCGCCAAGCGGCGCAGAGTTGGCGGCCTCTCGGGCTGACGATGCGCGCGCACAGCGGGATTTGCTGGTGTCTCAGTGTGATTGGGTCGTCAATCGTCATCGCGATCAGATTGATGCTGGTGTGACTACCAGTCTGACGTCGACGCAGTACCAGGCATGGCTGACGTATCGTCAGTCACTCCGGGACATCCCGAAACAGAGCGGTTGGCCCTCGAACATTACGTGGCCCCCCGTGCCGCCGGCGGCTTCGGATGCACAGACGTAGGTCGACTACCATCGGCTCGCCGGATCATCATCGTCCGGCGTGACATTGTACCAAAGCCACGCTGCTTCCAGCATCAGCCAAAAGAGGGACCAGAAGCAGCAGACGACAAGCGTCACATCCTTGGGATGCGTGATTCCCAGGATCGCGAGCGCCATCGTAGTCGCGGTGGCGGCGGTCACGATCCTGAAGACGGCCTTTCCGTAAGGCGAGAGGGTAGGAGATGGTTTCATCCATCGTATTATCCCCCAAGTTGCTTGAGGAGCGGCCCGATCACCTGGGCTTCGCGCTGGCCCTTGATTTCGTACAGCGCTGGGCGCGGATGCACGCAGTCGCTCAGGAGATCCTGCCAGCCCGGCAGCGACTTGATGTAGCCGTATTGTCCGATAAGCGGCACATTCTTTTGTGACGCTACGGCGTCCATTTCTGAAACGTACGTGTCCAGCGATTCGAATCCGGCGCGACACACCGGGTTCGGTTCTTCCAGGACAGGGATCTTCCCAGCGGCACGAACGCTATCGACCCATTCAGACAGCAGTGCAGCATATTGCTGCGGAGTTTCATCGCCTCGGACGGAATCGTTGATTCCATAGTTCGCGACTACGATGCGCGCGGTTACGCTGGGAAGCGTTTGTGCCCACGGTTGAGTGTAGCCATGCTCCCCGGCAAAAAGGTCAGCGATCTCCGCGCCGCTGATTCCGCCATTTGTCACGGTGACGACGTGGCCCATTTGCTGCAACGTGACAGCCATGTTGTACGGGGCATTGTCGGGCGTAATAACGGCGGTTGAGGGGTCGCATGCGCCGGTTTTGTCGGCGCCGCATGGCCCATTCGGATAGGTATATCCGGCCATCGTCGAGTCGCCGTACATGGCGATGCCGATGGGAGTGGTCTGAGTGCTGGCGTTAGATTGCGCTGGCGAGGCTGAGCCGCCTCCGCCCCCACCACCGCATGCGGCTAATGCAACCGCCAAGAGAATAATCAAATTTTTCATTTTCACAATCCAATTTTCTTAAGTGCCGCCTCGACCGCGCGGCGGATGAACTCGCTAACTGACATCCCTGTTTTCTCGGATGCGCGCTTGAGGCGCGCGATCATCTGCTCGTCAAGAAAGATGTTCGTTCGTTTCATTTCCCCTCACTAACGTGTGTATGTAGGCATACATTAGCACGCATTCCGAACTATCTGCAAGTCCCTGTTGTTTCGGGCGTTTCTCGTCGTGACAACACAATCGTTTTCATGATGATTTGCCTTTATCGGGGATGAGATGGATTGGACGACGGTAGCAGTGACGGCGGTAGGGCTGCTGCTGAGCGGCATAGGCGCAGTGCTTGGATTCTTGTACCTCGACGTTCGAAGGAAGGCGGACGGGGCGGCAAGGGCGGCCGCACAGGCATCGAAAGACGCGGACAAAAGAATTGATGACGTCGTGCGTGACTCAGCCGTCGCTTCCGCAAGGGCTTCGGAGGACTCGGCCAAGAAGCTTGAAGCGGTCGCGCGCGAGCTCGCCGATCACAAACTCTATGTCGCCGAACACTACGTGACCCAGGGCGCGCTCACGCAGGCGATCGAGGGATTGAACAGCGCGATTCAGGCGCTGACGAGCGGTATCCGCGACATGAATCGCGACTTCTCATCGAAGCTCGACAGCCTGCACCGGCGGCTCGACGGAAAGGCCGACAAGCCATGATCACATCTCAGATCGTCCAGCTCGCGTGCGGCGCCACGCCTGCAACCGCTGCCGTGTGGGCGCCTCTCCTTGATGCCGCGTGTGCGCGGTTCCAGATCAACACTCCAAAGCGCCTCGCCGCTTTTCTCGCGACGGTCGGCGTTGAGAGCGCGCATCTCACGGCGACGGTTGAGAACCTGAATTACAGCGCTCAGGGTCTGGCGAATAGCTGGCCTTTCCGCTATTCGGTCGATCCTAAAGCGGCCGTCAAGGTGCCGAACGCGCAGGCTAACGGGCTCGCGCACGATCCGGAGGCGATCGCCAATAACTGCTATGCCGGTCGCAACGGCAACGGCGACGAGGCGAGCGGGGACGGCTGGACGTATCGCGGTCGCGGCCCGATCCAGCAAACCGGGCTGGGCAACTACAAGGCGTGTGGCGCCGGCACCGGTATGGATCTCGTGAATCATCCGGAATTGCTCGAGCAGCCCGCAAACGGTGCGATCGCTGCTGCGTGGTTCTGGTCTAGCAACGGGATCAATGCGCTGGCGGATGTGGGTGACTTCCTTGCGGCGAGTCGTAAGGTCAATCTCGGCAACGCGAACAGTCCGGCAATGCCGCTGGGCTGGCCTGAACGGCAGGCGCTCTACGCGGCCGCCTGCAAGGCAGTGGGGGTGTGACGTGTTCGACACGATCAAGCGCGTCCTGAAGGATTGCACGACCGAGAACAACGGCACGAGCTATTGCCCGTTTCGTGTCTCCGGTCTGGCATTGGCTGGCGGCGGCATCCCGACTTACGTCGGCGCCGGCATCTTAGCGGCCTACCAGGGCCATTTCGATTTCATGGCCTTTGCGACCGGGTTCGCCGCGATGTTGGGTGGCCTGGGGATGCTCGCGGGCGGCATCGCGCTTAAGGCTAGGACCGATACGTAAGGAGACCGCCATGAGCGGAGTTGTTGACGCAGTTGAGGATGTGGCAAAGGTCGCCGGCGGATCAGCTGGCGGCTCGTTCCTACCGTGGGTGATCCTCGCGGTAGTACTCGCCATTGGGGGCGCCGGTGCGTTCGGCTACTACAAGGGCGATAGCACGCGCGGCAAGCTCGACGCGGCGACGTACGCGGCCGCGCAGAAGAAGGCGGACGACGCTTGGCAAAAGAAGCTCGACGCGGCACACCAGGTCGGCGACAAGCTGGCCTCTGATCTGGAAGTGGCAAAGGCAAACGTCAAGACGGTCACGTTGACGGTTGTTCAGGAAGTTCCGAAGGTGACCACAATCTATAAGGAGAAGGCCGGTGCGCCGTCTATCGCTATTCCTGATGCTATTTATACTTGGGGCTTCGTACGGTTGTACAACGACGCCCTCGACCCTACCGTCAAACATGACGTGTCCGCAGCCGCCGGCGTCCCTGCTGGTGCGGCCGCCGAAGCCGATCTTGTTAGGTCCAGCATTGGTACCGCCGACATCCTCGACAACCATGCGGAAAACGCCGGGCAGTATGCTGATTGCCGGAACCAACTGAACGCGCTGATCGACTGGCACGAGCAGAATCCGACTGAGGCGGCACAGACGCAAAAAAGCCCGCAGTAAGCGGGCCGGTGGGGCAAGACGCGGGGCGCTTAGGCGCCCTGTATCTTTTTGCGAAGATCCTCCCGTTCGGTGCAGTCGACGCACAAGCAACTGCCCATCGCGCGGCGAAGATCGGGCATCTCTATTTCGCACGATTCACATTCCGCCGGACCATATCCGATGCTGCCCGGCGAAAACATCGCGCGCGGCGTGCGCACACGATTGTTCCGCGCCCACTCGGCCGCCTCGACCTCTTGTGCAATATCCTCTGTCGACATTCCAATCTCTCTTACGCGTTCAGTTCGGGCCGGAATACCTGGCGGCCTCGGGGTTGTGCCTTGGCGATCGCCAGACGTTGTTCGTTTCGTGCGCGCAACTCGAGCAGCGTCTCTGCGGTACCGATGACAAACATCGCGCGTACGCTGCCGAACATATGCGACATGCGCGGTGTGTGACGGTTATTTTGTTGTCCCGACTTGTTCATGTTGGCTCCTCGTTTTTGAGTAAGCGAATCTTACTCAAATATGATTAAGCCGTCCACGTTTTTTAACCAAAAAAGATCAAAAAAAAGCCCGGTCGAAACCGGGCTCGTTTTTACGCTGCGACCTGTGGTGAATCTCGTCGGAAATTCGCGGATATCACGTTGCCGACGGTATTGACGGCGCGCGCGTCGTCGCCGACGAAGCCATGCAGATAGCGGGCCGTCGTCTGAAGCTGCCTATGGCCCAGCATGGTCGCAACCTGCTTTTGCGTGAGTCCTGCCATGTGCGCCATAGACCCGGCCGTGTGGCGCAGATCGTGCGGCCGCAGATCGAGCGGGAGCTTGGCGCGCGCCTTGATCCGCTTGAACATGCTGTGCGGGTGCATCAGGTGTTCACCGGCGACGCGGCCGGGTATCAGCCATTCACCTTTGGGGATTTTGTCGATGATGTCCAGCGCGGCGGCCGACAGGGCGATACGCCGCTGGCCCACTTTGCTATCCGGCAAAAGGAGGAGTTGGCGGCCTCGATCTACCCATTCCTGGCGGGCGCTCATGATCTCGTTGAGGCGGCATCCTGTGATCAGCAGGAGGCGCACAAGGTCGGCCATTGCCTGAGGGATCTCGTCGTCTCGAACCATCGCATTGAGCGTTTCGTCGAGCTCGGAGATCTGCGCCAGCTCGAGGATGGTCTCGCGTTCGCGGATCTTGAATTTCTTCACCTGGCGGCACGGGTTGCCTGTGGTACGCCATCCCCACAACTCGGCGAGGTTGAATGCCTTGCTGAGCAGCGCGACGCACGCGTTAGCTGTCGCGGCCTTCTCTGCCAGGGATCCGTGCAGCGCCAGGATGTCCGCGCGCGTCACAGCGTCGACACGCTTCTTGCCCAATGCGGGGATCACGTGCAGGCGCCAAAGCATCTCGTCGTTCGCCACGCTTCCGGACTTCTTGAACGGTGCCGCGTGCTCGCGCATATAGCGCGCGCGCAGCTCGTCGACCGTCGGCGCGGTCTTCATCGCGTGTTTCTCGGCGGCCGGATCTTTCCCTTCGGCGACGGCGGCGAATACCTTGCGCGCCAGTTCGCGCGCTTTGTCTGCTGTCACATCGGTGCAGCGCGCGATCGTTGTCTTGCGCTGCGTGCCGGCGGCATTACGGTACCGCGTGATATACGTCTTTCGGCCGCTGGGTTGGACGCGCATGCCGAACCCGGGGAGTTCGGAATCCCATACGCAGACGTCCTTGTCTGTGGCCTGAGTGTCTTCGACGATCTTCTTGGTGAGCTTCGGCATGGTTGGTCTCTCTTTGTGGTCTTAATTACGCGGCGTGGTCTAGCAGAGTGGCTAGAGTGGCTGTTGTCGATCCGTCGTAAGTTGACATACGGGCGCGGTGTACCTCTCTCCAGCCCGCCGATAGCGGCAGGCCGGCGGATACGCCTACGCCGGTGGCGTTCATCATTACGCCGATCAGGTTGGCGAACAGTCCAACGCGGTCTGTGCGCGAGGAGGTAACTGCCATTGATGATAGTTTCGAGATGTGCCCGCGTATGTCCGCAGCGCGCAGCGGATTTGCCGCGATCATCGTTTCGCCAACGGCCTCGAGCATCTCGCGCAAGTAGAGCTCGGTCTGTTCCTTGTTGGGGCGATCAATGACCTGTCCGGCGGTTTCCATGAATTCTTTTTGATGTGCGACGAACTTCATGTTGGTCCCCTGTTGAAAGCGCCGGGAGAATCCCGGCGCCTTGTCTAGCTATGCTCCGCGCTGCTTAAAACACGTCGGCTGCGGCCGCAGGCGCGCTGTCGGCCGGCGCAGCCTGTTGCTGTTCTGCGGCCGCCGGCTGTTCTTGCTGCGCTGGCTCGGCCTTGGTGGTGGCTTCGGCTTTCTGTGCCTCGGCCGCAGGCGCTGCTGCAGCTGCGGTTCTGGATGCGCGCGGCGCGCGTGCCGGAGTGGCTGCTGCCGTCGTCGCAGCGGCGAGCGAGGCCTTGGCCTGAGCGGTGAGTTCGGCACCGGCCTGTTCGGCTGCAGCATTTTCGCCGAAGAATTCCGACGGCGCGGCGCCTTCCCGAATCGCATTGAAAACGCCGGTGAGGTCGATGAGTTGGTCAACGAGGATGTCGTCGAGTTTTACACCGAGATACCCCTCGAGGTGCGCCGTCGTTACGCCGAACGGCGCGAACGCTTGGGTCATCTTGCGCACGCGCACAGCGAGCGGTTCGGAGTTGTCGCCGGCGAGCGTCTTGCGGCATTCTTCCTGAGCAGCCTCGACTAGCCACTTCGGCATCAACGCCAGGATCCGGCCGCGTGCCTGTTTGCTGGCGACGTTGGCGATCTTGTTATCGATGTCTTTCTGGTCGCGCAGCTTGCGCGGGCCGTCCCTGGTGTCGAGAACGTGCAGAACGGTTATCTGACGAATGGACCGGTTGTTCTTCTCCTTGTCCCATGCGTACACCTCGATCTCGCTCTTGCCGAACGAGTCCGGTGTTGCCTCGACACGCGACAGTTCGCGATGCCCGAACTCGAAGTTACCGTAAATGCGCGCGATCTCCTCAGCGAGGCGGATCGACGGGCCGGTGACTTTCTGTCCACCCTGCGGGACCGAATAGAACGCGACTTTCGCGAGTGCCATGAGCTTACAGGCGTCCATCATTTCGGCATACGCCGCGTTCAGATCGCGCGGGAACATTTTCGCCAACTGCATCTGCCCGCGCGCTTCCGCGATCGCGCGCTCCGACTCAATCGAGACGGCGCCGACGTTGGTGCCGGTCGCGGTCTGCATCATCTTCTGGAACGGGCTATTTTGCTCTGCGCGTTGAATTTCTGACGACATTTTCACTCCGTGGTTAAAAGCTTGATTTGATTATATTTGATCAAGTGTAGGACTACGATTTATTCAGAGTATCAACCATTCGACGTGATAGCGAACCCGTCGTCTGTTACCTTGCTGACGAATAGTTGCATCCCACTATCTAGAGCGCGCTCGCGGAACGCCTCGTAGGCTTCAGTGTCGAGCAGTTCGATTCCGTCGACACAAATGACGCCCAGGCCGCCGGCGCGGAGCTTCGCCACTTCGACGGCGACGTCGACCTGCTGCGCCGTGTTGAGGCGGTCGAGCGGCACGCCAGCGCGGTAGATCTCGCCGTCTTTCACTTCGACTCCGGGGATCGGCAGGTTCGCGAGCAGATCCGACTTGTACTGCGCGATACCATCAAGTGCCTGAGTGTGGCCGGCGGATTCTTCCTGAAGTTCTTCGAGCTCGGTGGACAGGATCTGGATGGTGTCGAGCGTTTGTGCGCGGCGCGCGTGCAGGTCGCGGTTGCTGCGGATCAGGTCGAGCTGCTGCGCAACTGGCGTGCGTTCGTCGGCGAATCGCTGCGTCTGGCGCTCGCGCTGCGTGGCGGCCGCGCGTTCGGTGTTTTCCAAGGTAGTGCGCAGTGCATCGGTATCCGCCTGAGCCTTGGCTTTGATCGCATCAATATCCGCTTGAGCCTTGTCGCGGATCGCGTCTATCTGTGCCTGCGTATCGTTGCGGATCCCGACGAGTTTGGTCGAGATGCGGTCCATCTCTGCCTGCTTGGCGGCGTCCATCGCGACGAGTTGTTCCTGTAGGGCGCTTTCGTCGCCATCGATGCCGGCGGGCGCGGCTGGGATCGCCTGACGGAGTTGGTTGATCGTCGCCTCTTTCTCCTTGATCGCGCGGTTCGATCCTGTCCGGAGGTCGTACACGTTCCTGGCGACCGCTTCGATCACGTGCAGCGCATGCAAGCCGGGCTGGGCACTAACCTCGATGCCGGCGATTTCCGCCAGACGTTCGGCGTCGAGCTCGATCGGCATCGCTTCGAGCAGCACGCGCACGCGGTCCTTTTTCGGCGCGCGGAGAAAGTCGATCGGATTGACGGACAGCATGTCGGTGAGGGCTTGGATCGCTTCCTGGGGGCGCGGCACCTTCTTGCCGTCGCGCGTTACGTCCGTAGTGCTGGTGTTGGGTCCGATGCGGCGCTTGATGCTCGTGCCGTCGTCGAGCACGAAGACAACTTCGCCTTTTTCGGCGCCATTGCGGAGGAGGGTTGCATCGTGCCCGCCTTTAATTGTCGCCTTGATCGCCTCAAGGACGGATGTCTTGCCGGTGCCGTTACGGCCGGAGATCTCCGTGAAGCCGGACGGCGAGAATTCCAGATCCTGGACGCCAAGGATGTTGCTGATTTTGATATGTTCAATATGCATGATTGTCAGGTGGATCAAATAACGATTCGTTAGCGTTTCATCCAGCTCGGGAAATCCAGCGGCAGTGCTTCTTGGCCGTAGTCCGGCCAGTGGTTCTCTTTTTTGGCCGTCACAATTCGATTAAAATCGCGCCGGGCGCACTCGTGGGCGCGGGCGACGTCGGCCGGGCGGGCGTAGTAAATGCCTATTGCAAATGGCGGCTCCTTCTCGATGGCGAGCCAAACCCAGTGCTTCGGCACCTCGCCGTAGAGTTGCCGCAAGACGTCGAAATACCAGGCCGGAGCAATGTCATATCTAAAATTAGCTGCGTCCCTCGCGAAGCCAGTCCGGCTGGCGTTCTTCGTACTTTTCAAGTCAACCGCGAGGGCGCCACCGTCCTGCAGAAAGTCAAACCGGCATTTGATAAGTTCGCCGGTTTCCTTGTCGGTCACGTAGAAGGATTGTTCAGTCTTTCCGCCGGCGAGCAATCCTGGTGCGACAGGATGCCTATAGACGGCGTCCCGCATGTCCAGGCACATTTTGTAATCCTCGGGGTGCAGGATCTGCTTGCCGGGGTTCTCCTCAACAAAGTTGGCAAACATCTGCTTACCGTCTTTGGTTCGCATATTGAACGCAGGCGACTCGACAAACTGGGACGTAAACAAATCAGGCTCGAGGATCGCCGCATGCGTGGCTTGCCCGACAAGTAAGTGATCTTTTTCCAACTCCGGCGGCCGATTCGGATTGATGTACTTTTGCCAGTAGTGAAGCATGGACTTGTCCGCAACCTCGTCCAAGTGGGACTTAGAAATGCCGGGTCCAGCGTGATAGTCATCATTGCTGATGTCGACTTTCCCGTGTAACTTCTCGGGCTGGGTGGGGTCAATCATGCCTGTCCTTACTCAAAAATAGATAAGACGCGGGGCGATTCTGCATCAAATTTGAGTAATAGACAAGATAATTTCGTAGTTTTGTTAAATGGCCCACGCTGCTAGTGAAAAAAGGTTACGATCAATCGAAAGCCGTAGGAATCTTACTCAAATTTGATACAATGCAATCAACCGTGAAAAGCAAAAGGAGCAACATGTCTAGCAAGCCATTTGGAGAAGTCTTCCGGGAGCGCGTCGACAGAATTGAGGAGGAGGCCAAGAAGGTCGGCCTGAATTTCACCTCGATCTGTGAGATTGGTGGCATATCCCGCGCGACCCCTGACCGGTGGCGCCGTGAGATGCCAAAGACGATCCAGCTCGTGGAGCAGATGGAGCAGATCATCGCAGACAGGAAGGCTGAAATAGCAGCGGCTCGGGCCGCCAGCAAGGCTCGAGACACTGACTGATTGCGTCGTGACTGCAATATGGGGGTCCCTTAACTGTAGGGGCGTGGACTACCCATTTACGCCGCGCCTTCAATACTCAAATGACAAATATCGCACTACGCGACTATCAACAGTCCGCAGTGGATGAGGTCCGGCTTCAGTTCAGGGCGGGGCTTCACCCAACACTCTTTGTTTTGCCCGCTGGCGGCGGCAAGACCTACACCTTCAGTTACATCGCCTCGAGCGCGGCCGCGCGCGGGACGTCCGTTGTGATCATCGTGCACCGAAAGGAGCTTCTGCTCCAGGCATCGGCCTCTCTCAGGTCGCTCGGGATTAAGCACGGGTTGATCAGCCCACATTTCACGCCGGATCCGACCCAATTAATTCAGGTCGCCAGTATCGACACATTGTTAATCCGTCTTAAGAAAGGACCGATGAATTTTGGATTGGTCATTTTTGATGAGGCGCACCATGTGGTCGCAGATAACAAATGGGGAAGGTGTTACGAGGCACTCGGCCGGCCGCCGATGCTTGGCGTTACGGCCACGCCGGTGAGAACAGACGGAAAGGGTTTGGGTGAGCATGCTGGCGGTCTGTTTAAGACGATGGTGCTCGGACCTTCCAAACCTGAACTGATCCGGCGCGGAAACCTGATCGCCTCAACGGTCTATTGCTCGTTCGATACGCCGGATCTGAAGGGTGTTGGTAAAAACAAGGACGGAGACTACAACGCTGCGGAGCTCGCTGAGCGCGTCGACAAGCCGCACATTACCGGTTCCGCCGTTGCGCACTATACCGAGATCTGCCCGGGTGCCCGCGCGATCGTGTTCTGCGCGAGCGTGAAGCATGCGCAGCACGTTTGTGATGAGTTCAACGCTGCCGGGTATCGTTTCGCGCTTCTGGTCGGCGAGCCGGTAATGAGCGACGCGGAGCGCACGGCCGTCAACAAGAAACTGAAGACTGGCGAGCTGCAGGGCGCCTGCACGGTTGACCTGGTTTCAGAAGGATATGACCTGCCGGCACTCCAATGCTGCATTATGTTGCGCCCTACCGCTTCGGAGTCCTTATTTCTTCAGCAAGTGGGGCGAGTCGAGCGTCCTGAAGACGGCAAGACTGAATGCTGGCTCCTCGATCACGTCGGCAACATCGGCTCGATGGTTGACGGCGAGTTCAAGCGTAAGCACGGCATGCCGCATTGGGATCGTGAATGGACGCTCGACGGCCGAAAGAAGGGGAAGGGCAAAAAGTCGGACGACGAGGAAACATTCCCGGTTAAGCAATGTCCGAAGTGCTTTCACGTGCACGAGCCCGCGCCGGTGTGCCCTGCCTGCAAATTCGTCTACCCGCTGCCTGCCGCGCGCCAGCTCGAGCAGGTCGAGGGCAAGCTCGGCAAGGTCACGCCGGAGATGGAAGCGGCATTCAAGCAGAAACAGCGCGCCGACCAGGGCCGTGCGCAGACCGTCGACGAGATGGTCAACGTGCTCGGCTACTCGCGCGGCCGCGCGGAGAAAATCGACAAGGCGCGGCGCGAGAAAGCGGACCTGATCGAGCGGCTCACGGCTGGGCTCGAGGCGTGGAAGACTCGGACGGGCAAGTCTGTTCTGTCGGAGTTCGGCAAGCCGATCGGCGCAGTCAAGTCGATGAAACCGAAAGACCTGCGCGCATGGCGTGATCAGTTGCTCGCCAAGGTCGACGCAGAAGGGCTGCACGACGTCTTTGACGTAGTAGACGATGAGCAAGTGAAGTTCCAGGAGTTCATGCGGCGCACGCTGGGTGAGTTTGCCGAAGAAGAACCGGCGCTCGTCTGAGCGTCACACATAACCGTAGAAGGGAAAGAGCATGGCATCAGTGAACAAGGTAATCCTGGTCGGCAATCTCGGCGCAGATCCGGAAATGCGGCATTTTCCGTCCGGCGACGCCGTGACGAACATACGACTCGCAACGACAGATCGCTGGAAGGACAAGGCGAGCGGGGAGATGAAGGAGGCGACGGAGTGGCACAGGGTGGTATTCATAGGGCGCCTCGCGGAGGTCGTCGCGGAGTACTGCAAGAAGGGCACGTCGATGTACCTCGAGGGATCGATCAAAACGCGCAAGTGGCAGGACAAAGACGGCAAGGACGTCTACTCGACTGAGATCGTGGCGAGCCAGATGCAGCTCCTTGGCGGGAAGCCGGAGGGGACGGGCGGCGGTCGTGACACGAATAATTCGTCCACTCGCCAGCAACGCCCCGCGTCGACGCAGCAGAACAAGAGCCCCGCATCCGATGATGGGGACATCCCGTTCTAGTGGTCTGATCTCGGGGCGTGTTTATCAACGCCACGCCCTGAGAGATCATGCATACGACCAACGCCGGCCAGCACGGTATCGGAGACATCACCTCCACCACAAAGGGCACCGCTGCCCGCTACAACGCTGGCAAAGCCCCCCTTGAACTCATTCCGCTGCGCATCATCGCAGAGCAGGCCCGGCGCGCGTCCGGCGTTAAGTTCGAGTCGGAGATCCGTGCGCTGTTCGCACTGGCCCGCTTCCAGGAGGGCGGTGGCATTGACGATCTGCTCGCCGCGATCGCTGCGATCGGTCCCGCGTGGGATGAGTGTGCTGCCGTGTTCGATTACGGGCGCGCTAAATACGACGAGTGGAACTGGGCCAAGGGCTTCGCGTGGAGCGTGCCGATTGCTTGCGCCGCGCGTCACGTGCTGTTCGGCATGATGGCGGGCGAGCAGAACGACGGTGAATCGAAGCTGCCGCACCGTGGTCACTTCCTCTGCAACATCGTCATGTTGCTCACGTTCATCCGCACCTATCCCGAAGGCGACGATCGCCCGGTTAAATGGCTGGCGCCGCTGCGCGCGAGCGCAGAGCACGCCTCACTCGAGGAAGACGCACGCCTGATCGCCGACTCGAACGCGGCGGCCGCATGAAAGAGTCCAACGTATTACGCAGCGCGTGGCTCGCCGTCGCGGCGCTCGGCACGACCCTGTTCCGCATCAACACCGGCAAGGGCTATGTGAGCGGCGGCGGCAAGCCGTATCGCCTCACTGACGGTTCCGTCGTGGTGCCGAACGGGCGCCCGATCGCGCTCGGCTTTGCGGATCCGAAGGGCGACGCCATCGAGGGGACGTCCGACCTGGTTGGGCTCACGACGATCGTCGTCACGCCGGAGATGGTCGGGCACAAAGTGGCGGTCTTCACGGTGATCGAGACGAAGGAATCGGGCGGCGGTGTCAGGCGCACCGCGCAGAAGAATTTCATCGCGCGAGTGATCGCGGCAGGCGGAATCGGCGGCTTTGCCAACTCGGCAGATGCGGCCGTGAAAATAGTTAGTGACTATTTAAAACGTTTCTCTATCAAATAATTAAATCTAAAGTTTACTCAAAAAAGATCAAACAAAGGCGTTACGCGCCGTTACAATCCTACGCCAGATGTTGCTAAGTAAGTTCGGTAGCGCACATTTGACGCGGCAAATATTACCACTTATAGATCAAAAAAGATTAATAAGTAACGATTTTTCGTCGGTGGCGGGTAACAGGTTGTAACAGCACGGGATAGGAATCGCGATCTGATAAGCGCGTACTGTCGGCGCTTCCCGTGCTGCCCCTTTGGGGTTTCGACAGGCGCATCTAGGGCAGGAGATGAAGTGGTTCACGAGTCACAGGCAATTGAGGAGTTCGTCGATGCGATGGCTGAGCAAGACATCCGCGTCAATCCCGCCGACATCATCGCCGACGGTAAGCTCCATCGCATCCACGCGGACGGCGACAGCAAGAACGTAAAGGACGGCTGGTACATCCTGCATGCGGACGAGCGGCCTGCTGGCAAGTTCGGTCACAATGGCAAGTACGGCTACGACGTCTCCTTTCCCTGGTCGATGCGGATCGATCGCGCGCCGATGAGCGCGGAGGAAAAGCGCGCCTACCGTGAAAAAATGGAAGCCGATCGCGCGCGGCGCGAGGCCGACGAGCGGGCGCGCCATGCGGCAGCCGCCGAGTTGGCTAATCGCATTTGGGATGCGGCGACGCCGGTGTCTGGCGACGATCACCCGTACCTGAAGCGTAAGGGCATCCAGTCCTACGGCTTGCGCATCGGCATGTGGGAAAAGGTCGATCAGGCGAGTGGCGAGGTATCTGTCGTCTCGAAAAACGCGCTGCTCGTGCCGATTTGGGGCTTGGGAAAAAACATCGGCTCGCTGCAGGCGATCCTGCCGGACGACAAGAAGCTGGGCCGCGACAAGGACTATTTGAGCGGCGCCGACAAGCGCGGCCGGTTCTTCTCCATCGGCAAGCCGCTCGAGCACGAGGGCAAGCTGGTCATCCTGATCTGCGAGGGTTACGCGACGGGCGCATCGCTGCACGCGGCGACCGGGCACGCCGTGATCGTGGCGTTTGACGCGCCGAACCTGCTGCCGGTTGCGGAAGCCATGCGCGTGAGGTTCCCGGAGGCGACCATCATCGTCTGCGCGGACAATGATCAGTGGACGCTCAAGCCGGTGAAGAACCCTGGTCTGACGCGTGCGAACGAGGTCCGCGAGGCTATCGGTGCGCTGGTGGCGATGCCTGAGTTCGATGCGTCGCTGGGCGTCGCCAACGCGGCCGGCAAGGTCAAAGGTCCCAACGACTTCAACGACCTGATGAAGCTCGAGGGTGATGATGCTGTCCGCGCGGTGATTGCCAACACGCTGAATCCGCCGGCGGTGGTAGAGGTGCCGGCCGATGTGATTCCGCCGTGGGAAGACATCCCGGGCGCGGAGGGTACTTCAGTGCTCGACGCGCCGTCCGGTGAGGAGTTGCCTGGCCTGATGTTCTTCGAATCCGCGCCGTCGGAGCCTGCACCGCCCGCGCCCCGGGCTGACGATGAATTGGATCGTCCGACGGACAACACGTATTTCCGTCTCCTTGGCTACAAGGACGACAAGTATTTCCTGTTCCACAACGAGTCGAAGCAAGTCAAGGAGATCACGAAGTCGGACTTCTCTGAGAACGGGCTGCTCGAGTTGGCACCGCTGAACTGGTGGGAGCTGCATTTCTCCGGCGGCAAGCAGGGCGGCATCAACAAGCGCGCGGCGGTCAACTTCCTGATCCGCGCGTGCATCGCCGAAGGGATCTACGACAACAGCCGCCGACGCGGACGCGGGGCGTGGATCGACGAGGGGCGCACGGTGTTCCATCACGGCGGCCGGCTGACGGTCGACGGCGAGATGGTCGAGCTCGAGAATATCAAATCCCGATTCGCGTACGGAATCGACATCGCTTTGCCGGAGCCTGCGGTGGATCCGCTCAGCGATGAGGACGGCCAGAAGCTGTTCCAGCTCGCAACGCGGTTCCGGTGGACGATGCCGGGATCGGCTGCGCTGCTCGCTGGATTTGCCATGCTGGCGCCGATCTGCGGCGCGCTGCACTGGCGTCCGCACGTCTGGTTGACGGGCGGCGCCGGCTGCGGAAAGTCGACTGTGCTGAACGAGTACGTTTACCCGCTCATGAACGGCTCGTCGCTGTTCGCGCAGGGTAACAGCTCGGAGGCCGGGATCCGCCAGTGGCTGAAGAACGATGCGCGGCCGGTGCTGTTCGACGAGTCCGAATCGAATGAGGAGGGCGACATTCGCCGGATCCAGAACGTGCTGTCGCTGATCCGGCAGGCGTCGACGGAATCCGAAGCGCGCACGCTCAAGGGCACCGCCGGCGGCGAAGCCATGTCGTTTCATATCCGCTCGATGTTCTGTCTCGCGTCGATTCAGGTTGCAATCAAACATCAGGCCGACGTCGAGCGCCTGACCGTTATGTCGTTGCGCCCCAAGCGCGAAGACGATAACGCGGCGGAAGGTTGGACGACGCTGAAGGACGATCTGTACACGACGATCACGCGCGACAAGACGATCGCCGGGCGCCTCATGCGTCGCGCGCTGAACATGCTGCCGACGATCCAGAAGAACATTGAGGTGTTCGCGACGGCGGCCGCCAAGTCGTTCGGCTCGCAGCGCGACGGCGATCAATACGGCACGTTGCTCGCGGGCTGCTGGTCGATGATTTGCAGCGATGAGGCCACGCTCGAGCAGGCTGAGGCGATGATTCAGGGCTTCGACTGGTCGGAGCATCGCGAGAACAACGAAACCGACGAGGCACAGGGCGCGCTCGGCACGCTGCTGGCGGCGCTGATCCCGCACCAGGGCGCGCGGTATTCGGTCGCTGAGTTGATCCAGGCAGTGGCGATGGAGGATGGAAAGGTCGGCGTCGTCACGAAAAGCGATGCTGAGGCGCTGCTCGGCCGTCACGGCATGAAGGTGCGCGAAACGGTGCTGCTGATCGCGAACCGGTCCGAGCAGTTGCGTTCGCTTGTCGCGGGTTCGCCGTATGAGGCGGATCTGCGCGGCGCGCTGCTGCGCGTAAAGGGCGCGACGCGCAACGAGCACAAGCCGGCGAAGTTCAGCGGCGTGCAGGCGAAGTGCATCACGATCCCGCTGGCGCCGATTCTGGCGGCGGAGCCGACATCGGAGGGCCAGTTCTGAGATGGAACGCCAACTTCAGGATGCGGCGCCGCATGGCTCTGAGGAGTCCTCAGCGCTGACGTATGGTTCGGTGTGCTCGGGAATCGAGGCGGCGTCGACGGCATGGGAGTCACTGGGCTGGCGCGCGGCGTGGTTCGCTGAGATCGAGAAATTTCCGGTGCGGGTGCTCGAGCAGCTCTGGGCGGACGTGCCGAACCTCGGCGATATGACGGCGATCGCTGCGCAAGTTATCGCCGGATCCGTCCCGGCGCCTGATGTGCTGGTCGGTGGTACGCCGTGCCAGGCATTCAGCATCGCCGGTCTGCGCAGCGGCCTGTCCGATCAGCGCGGTCAACTCACACTGTCATTCGTCCAGCTCGCCAATGCAATCGACACAGCCCGATCTTTTCGAGGAAAACCTCCCTGCGTCATCACTTGGGAAAACGTCCCAGGTGTTCTCTCCACAAAAGACAACGCCTTTGGTTGCTTTCTCGGCGCACTGGCCGGAGAAGATGTGCCGCTCCAGCCTCCAGGGCGCAAATGGTCGAACGCTGGTTATGTGCTTGGACCCAAAAGAGCAGTCGCGTGGCGGACCCTTAACGCCGAATATTTCGGAATTCCCCAACGACGCCGTCGTGTGTTCGTTATCGCAAGTGCTCGAGACGGGTTCGATCCCGGAAAAGTACTTTTTGAGTCCGAAGGCGTGCGCCGGGATTCTGCGCCGCGCAGAGCGGAGGGGCAAGACGCTGCCGCCGGCACTCTACGAAGCACTGATGGCGGTTGCGACGTCGATCACGCGATCGCCGGGCATATCCAAGCGTACGGCGGAGGCCGCACAAGCGGAAGTCTCGACGTCGCCGCGTGCCTCACGGCGAAAGGCCAACGCCTTGATTTTGAAGTGGAGACGTTTGCGCTTCAAGCGGTATCAGTCTTCGATCCTCTGCAAATAACGAGCGCTGGCAATCGCAGCAAGCCTACGCCGGAGCTGTGCCATACGCTGCCGCGAAAGGCAGAGCCGCCGATTGCCTTCGGTGGTGTTCGCGTGCGGCGCCTCATGCCGGTCGAGTGCGAGCGGTTGCAGGGTTTTCCGGATGGTCACACGGCGGTGACCGTGCGCGGCAAGCCTGCGGCCGACGGCCCGCGCTACAAGGCAATCGGGAATTCTATGGCGGTACCTGTAATGCGCTGGATTGGCCGGCGCATAGATGCGGAGCTCAGAAAATGATTGGTCCCTGCGTTAAAGCGACGGTGCGCTGTACCCTGATCACCTCGAGCGGCGAGCGAATCGTCGGCGAGAACTGGTGCCACAATCCGCAGTCGGTCTGCCCGCGCGCAGACATGCCTACCGGTGTGGGCTACGAGTTGTGCAAGTCGATGTGCCAGCAGGAGGGGCATGCGGAAACGGTAGCGCTGCGCGTGGCTGGCGACAAGGCGCGCGGCGCGCACGCGTATATCGAGGGCCATACGTACGCGTGCCCGAGCTGCCAGCAATCGCTGTTCGGGAGCGGCGTCGCCGCGTTGACGATCGGCGCACCGCCGGCGGTGGCGTAATGGCTGCCCAAATCTCTGTCCCGGCCGGGTTCGTGCAGGACTTCGACCTGTACTGCGAGCGATCGCAGATGGCGGAGTTCGAGAAGGGCAAGCTGCGCGATCAGGTGCGCGCGGACTTCGCGGCGTGGGGGCCGGTGATTCAGCGCGCGGCGCGGATCTATCGGTTCGTCGACGAGCAATGGTCCGGGTCGCTGCGCTACGAGGATTTTCCACCGGTGCGCTACGCTGAGGGGTTCCTCGCGGGGCTCGGCTGGTTTCCGGCGGATCCGGAGATGTTCAGTAAGGCAGGCCCGATGCTGATCTTCGGGCTCTGCCTTGATGTGTTCAACGCTTCGCGCGGCGCCGCGCCGGCGGAGTTGCAGGCTGCTGCGTGAGTTCGCTCGTCACCTGCTGGCGCGTCGAGTACTGCACCTGCATGATGAGGTTCAGCACGTCGTCGTAGGTGCACCACAATCGGCCTTCTGCGGCGAGCGGGTTTCCTGCCCCGTTCGTATTCAGCATGTGGAGGCCTGGCGCGTCGGGGTGGTATGTCGCGATGTTGAATACCGGCGCGCCCATTTTCAGGATCCCATCATCTCGTCGGCGGTGCGCTGGTAGAAGCGGCCGCCGATCATCGCGTGGTCGCGCAGCTCGACGTATTCAAACTGCGTGTGCTTCTTCTCCGTGTCGACGTGGCACAGCATGAAGCCCAGTGCCCACTTCTCGCCGGCGCAGTACGTCGCGGCGCGCGCGTGCCCGCATCCGAGCTGGTGCCATTCGCTCGAGCCGAACTGCGGCGAGTAGAACGGCCAGACAATGTGCTTGTGGTGGTGCCCGTTGAAGCCCGGCACGCCCATATGGCGCCCTTCGGGGAAGTGGTGCGCCATGAGGCAGTCGTACATGACGTGGTAATTCTTCGCGAGCTCCTTCTTCATGTCGCGCTCGGTGAACGCTGCGAGATCCATCCGCGCGATGTAGTTCACCTGGTATGCGTCGAGGCCCAGCAGCTTCGGCACCGTGAATCCGTGCAGATCCGACAGAACGACTTTGAGTGCCGGCGTGGCTTCGCCCAGGTGGCGGATCAGGCGCGCCTCGTGATTGCCTTCGATGTAGATGATCTCGGCGTCGGGGCAGGCGAGACGCAGATCTTCGAGGAAAGCGTGAAGCCACTTGATGCGGCCGACGACGTCCCACTCGCGCGGGTCGACGCCGTACTTGCCGAATTCGGGCAGGTCGAGCGCGTCGCCGTTGATGACGATCTTCTCCGGCTGCACGCGGCGCGCGGTGTCGACGAAGCAGCGGCGCCAGAACGGATCGCACTCGATATCGTGGATGTCTGACGCGACGAGCACGGTCTGAAAGCGCTTCGAGCTCGGCCGCAGATAGACGTCCTCCCATCCGCGTTTCTGCTCGTTCATGGAGCGCTGCACGTCCTTGCTCGCGTGCTTGGCTATATTGCGCTCGAGCACGTGCGCGTGCCGCGAGAGTTTCAGGCCGGCTTGGCGCTTGAATTCTTCGAACGTCCCAAAGTGGCGATTCCAGGTGGACTCGGAGATGTCGGAGTGCACGCGGAAATAGTTGCGCGTGACGACGCGTGTTTCGTCCTGCTTGGCGATCCGCACCAGCTCGTCGATACAGTCCTGCGGGGTCCAGTCGGCGCGGAATTTGCGCTGATCTTCGGATAGGGGGATGAGGCGCTTCGGATTGGCCGGGTCGCGGTACGCGCCGGGCGGCGCCGGTTCGAGCTCTTGTTCGGGCTGCTCGCCGATCCGCTCTTTGAGATTGCGCATGCGCTTGATGACGCTCGAGTGATCGAGGCCCAGCTCTTTAGCTGTCGCGTACGCGTTGAAGTTGTGCTTGCGCGCGATGCGCTCAAACTGTTCTGCTGGGACTTTGACAGTCATAACATACGCCTGTAGTTGTACAGACGTATGCTGTCGTCACGACTGCGGCGCCTTCGTGCTGATCTTCTGAGCGGGGTGGGGCTTAGGATGCTCCGGCGGCAACACAATGAAGTCGTCGGGCACCATCCAATCGCGGTTCAGGCGCACCGCGCCCGGGATGCGATTCTCCTGGATGAGGCGCTGGATCCGGCGCTTGCTCACGCCCTGGCGCTTCGCTGCTTCTTCGGTGCTGATCGGCATTGGGTAATGAGTTGCGTGAAAGGGTTGGCTGGGCCGCGTCGGCGGATCTCCTCTTTGATCAGCACTTTAGCGTAGTTCTTCGCGCGGTACCGGCGATAGTATTCGCTAACCGGTTTCACCTTGAGCGGCACGTCAGGTTTGTTGCCGATCGCGAACATCGGTTGTTGCGTACCGCGCTGGCCGATCGGTGGGGTGTACCAGTCGGCGACATAGATCAGTTTGAGGTCGTGCGCGCTGCGTAGCGCGGCCTTTGCAGTCAGGGGCGACATGCTGAGTTCCTCGGCGATGGCGTCGCGTGTCATCTTTCCGCTGTCGCGGAGCAGCTCGAGGATCCGTTCGCGCGCGAGTGGGGGCTTAGGCATCTCGGTCCATCTGATCAAGCGCGAGGCGGCGCAGGTATTCGGCTTGCATCGTCGTCGGGGTGTACGACTTCGGATACTTCATCTCGGCGCCGGGCTTCAGGTACACGACGGAGTTACGCACGGTGTCGCCGAATTGAACGAGGCCGAGCAAGGTTGGGCGCCGCGAGACGGCGAGTGTGTGAATGTCGCGCGTGTCGTTCCAGTAGTCGCTGCCCGCCGTGTGGGTCTTGCGTTCGATCTCGACGAGGTGCAGCGATCCGGCTTCGATGCGTTTGCGATCTTCGGGCAGGTAGATGAATCGGTCATACGGTTCGCCTTCGTCGCAAGTGTTCTCGGCTAGACGAACATGATCGATCTCGCCGGCGAGCACGGTGCTCTCGAACGCGTAGCGGTGAGTGTGGGGTGTCACCAGGTAATCGCCCGGATTTCGGCTGACGAGCACGGCGTCGATGAAATAGATCTTGACTGTCATGCGCTCGCTGCGATGCAGGCAAAGATAGTTCATACCGTTGACGTGGTGATTCAAGGTCGAGTGCTCTGCGGCCGCGCGCGGGTCGAGCTCCTCGAGCATCTGGCGAAAAGCGATAGGCGTCATGATGCGAGTTCAGTCCTTAGGTGGTCAGTGAAAGGGATCCAGACGTTTTTGTAAAAGCCGGTGATCTGCGGGCACTCGCGCTCTTTGACGAATTCGGTCGGCGGGTCGCCGTTCCTGAACGCTTCCATGTCCCACAATCTGCGGATGAACTGGTCTTGGCCTTCGTCCTCGCTGGGAATGTCGTCCATCGCCATGCGCGCCTGAAAGTGGGACAGTTCGCGCTCCTTGCGCATGCGCAGGATCTCTTTCTTGACTGCCGCGAGCGACGCGTCAAAGTCGAATTCGGTGTCGTTACCGTTCGTCAGTTTCGTGATGATGTAGTCGCGGCTGATCTGGCAAAGGAACTGTTTCAGGGGCGAGCCCATGTTTCCCCAGCTATAGGCGTAGGGGCCGCCCCAGTCGGAATTGATGAGGATCTCACCGCCGTGGAGTTCGTTGCCGCGATTGTTCGGGCGCACCCATTCGCGCAGCGCGATCGTGGCGGCCCACTCGCCGCGCGCGGCGTGCACGTCGTACCGCTCCATCGGCGGCTGTTTGGTTACAGTTGCACTCATTTGGTCTTAGAGAGAGTAACGGCGATGCCGTCGGTGACGAGTTGAATGGCTCGCGTGTTGCGCCAGTCGACGTCGGGGTAGCGCTCAATGACGAACCGATCGCCTTGGCGGAATTTCACGGTGTACATGAGGGGAGTCCTCGGGTTGCGGTCAAACGATGGGGCAAAAGACGCGCGTGGCGCCTGGAAAGTGCTTAGCCATCAGGGCAGTCACCTTGACGAGCTGGCGCGGATCGTCCAGCACGACGGCGATCTCGTTCGCCTCAGTGACGCGGATCTCTCCGGATACGCCGTGCACGAGGAGGGCGCGCGCGATCTGCTGCTGGTGGCGAAGCGTGCGCATTCAGGGGCCAGCCATATAGATTGCAGCGGCAAGCGCGCGGGCCGCCGTGTCGAACAGCGCGCGGTGCGCGATCTGCTGCTCGAGGTCGGCGATGAAGTCCTGCAGGTTCTGCGTGCCGTTGCGCAGCGCTCGCAGATACAGCGCGGCGGCGCCCCGCACCTTCGCGCGGATGACAAACTCAGTTGGTGACATGTTGTTCCCCGTTTGCGTGGCGCCCGGCACCCCCGGGCTGGGTGGTGCGGCTTAGCGGGTTGCTGCGACGTACTCGGCTTCGGCGATGTCGGCCGCTTCCTGCGCCAGGCCGAACGTGCGGCGCGCGTCGAGGTAGTCGGTGTCGCCGATCTCGCGGGCGCGATACGCCTCGGTCACTTCGCGGTAGGTGCGGGCTGCGGCGCGGAACACCTCGAGGGAGGCATCGTACTTCGCGCGGGCGTCCTGGTTTTTGGTCGCATCCATGATCTGTCGCATACTCAAATTTGATTAAGTTGATCGGAGTATAGGCGATGTTCGCGCGGACGCACAATCTTTTTTGAGTAATTTTGTCGGGGGTGTGCAGACCCTACCCGGTGGTGGTATCTTTGCCGAACTATGTTTTCATGGTATCGGCTAGATTTTGGTATCTTGCTATGTAAATCAAGCACTTAGCCGATACCATGATGGTATCTGATGGTATCGGCTGAGGGGCTCGACAGGCGAGCTGATACCACTGGTTACCGTCTTGTATCGGGTAAGTGATTGATTTGATTGAAAAGTTACCGAGATACGTCGGATACCAAGTTTTCCGACAATATATATATGGACACACTACCCATGATATATACCCCTCATGTAATACATACAACCCTATATATATATCTATATCTATTAATATAGGTATCTTAGTATCTATCTGGCTGTGAGCCTTATCTGGCTTGGTTTTCAGCGGATACCATGTCTGGTATCGGTGTGGTAACCGTGGTTTCTGAGGGTATCGGGCCGGCATTGGGCGTCGAGCTGGTAAAAACCCGTGCATTCGTATGATGAATAGGGCCGATTAGCAGGCATCCCGTTATCCAATGCACCGAACAGGGTATTTTTAAGGCCTTATCTTGACGCTTGCGAAAATCTAAAAAAGTCGTGATAATGATTACTCGTATTTGATCAACTGAGGGCGCGGTGGCTGAGTACTTCGAGATCGCTGAGCTGCCGGGCGTGAAGCACTTCACGTGCGACAGGTACAAGGCCACGCTGAGCACTGAGGCGTGTGCCGGCATGTGGCGCGCAGGGAACCATGAGGGGAGCGAGGCCCGTTTCCGCTGCAAGGTGTGTCCGTTGGGCGCGCTGCATGCAGGGGAAACGGCCGCGAGCATGTCGCCGCTCAAGGGAATGACGATCTGCGGGCGCTGCCATACCGGCGTGCCGCGCCTGATCGGCAAGCATCTCTGCGTGTCCTGCTACAACCGGCAACGGGAATACCTGATCGGCAAGAACGCGAAGGGCACCGCGCCGATCAAGCTGGCGAAGCTCGAGCCGCGCCGGATCCGCTACATGGCTGGCAATGCCCCTAAAGCGCTCTACATGCCGCTGACGGTCGACACTGAGGAGCTGATCATCGCCGCGCTGCGCGACAGCAAGGACGCGGTCCGATTCGGCTTCTCTGGCGACATTCGCGGCATACCTGCACAACTGAGGCTCTGGTGATGGACGAATCGAAAGACAAACCGTTCTGGCAGATGACCGACCATTGCTGCCGGGCGTGCTTCGGGCGTGTGCTGTATCGCGAGACGTTCGACCATCGGCACGTGTATCGCTGTGCCCAGTGCGGCGTCGAGCGGGATGGGAAGGGCACGGTTTCGATCTGCTGCTGTGGGATCAAGTTGAAGGGCGGGAAGGATGCAGGCGTGCGCTGCACCGTGAATGGTGAGCGTTCGCCTGAATTTCCGTCGGAGATCATCGCGGAGCAGGCCCAGGCGGTATAGCGGGCTTGACTTTGAGGCGAGTGGGACCAATTTACAAAAGTAGGATAACTAAAGGAGTTGCGATGGAAGGTCAAGAACAAACGCAAGCCCCGGCCATGCCGCCACGAGTAGTCGATCCGTCTGGCAAGCCGTTCATCCAGGCTGAGGAGCTCACGCGGCGCCTCGCGGCAACGATCGACGCCTGCGCGGTGGACCACGCGATCGGCTACGCCGGCGTGTTCGGCGCGCTCGAGCAGCTCAAGGCGCAATACCTGGCCCGCGTGGCGCTCAAGGTGTCGATCGAGGAGCCGGGCGATGTGCTGGCGGCTCATGACGCGGCCGGCAAGCTGGCGGCGGCTAATCAGGCGCGTGCTGCGGCGGCTGACCTCGCTGCAGCGCAAGGGGCGGCGAAGTCAGCCGCGAAGAAGACTGGCAAGGCGCGCGCGCTGAAGTCGGTCAAGTAACAGATTCAAGATGTGATGTTTGAAGCCTGCCGGGCCTTATCCGGCGGGCCTTTCCGTGGTTCAACCTGAGATGCCGGGCGCAAGTCGGGCGCAACAGAAAAAGAAGGTAATCAAGAATGAGCGCATCAATCTATCCCACGTACCCAATCGGCAAGTCGCCGGCGCCTACCTCTGGGAAAAAGCTGTACGACTGTTCGATCTGCGACGACCTGCCGGCGCTCGAGATCGAGGCGCACAGCGAAGAAGAAGCAAAGACGATCTACCTGGCGGCCGTCATCAAGGCGCTGACGCTGGACAAGATCGAAGCCGTCGAAGTGGACATTGTCGGATGAACGGCACGCCCTACACGCTGCATCTCGGCGATTGCAGGGCCGTGCTCGCCACGCTGGCGGATTCGTCGGTCGACTCGATCGTGACGGATCCGCCGTATCACCTGACGAGCAATGCGCGCGGCTCGCATAGGGCCGGCGACGCGACCACGCCGCATCTTCGCGCGCGCATTGGCGACAAGGGATTCATGGGCAAGGCGTGGGACGGCGGCGACATTGCGCACAACACCGCGATGTGGGAGGAATGCCTGCGCGTGCTGAAGCCGGGCGGTCACCTGCTCGCGTTCAGCGGCACGCGGACGCAGCACCGCATGGTGTGCGCGATCGAGGATGCTGGGTTTGAGGTCCGCGATCAGATCGGCTGGCTGTACGGCTCTGGCTTTCCGAAGTCGCGCAATCTCGGCGGCGATTGGGAGGGATGGGGCACCGCGTTGAAACCCGCGTGGGAGCCGATCTGCGTCGCGCGCAAGCCGTTCGCGGGCACCGTCGCGGAGAACGTCCTGCAGCACGGCACGGGCGCTCTGAACATCGACGGTTGCCGTGTGCCGCTGACGGTCGAGCAGGCGCAGGATCGCGCGGTGGAGTTCGAGCTCGGCCGCTGGCCCGCCAACGTGATTCACGATGGAAGCGACGAAGTGCTGCAGGCGTTTCCGTCGGCGCCCGGCCAGAAGGGTGAGGCATTGATCGATCCCGTGTCGAGGAAGACGCAGAACGTCTACAACCCGATGGGGCGCGGGCATGAAGCGAGCGCCCAGCGCGTCTATGCGGACGCTGGCGGCACCAACTTCGCAATGAAGCCCGGCGCTCGTCGGCTGGACACCGGATCGGCCGCGCGGTTCTTCTACTGCGCCAAGGCATCGCGCGCCGATCGCAATCATGGCCTGCCGGATCCGGGGCCGCAGTTCAAGAAGGGCACAACGCTGCGCGACGTCGAGGTTATGGCGGCCGCCGGCGAGATCAGGGGCAACACGCACCCGACGGTCAAGCCTACCGACCTGATGGCTTACCTGTGCCGTCTCGTCACGCCTGCTGGTGGCGTCGTCTTGGATCCGTTCATGGGCTCTGGTTCGACGGGCAAGGCGGCCATGCGTGAGGGATTCCGGTTCATCGGCATCGACATGACGGCGGAATACGTCGAGATCGCCCGCGCGCGCATTGAGGCGTCGTGGCATGCCGCTGAGGCTGTGCGCAAGGTCTGCGAGCCGTCGCCGCAGATTGATCTATTCGAGGAAACAACATGAGTTGGAAACACGATGATCTCGCTGCTGATCTGGCGGCGCACCTGCGCGGTGGTTCTGACCGGCTTGTCTGGACCGATATGCAGCTCGGGCCGGCCGGTTCGCCGCGTCCGGACGTCTATACCGTGCCGTGCTCGTTCGCACGGTTTCAGCCGATCGCATACGAGGTCAAGATCAGCGTGGCCGACTTCCGGCGCGACGTGACGGCCGGCAAATGGACGTCGTACCTGCGCTATTCGGCTGGCGTGGTGTTCTGCGTGCCGGCGGGGCTGATCAAGAAAGAGGACGTGCCGACAGGCTGCGGGCTGATGACGCGCGGCGAGGCGGGTTGGCGCTCGGTCAAGGGGCCAACGCTCAAGGCAGTCGACAACCTGCCGCGCGACGCGTGGATCAAGCTGCTGATCGATGGGCTCGGGCGCCTGCGGACCGTCGACGCCGACACGCGGAGCAGCATTCGCGATGCATACAGCGCGCAGTTGCGCCTGCGTGAGAAGTTGGGCGCGGACGTTGGTGATCTGCTCGCGAAACGCGCGAACGCACGATACGACTTCGAACTAGCGACCGATCGTGTGCGAAGCGCTGCGGACGATGCGAATCGGGAGTATCGGCGCATTGTCGACGCGGCGAAGGAACGAGCTCGCGAAGATTCCGCAACGGTCGATGCGGCGCGTGCTGATCTGGCGCGCGTGCTCGGCCTGGAGTCGGACGCGGCCGCATGGCAGATCCAGGATGCGGCGCGCCGCGCGGCCGCGCGTCTCAACGCCAACGCGGAAATTGAGCGCCTGCAACAGCAGTTCCGTGCGATCGAGTATGCGCTCGAGCAGGTGAAGCAGGAAAGTCCGGCGCTGTTGGCGGCCGACGAGCTCGCGATCGAGTCGTGACCTGATCATTCAATCCTCGCCGGCGCGCGCTGGCGAGTCTCTGGAGAAACCATGCATCAAGCAATGAGAGAAATGCCGCGCTACGTGTGCAGCAAGATGGTGTGGGCGCTGAAGATCGCGGAGATTGATCTCGAGACGCTCACGATCACGCCGGCCGACGAGGGCTATGCGCCGTTCGTCGTCGAGCGCGAGTACGTCGAGAAGCATCGTCCGCAGGCGGGCGGCTACTTCGTCGTCTATGCCGACGGCTACCGGTCGTTCTCGCCGATGAAAGCGTTCGTCGAGGGCTACAAGCGGATGGACGGCGTGAACCTTTGGGAAGGAGATCCGGACACGGTCGACGTAGCAGCAACCGTCGTCGAGCGCGAGGGAGAGCCGGCATGAGCGACTTTACGCGATACGAGTATTTCGGCGAAGTGTCGGCTGTGAAGATCGCTGCATTGCGCGAGCGCGATGACGGAACCTACCTTGTCATCCCTGAAGGCGACGAGTACGAGCCGATCGAGGTCTCGGACAGTTTCATGTCGTCGAATAATCCGCAGGTCGGAGGCTATTACGTAGTCTGGACGAAGGACTGTGCGGGCTACATGGCTCCGGATGCATTCGCCAACTGCTATCGGCCGATCACGCCGGCAAAGGCCAAGGCCCGGGGAACGAGCCGTGCGGCGCGCGAGCTTGCGCTCGAGCACTTGGCTGCGGAAAGCCGACATATCGACGCGTATCTGCGCGAGGTCGACATGCTCGCGCGATACATCGAAACGGGCGACGTAACGCCGGAGAACGACGCAGAGGATAGGGTGGCTGAGGAACGTCCGGCTCGTCGCCCGAATCCGGCGGACGGCGCACCTCGGTCGCTGGGTCATAACCCGGTCGGATAGCAGCTAACAGACAGTAAATCAGTTCGACATTCCCCGCGCGCCTAGACGTGGCGCGGGTTTCAACGAATTACGCTGCGCGCCGGGCGCTGATCGGGCGCATGTAAGGGAGATTTCAGTGGGTCAAGCAATCGAGCATATCCGCGTGCGCCTAGACAACGAGGTAACGCATACGCAGTTCATCGTCGGTCGCGACGTGTTGCGCGAAGTGGTCGCAGAGGCGGACAAGTTGCAGAGTGAGCGCATCGCGCTGCATCAGGATCTCGCGAGAAGGGAGTTCGAGATTCAGATGCTGCAGATGACGCAGGGCGCGCTGAAGATGGAGATCGACCGTCTGCGCAGTCAACCGACTATCACAGCGGAAAACGCAACTGTGACGATCAGCCGCGACGGGATCACGCTTACCGCGCCGATGGTTGTGATGACTGGCGACGTGGTGCCGGCGTGAAGGGCCGCACGCTCAAACTGGTCTGGTGCGGCATCACGTGCTGGCGCTTCGGTGTCTGGCGCGCGCCGCGCGGCCAGCACGTGATCGAGCTCGGGCCGGTCGAGGTGTACGTCAAGCGGAGGGCCGCGTGAACTACCGCGTTAGGGCCGCCAGGGTTTCCGGCGACACCATGTCATTCACCTTGGAGATTGCGCGCTCGGCGCCGGTGGCGACACGCACCAAGTTCCGGATGCGTCGCCTGCTGCGCATCGTGCGCGCCGCTGCATTCAACGCAGCGCGCGACCATATCGACCAACCGCTGAGTCCGGCGACGCACACGAGCGTTACCGATCGAGTGATTCAAGTCTGCCGTGATACGGCGAAACGTTACGCGCACCTGCGCACCTGAGGAGATGGGAATGGATGCAACCAAACTGAACCAACTGCGCGAGATGGCGCAAGACACCAACGGCGAGATCGATCGCGCGCTGGTGCTCGAGCTGATCACCGAGCACGAAACCCAGCAGCGCGCGGAGTCATTCTGGTCCGAGCGCGCGCCGGCGCTGAATGACGAGGTCGTGTACCTGCGCCAGGTCGAGACGAACGCCCGCGCGCTGAAGCAGGCGCTCGTGATCGCGGCCAGTCCGGCTGACCGTATGACTGCCGCGCTGAACGAGCTGGATTCGTGGCGCATGAACCGGGCCGAAACGTGATCGGCTGGCTCAAGCGATCGATCGCCTGGGCCGTCGCCAGCGCTGAGCTGCAGGAGCTCGAGCGCTGGCGAGTCGAGTGCTCGCAGGCTGAGCGCTGGTTCTCCGAGTTTCCTGACGTCGTTGCCGCGTTAGATCACCTGAAGCGGTGCGCGCGCGGCGTAGAGAATCCGCTGTTTATCTCGGACGTGCGCGACGCCATGCGCCGGCGCCGCGATCGCGCAGCAAAGCCGGGGCCGTTCAGCATGGCGGCGCTGGTGCCTCCGCGCACGATGACGCCGGCGGAGGTTGAGGCGTTCGCGCGCAAGTGGGATAGCGCGCCGCGCTTCTACGGTCCGCTGAAGTCGGCGTCACTCGCTGAACTCGAGGCCGCAACAGACTGGGACGTCGCGGCACAGGTGGTGAGCGATTTGGAGCGGGCTCGGGAGCGCGTCTGCGATGCAGTCGACAACGCACTCGCAAACCCGCCGACGCACTTCACAGGCCTGACTGCGCCGGCGCCGCGCCGCGTGGCGTACAAGTTCCTCTCGCCGGGCTGCGACGAGCGGTCGTGACGGAACAATGCCTGCATGGGAGGTGCAGGCATGCGCGGATTCTTTGACTGGTTGATCGCGGCGGTCCAAGCGGCCGCCGTCGTTGCGTTCATGCTCGGCGCTTTCTACATCATCGCAAGCAAGTTGGTGTGCAAGTGAGCGACGACGATCAAGGCGAGCTGTCCGGCATGTTCGTGCTGCCGGAGTCCAATGCGGACCATCCGGCGATCATCGCTGAGCGGCTGATCGCGCTTCCCGAACATTCTCACCTTAAGGACGCCTCGATCGAGTGGCTGTTCCGCGCGGATCCGAAGATCCAGGCCGGGCGCCAGATCCTGGGCACCTGCTACATGCCGACGGTTACCGGCGGCCTGCGTGATTTCTTCCTGTGGATGGTCGAGCGCCTGTTCGGCCATTTTCCTGACTTCCTGATCGTGCTCGACAAAGGCTACTGGGACACGTGCGGCGATCGCCGGCGCGAGATCCTCGTCTATCACGAGCTGCTGCACGCGGTGCAGGCGGTCGACAAGTATGACGCGCCGAAATTCGACAAGGACGGTCTGCCGGTGTGGGCGCTGCGCGGGCACGACGTCGAGGAGTTCACGCAGACCGTGGCGCGGTACGGCCAGTGGAACGACGACATTGAACGATTTGTTGCGGCCGCCAATGAAGGCGGCTACGCATAACCCTGGAGAACCCATGACTCAAACCCTCGAGCAATATCTGCGCGACGAGCTGGCGAACAGCGGCGCGATCGACTTCGCTGTTCGCGCGACCGTGACGGACAAACGCGTCTCGGTCTACATCCATCCTGCGAACCGAGCCGGCATGACGATCGACTTCGTCGTCGACGGCAACACGCTGCGGCCGGCTGGCGAGGTGCCTTACGGCGGTCTGATCGACGCTGTCGGCCCGTTGCTCGGCGAGGATGGTGCGCTGCTGGCTGAGCCGATCGGCACGGCTGAGGATCTCGCCGCATCGGTGGCGCCGTGATGACGGCCGTCGCGTCGATCGCGACGCCGGAGACTGACGCCGCGCTGGCCGCGCACGAGCGCGCGGTCGGACGCTTGGCAAAGGCGCATGGGCAGGCGCGCGAGTCCTGCCCGTGGACCGGTGGCGTATGCCGGCAGTTCTGGCTCGAAGGATGGGACTCGGGCACCGCGCCGGCGGATCTGGTCAAGGCCTTCCCGTCCGGTGGGCCGCTGCTCGGCGGAGGTCGCTGATGCTGCCAATCCTGTTCTGGCTGCACTGCGTGGCATCGGTGTACGACGTGCGGACGCCGGACGAGTGCTATCGATCCGCCGTCGGCCGCGAGCGGTACGAGCTGCGGCGCATGCGCTAACAGACTGCAAATCTGACGAGCGCGGGGCGACAACACTGCTGGCACAAGGCCGCGCTCGTATGTGCCGATGGGTAGGGCGCGCGTAGGGCACACCGTGAGACTGACTGGCTGATACCGGTCTCATGTCGTGACACAAGAATGAGACTATCGAACCAACGAGTCTCATTGATGGCACGCCCGAAAGAAGATCAAAAACCGGAAGTGATGCAGGCGATCGCCCAGCATCTGAACATTCACGGCACCTCGAACTACTCCGAACTGTTCGACAAATTCCCCAAGGTCTCCCGCGCGACGTTCTTCCGCTGGATCAAAGAAGCCAAGGACAAATTCGAGGCCAACGCGTCCGAACACGGGACGCTCGCGCTCCAGCTCGCACAGAAGCGGATCCGCTCGAGCGTCGAGCTCTCGCCGGAAAACAGCCAACGCCAGATCAAGGCGCACCTGCCGGTCGCGCCGTCTCCGGCGATCATCGCGGCGCTGCCGCCGGCGGCCGTCCAACAGACATTCAATTTCCTCGCGTTCTTCTACGAGATCCTGTACGACGTCTCGCTGCTGCGCGCGACTGCGGTGACGGTCGGCGAGGACGGCAAGGAGAAGGCCAAGAATCCGATGCTGCTTGAGAAGGTCGTCGGCAAGAAGCTCGACATCCTCGACACGTGGATCAAGTCGCAGGAGTTCATGTTCGGCCTCGAGCAGATGGAAAAGCTGTTCATGGTGGTGATCGAGGAAGTCGGCCGTGTGAGTCCGGAAGCGCAAGCCGCGATCCTGGTGCGCCTGCGCGCGGCGGATAGCCTGAACGGCCTAACCATCAATGCGAATCTGAACTGATGGCGCGCGGCAAGAGAAGGTTTGGTGCCGGTGGTGAGCTGCCTACGCTCGCCGGCCTGATCGCGCGCCTCGAGCAGAAAACCGGGTTTCGGGTCGACAAGACGAAAATCGCCGACGGCGTGACGTTCCGCGCGTGGTGCGAGCAGCTCGGCCGCGACGGGCTCAAGGTCGACGGCAAGCCGTTCCAGCTCGACGACCGGCCGGCGATGGCCTGGATCTATGACCAGGTGCCCAGCACTGAGGACGAGGCCTATCGTCTCGTGCTGGTGCTGATGAAGTGCGCGCAGGTCGGATTCACGGTGATGGAGATGCTGGCGACGATCTATCTCGGGATCCGGTTCGGGCCGGCGACCGTCGGTATGTTCCTGCCCGACATGAAACTCGCGGGCCTTAAGTCGACCGAGCGCTTCATGCCGATCGTCCGCTCGGTGCCGTCGGTGCACGACCTGATGACGCAGGACGCGCCGGACGGTAGCGGCCGCAAGATGGGCGAGGGCAACGTCAACCGGCGCCGGATCGCTGACGCGCTGTTCATCTTTTCGTGGACGTCCGGTCGCGCGACGACTGAGTCGGTCCCGATGGACATCCTGTCGTTCGACGAAGTGCAGGAGATGACGCTCGAGCAAATGGAAAAGACGATCGAGCGTCTGTCTGCGTCGCCGGTGCGTTTCACGCTGATGGGCTCGACCGCGAACTGGCCGGATGCGGATATCCACTACTGGTACAAGCGTGGTGCGCAATACCAGTTCCACACGGAATGTCCGACGTGCGGCGATCGCGCGCCGCTCGACTCGTACTGGCCGAACTGCATCAAGTGGGATACGGAAAAGGATCGCTATCGGTACGTGTGTCGCAACGGTCACTGGCTGACCGACACGCAGCGCGGCGAGTGGATCGCGGAGAACCCCAAGGCTGATCAGCCGATCGACTACTCGGTCGAGAAGAAAGAGCGGCCGCTGCGGATCCGCTCGATTCACTTTCCGCAGTTCCTGTCGCCGACGATCGCGGCCGGCGAAATCATGGACGCGTTCAACTCGGCGACGGACATGAAGAACTTCTTCAACCGGAAGCTGGGTAAGCCGTACCTCGATCCGTCTCAGGTGCCCGTGACGCTCGAGCACTGCGCGAACTGCGTCGAAGAGGGCAAGAAAGCCGGCGTCGTCTGGAAGTCGCGTGCGCGGCATACGTACATGGGAATTGACCAGATGGGCAATTTCAACGTGCACGTCATCAAGGAGCGACTGCCCGACGGGCGCCAGGCGACGATTCACGTCGAGGAGACGTATGGCTCGGATCCGTTCGGGCGATCGTCGGAGCTCATGGACCTGTACGGCGTCGACGTGTGCGTCGTCGAAATCAACCCGAACTACAACGACGCGAAAAAGTTTGCCACGCGTCACCCGGGCCGCGTCTTCATCTGTGACAGCTTCGGCTCGGTCAAGGAGGGCATGATCCAGTGGGGCGATGCGCCCAAGCTCGACGTATCGGAGCGGCGCACCGACGAGGAGGCGCGCGATCGCTATACCCTGCGCATGGACCAGTACAAGTGCATGCAGGTATCGATGGCGCGGATCACGTCGGCGACGTGCCTGTTTCCGGATCCGCAAGGGCTAATTCAGGAGGTGCTCGAGAAAGGCGTCAAGCAGACGGCCGCCGTGCTGCCGCGCGCGTTCCACCACTTCACGAAAACGGCGCTGGTCGCGGAGAAGGACGAGGAGACGAACGCGTACAAGCGGTCGGTCAAGAAAGTCGGCATCGATCCTCACTTTTCGTACGCCAACATGCTTTGCGACGTCGCCTGGTCGCGCGCGCACGGCACCAGCACATTCATCATGCCGGAGGTTAAACCCATGCAGGACGTCGTCGAGCAGGCGAAGAAAATCGGCTTGCCGGAAAAGGTCGCGCAGATCTTCGAGCAACTCCCGCCCGGCGAGGTTTGCGGCCGGTGCCTGTCATTCAACGCCGAAACGGGCATGTGTGAGGAGCGCGACATGCAGACGCGCGCGGCGTCGCCGGGCTGCGTGCTGTTCGTCGAGAAGGCTTACTAGCGCCCATCCTGCGCCCGGCGCTATTCCAAGCGCCGGGCAATACCTTATACGTTGTCGTATTCGGACAATCTGCAAACAGATTTCTTGTCTGTTAGATCCGTTCGTTCAGTCGTGACCTGACTATTAGATAACAGCAACGAAGGGTTACGTATGACGACGATGGAAATCAGCCAGAGCTCTCTGGCGCAGGCTTTTTTGGCGGCCGCTCAGGCTGAGGAAGCGCTCGCGGCGATCGTTGGATTCGTTCCCCAGTTCTTCAACACTCGCGATCAGGTGGCGGGGATGACCGGGCCGGCGTTCGCATACGTGCGCGCGGACGAGACCAACAACGGCGCGCCCACTCTGTATTTCTGGGATAGCGCGTCGCTCAAGCAGTTGACGAGTACTGCTGATATTTCGGCGGCCGTTTCGGCTGCAGCGGCCGCGACGACGGCGGCTGCTACTGCGACGAGTGAAGCAGGCGTTGCGACTGCGGCGGCTGCAGCGGCCGCCGGCTATGTCGCAGGACTACCAGCACTCGTCGTCCAGCAAGTCGCTACGCATGCCGCTCTGCCCGCGTCGCCTGTCGGCCTGTATCTCGTTCTAGCCGACGAAACGCGCGGCGGTTCCCCCAGTCTCTATTACTTCTGGTCAACCCACTGCGTGTGGTTTGCCGCCCTTCAGGTAGCCTAAAAAATGACAGCACCCGCAGGTGTATTCCCGACTGGCACGCCGAACGTCGCGGCGTCGGGCACGCTTCAAAACATCAATGACGCGGTCACGCTGAATACCGACACGATGGGCTCAGTCGACTTCGCACTGGCCGGCACGCCGGTTGGCGCGACAGTCACGTTTGAGCAGCAGTCGGATGGTGCGACGTGGATTTCGGCGACTGCCTATCAAAAGGGCGTCACACCGCGTCCGCAAGGAGCATCGACGGCTACGGTGGCGGGCGTCTACAACATCACCGTCGGCGGTGCACAGAAGGTGCGCGCTCGTCTGTCGGCGATCACTTCGGGCTCGTTCACGGCGTCCGCTAACGGCACGGTGGGCGCTGCGCACGTTGGCGTGAAGAATGGCAATGCGGCGGATCTGAACGCGACGGTAGTGTCGGCCGGCACGGTAGGGACCGACTATTCGGTCAACAAGCCGACCATTCCGAACGTCGGCGCGGTCTTCGGCAACTCTGGGCCATACGCGAACTACGTCCTGATCCAGACCGTCCCGGCGTCGCCGACCCGCAACAACGTCGACATCGAGAACACCAGCGGAGGCCAGATCGTCGTGGTGCGTGATGACGGAACCGCTGCGACCGGCGCCGCGCCGACTAACGCCAGTGTGTTCCCGCTTGGTGGTGGCGCTTCAGTTGGCGCACAGGGCGGATCCTGGTCGTCGCAGACGTTCAAGGGGCGCCTGCAGATCTACGCGCCGGCCTCAACCGCAATCGTTGCTGTGATGGTGGATTGATGGGATCGACATTTCCTGGTATCAGTCAGGCTCTTGCCGATGCGCGCTACGCGCAGCAAAGTGATTTGCCAGGCGTCAATGCGGCGCGGGCAGGTATCGACATCACGGGCGTGACCAACGTCTCTACGGCACTGTATAACCTGCTTTACCTGACGCAAAACGTCTACTTGCCGCCAGGCCTGTATAACGTGACGGGCGCCGACGGCTTCAAGCCGCCTAGCAATTGCCGCATGTATGGCGTGCGCCCGACTTTCACGATGAATGGCACGGGGGGCGGAACGTTCTCGGGCGGTTCCGTGCTTGTGGGTTCCGGGCCTAGCGTTTTGAACGTTGGCAATCGTTCTGGTCTGAATTTCTCGGACTTCGGCGTTAATGCCACTGCCGCATTGGGCAATGCAGTACAAGGATTAGGCCCGAATACTCAGAATCTGAAATTCTCCGGTCTCGTCACGAACGGCACGAACCACAACTACCTGTTCGAGCAATACAACAACGATCCTTTGGGTGGTTCGGGTGGTGGAATCACGATCGAGAATTTCGAGTTGCACGGCGGCCCGAATGGCATTGCCATCAAGTGCGCGAACGTGCTGGTAAAAAACGGTATTGCGCACGACATCGGCGTTCAGTGCTACGTCGCAGTGTCGGACAATATCGAAACGCCGAACCTGTATAACCGCGCTCAAAATGTGACGTTCGAAAACTGCCTGGTCGGTCTGCGCTGCGCGAGTGGTGGGCGTCTATATAGCCGGGACTGCTGGAGCACGACCAACGCGAACGGTGTGCAGCCGGCCGTGAATATCCGCTACATCGGCGGCAGCTATTCCTATGCATCTGCCTACGGCATCATGATCGGCGACGAGGCATCGCTCGAAACAACGCCCCTTTCTGGTTCGGCAGCGGCGGGACAGACGCGCCTGTTGTCGCAGGACGTTTTCATCGACGTTGAGGCGTTGAATAACGGGCGCAATGGTATCCGCGTGGCCTGCGGGCAGCGCGTGCGTGTCAGAGGATCGGTGGGTGGAAACGGCACGTCGGGGACTGTCAATGGTGTGGTCTACACCAACAACAATATCAGCGCCGACATAACGGGTTCGCTTCAGCAGGGCGGCTTGGCTGTACAAGATTTTCGGATCGCCGACGAACTTGCGGTGTCAGGTACGGCTGCAGGGATGGAAATTCAGTCACTCATGATTCCAGTTGGTTCTGCGTCCGTGAACCTGGGGGCGCGTGCTCAGGTGTATGAGACGCAGAACGTTACCGTGAACTATCTCAACGCGGTCGTGAACCCGCAGGTTGGGCAGGAGTTCTGGATTCAGATTAACGACAACTACACCCTCTGCCAGCTTGCCCCCAATACCCCGCAGTTCTGCGGCATCGGTACGATGGTGCGGTATCGCTGCGTGGATTCGTCGGGGACCATGCTACTGGTTGGCGCATTCGAGCCGCTGGGCAAGAGCGAGGTCAACCGGGCGTTCAATACGACGTTCTACATGAACGCGACCATTGGCGCGCAGGCGCAGAACTGCAACGTCACCGGCAACTTCACGATAATCAACCTGTACCCGCCGCTCGTTCCTATCGCGCGCGATGGCTGGTCGTTGCGTCTTATGGCGGGCACGTCGGCACGGACTATCACGGCGTGGGCCGCGCTATTCAAGTGGCCTGCAGCGCAATTCCCGAGCGGCGCTCCGACATCTATCGCAGCCAACACCACACTGCTGATCACGTTTTTCTGGGATGGCACCTACATGGTCGCCAAGGGCTCGTGGGTCTACTGATCCTCTCGAGCTCAAAAAACAAAATCGGCCCAACGTAATACGAGACAGCACTCCAAAAAAGATGGTGAATTGATATGGGTTCTTCACTGCCTCCGGTTGATCCGAGCGCAAGTTCAGCGGCTAAGGGTACCGCGACTGACGCAGGCACCCTGCTTGACGGGGACTTTGTGCAGACGTCGCGCGGATCTGGGTTTCTCCAAACGACGCGACTCAAGGCCGCTCAGTACGTGATGGCCTTCATCATGGGGCTGAGCGGTCAAGGAACGCTGACCGTCGATAACGTGGCTGCGATGCAGGCGCTCAATCCGACTGTCTATCCGCGCGTGAAGACTCGTGGATACTACGCGCCTGGTGACGGCGGTCACGGAGAATATGACGCCAAATCGGGAACTGTAGACGGTGGGGCGTTCATACAGGCATCCGGCGGCACGTACAAACTGAGATACAGCGGATCGATACGCGCAAATCAGTACGGCGCATATGGCGACAAGACGCACGATGACACCGCCGCGCTAAGTGCGTGGGAGGCATATTGCAATGCCAATCGTGTCTGGATGGACGGCACGGGGGGCTACACGTACCGCGTAACGTCGCAGATGACATGGACTCACCCGGTTCTGTACGAGGGCGGCAACTCGGTTATGTGGGCCGATACTGCAAACTGGTCCGGCACTGGCACCTCGGTAATCAACTATGTCGGCAACGGCAACAACTCGGTTAACAGCCTGAGTGGTTGTGCTAGAAACCTTCACCTGTGGGGGCCGCAATGGGGCGGATCCTCGTGGAACTACTGGCCCGACATCACGCAACCGAGCGTAAATACCCTGGATGGACTCTATATCACCGGGTCGGCGACAACAGTCGATAACGTGTTCATGGATGGCCTGGAAGTATTGGGGTTCCGGGACAACCTCGCGTTCTACGGGAACAACAACTATGTCCATCAGTTCAGAAACATAAAGCTCGGCGGTGCGTGGCGCAACCAGATTCGTCTGGCGCTTACATCGAACGCCGGCGAGAAAATATCGTTCAGTGGCGGGGTCATCTTCAACGGCACGAACAGCCAGCACTCTGCTGTTGCCGTCAATGACACCGGGACTGGTGGCGGGATAGACATCTATTTCCATGACGTCAGTATCGACTACAACGATAGCGATTTTCTGCTCCAGACGACGAAGGCATACCTATATGGGTGCCACTGCGAAAGCAATACCAACAACGCCAACGTCACGCTGACCTATGTATCGTCGCAGCCGTCGCCGGAGTTTCACATGTTCGGTGGTTGTCTGGTGACCGGCTCCGGCGTATCTCCATTCGGCAATGCGGAAGCGAGTGGCGGCAAATCGGAGTGGATAAACATCACCAGCGGCACGGGCGGCCACTATAGGGTGAACCTCGACGGCATCGCTATGGTGCTGAGAAGCGGTTCGTCAGTGATCTTCCCGCAAGACTTGATTTTGGGTCAGGAGTTCATTCGCGCGCTCTCCATCCAGTTCTCGATCGCCAACCTGCCGGCCATCAACTTCTATTCGTCGGTGGTGGTCAACGGGCGTTTCAACCAACTCGGCGGGAACATCAACGGATGGACTCTTGGTGCTGACGCGAATGGCGCGTTCACTTACGACAGCGCAACGACGAACGGCAACTCTCGCTCGATGAAGTTCGTATCCACGGTTGCCTCGACGTCGAACACTCAGCAAATTCTGCCGTTCAAAGCAGGCGATACGATCCTGCTGCGTACGTCGATCAAGATCTCGAGCTACTCAGCCGGCAGCACGCGCGCAGTCCTTTACTACTATGCCGGCGATGGCACAACACTTATCGGGTCTTACGTTCCCTTCAACACGATCAATCTGACGCAATCGTCGTTGAGTGTAAATACCACGGGATTCGCCGGTATGGGCGGCATCACCACTGTTCCAGCCGGAACCGGCAAAGTGGTATTCGCGTGGGAGCAGACAGGATTCATCGGCAATGCGTGGATCGCCGGAACGGACGCCTGGAAGATTTAGCGTTCAGTAGATTGCGCAACAGCGAGCGTCCCAATTTTTTCTTGCAGCCGGCGCGCGATTGCAGCCATGCCGTACTCCTGGGGATGCTTGTTCACACCCGCGTTCGCATATGCGTGACTTGTCCGATCCGGATTATTTGGATCGGACGCCACGTCACCAATAAACACGTACGTGCCGCCCGCCGCTTCGCACTCGCGCTTGATGACGAAGTCGACGACGCGGGAGTGCCAGTAGGTCGACAGGCAGTAGAGTCGCTTGGATTTTTCCCCAGCTACTTGCGCGAGCCGACCAAAATTCCTCTGGAATCGGACGACGGGATAGATCTCCCAAGCTTTGACGTTGTCGCCCAACTCAAGAACGGTGATGTCCGGCCTTTGCGCAAGCTTCGACTCCACCGAATCGATGGCCCGGCGCGCGCCCGTGTCGTCAGTTTCGAACGGATAAACGTTCCGAATATAGGCGTTGCTTTCAGGGACGTTGAGCGCGGCGATGAGTAGATGCGAATAATCAAGGTCGCGGCTCGGCGCGGCCATACCGTAATTGCCGGTCCAGCCCAACGAGGCTTTTGGGCCATGCATCGTCATGCTATTCCCGAGGATCACAACCTGTGACCTCTGCACGGCGACAGGTGCAGCCTCTGGTGCGAAATCTTCGCCGTTCGCGTCGATCGCCCGGCTCACACCGCCGATGGCAGCGACGCAGGCAAGCGTGATAATGATTGCGATCCTGGATGCCCTCATGACGTGTCCTATATGTTGCCAGCGTCCGTTTTTGATCTGAACGCGTCTTTCAAAAACCCCTATTTTCCCTGTCAAATCACCCTACATCCAGACTTAAACATTGGCGTTCTCCGCCAATACATGACCTACGTCGGGCGGGTTTCATGCGCCCTCCCTGCGCCCCGCGCTATGTAGCCGGCCTGGCGGCTTTAGGCCATGCGCGGCTTTCAGCTGATTTCTCAACATACTTCGAGTCTGTTGGCGCGACGCGGCGCCGCGTGTCGTGACCTGAGAATGAGCGCATGAAACCTCTTTTCATCCTCGTCAAGTCGATGGTCGCGGGCTACACGCGCAAGGACGGCGTCGCCGTCAAGCCGCACGCAGACCGGCGCGTGCCGCTCGAGCCACACCAGCTCGTGCTGTTCCCGAAGCCGGCCGCGAAGCCGATCGCGCCGAATCCGTTCAAGGGGCTCGACCCGGTGAAGTCGACGGGCGATCTGTTCGAACACGATCCGGAGCATGCCGCATACGACTGGGAGAAGGGACACGGGCACGTGCGGCCGCGCGCCGATGGCATGAGAACCAGGTGCGGCGCTGAGCGCATGTGCTCTGTGTGCAAGCGTGAGCGTCAAATCGATGACGCGGAAAAGGCGCGGGCCGCGATCGTGACGCGATGATGGAGTCATCTTAAAGGCAGAGACGGCTACATGCGGCACTACAGATACGAGTTGGTTGGCGCGGTGAACCCTTTCCTCGAACTGCGCCCTGATGGCCGACTGGTAATCGGCGAAGAAGAAGCTGAGGCCTTCAACGAGCTCGACGCGGCAACACGCGAGGACGTCTACGACGTGATCGTGTACGGCGCGCGCCAGGTGGAGATCCGGATCCGCGAGGTGATCGCATGACGGCCACATTCCTGACTATTCTGTTCTGGCTCGTCGTCGGTCACTCGCTGGCCGACTACCCGTTGCAAGGCGATTTTCTCGCCAACGGCAAGAACCGCAATACGCCGCTCGGCAAGATGTTCTGGCCGCATGCGCTGTTTGCTCACTCGATGGTGCACGCCGGGTTCGTCGCGCTGTTCACTGGCTCGATCACGCTCGGCGTCGCGGAGGGTGTCGTGCACGCCGTGACGGACTTCCTGAAGTGCGAGAACCGGATCAGCCTGCGCGTCGACCAGACCGTGCACTTCGCGTGCAAAGTGCTATGGGCCGCGATCGCCGCCGGCGCCTTTGCGTGACGAAAAAAAGGGCGCCGGTTAGGGCGCCCTGAATCGCAAGTACGGGGAGTGTTGCGAGAGACCAAAGGTGCCCGTTTAACGCCCGGGCCAGGCGCGCGCCACAAGGAACCGTTACAGGTGCTTCGCGATGGCGGCCTCGAGCGCGGCCCACTCGTGCTCCAGCCAGCTCACGCTGCCGGCGAGTTCAGCCTCGATCTTCGAATACAGCGACTTGGCGGCCGGCACGGCCTGCTCTGCGTCGGCCGACAAGTCTTGCGCGGCGTCTGCGCCGGCGATGATTGCCTGACCGGCGATATGCGCGGCGGAACCCGCGATCGACTCGGCTGCGGCGACAGTGCCGCCGGTTGCGTCTGCAGCGATCGCCGCATTCACGTCACTTTTCACTGCATCAGCGGCTTGCGCTACGGTATCCGTCATTGTGCTCTCCAGGTTGGTGGTTGCAGGCTCTGCACCTGCTTGCCGGCTTGCGTACCGGGGCTTTCCACTTCGAGGGATACTTCCGCTACACGCCTCGGCTACCGAGATCCCCATAGGTCGCATCTGCTTTTCACCCTCACGACTGGCGACTCAGACCAGATCGAGCTAGGACGGCTATTAACCGTTTCCCGGCCCCAGGGAATCGAACCCCGGAATCGCCATGCGTGAGGTGACCGCTTACGCCGGTCAATCGGCACGTTACGAGTTCGTGCGCGGCTCTATCTGTCCTAGCCCGCCGGTTTCTACTGTGCGCCGTAGCGCGAGGTTTTCGTTCCTGCCAGGGGTCTTACGCGCAACGTCCACTGCCCCAGGCCTTACTGCTTCGCTTCACAGGTATTAAAAGAGCACTCATTGAATGCGCTTTGAATAAGACTACTTACGGTAGTCAATCGGCGAACGATCGGCGAATGCTGGCACCCATCTGCACCAGTCTCATCCACTTCTCGAACAACCCCGGCCGGTGTCTATAGCCGTGTTGTGCTGCAGTGGTTTTTTCACATGAGGTACTCCTGCTAATCCCCATCCGCGTACCCCTTTCGGGCCGTCTCGGCAACGGTCACATCACCCACTTCACCAGCGCCTGCTAATTCGGTCACCCCTTGCGGGGGTGAGTCGGCATCCCACTGTTACGCCCGTATTTCATCGGCGATCCTGTCGCCGAAGTTCCCTGATTACCAGGCCACCGGTTAAGGGAGGAATGCACCACCCATCAATTCTGGTTGCCGTGTACGTCTCCGGCACGGTCTCTCACCGTCGTGGTCCGTCCGCTTTCGCGGCATATCGTATCGGGTGTTGACTCCCGAACGCATGAGACGAATCATACCGTGATTGATCAAAAAAGATCAACGCATTGATCGAAAATAAATAAGTGGCGGGCTGTGCGTCGTGACGATAGAGTGGGGGTTCTTTGCTGGACCCTATACAGAAGCCCGTCAACGAAACAGCCTGGAGGCCGCCATGCGTAAGTGATTTGCGCCCGACCTGCGCCCAATGAAAAAGCCCGACAGCGGAAACGCTTGCCGGGCTTTGCTTCTTGCGAGATACGCGTCAGATCTATGATCTGTTGGCGGCTAGAATTCGGGCGGACCTGGCGGTCCTGTGTGCACGCGCAGATAGCCTTCGTCCTGGAGGAACTGCCTGTAGGCGGCGATCACAACTTTCCACGCGGCGGCTGATACGGCCGGGCCGGCGTCGAGCACGTTGCCGTCCTCGTCGAGGATGGCGAGCTTCGCCGGTTCGCCCGTCGCAGTGGTGACGGTGAATCCTTCGTAGCTGACTGCGCTGATGATAGAGCCGCGCAGGGGCGGCGACGTGTCCAGGCTCATGTTCTCTCCAGTTGATGTTCTTTCAGGTGCGTGCAATCTTGTAGATGCGGAAACGTTGCGACCGCAAGTACTTTTTGCGTCTACAATAAGTTTTATTTTGGTTTTATTTTCGGCCAGAAGTTGGTAGGCGCGGGTACGGAGGAGTGCTGAGGATGGGGCTGGTAAAGTCAAGTTGGTCAGTGTTTGTAAGTCATTGATTTTAAATAAAACACGACTCCCTTACAAGGCGTAGGTCGGGAGTTCGAGCCTCTCAGCACCCACCATTTCCGTTTCGCGATTCGTTTCGAGGCAAGTCCGCTGAGGTACCCAGAAACCCGCATGGCTATTGGCTCTGCGGGTTTTTTGTTTTTGTCGGTCAATCTGACAACCTCTATCAGCGACCGTCTGACGCGGCGCCGTTGTCACACGGACGCGTGATACGCGACAACGACGCGGCCGGTACCGCCACGTAAGCATCACCGGCGCTTCAAATACTCGTTCCGCTCGAACAGCTCAATCACCCAGTCGATAAACACCCGTACTTTTGCGCTCAGATAGCGGTTCGGCGGGTAAATCACATGCACTGGGTTGGCCTGTTGCTGCCAGTGCTCGAGCAAGGGCAAGAGCGTCCCGGCGGCGATCGCATCGCGCACCGAGTACGTCGGTGCCTGGATGATTCCGAGGCTCGCGAGGCCCGCGGCCAGATACGCGTTCGTATCGTCCACGACGAGCCGGTGATCGAGCGCGAGATCGCAGTTCTGATCGTTCTCGGAAAACTGGAACGGCAGCGCGCGCCCACCGCGCGACGGGGCCATGCCGACGGTCGGCAGATCGCGTAACTGGTCCGGTGAGGCAGGCGTGCCGTGCACGTCGAGAAAGGCGCGCGTCGCGCACGTCGTAAAGCCGAAGGTGCCGATCTGTCGCGCGACCAGGAACTGCTCCTCGACGTCGCCTGCGCGGATCGAGCAGTCGATGCCCTCGGCAAGCAGGTCGATGCGCCGGTTGCCGATGTCGAGATCGATCTCGACGTCCGGGTAGGCGAGGTAGAAGTCGGCGAGCGCCGGCACCAGCACGAGCGTGCCGATGGCAGTCGGCACATCGACGTGAATCCTGCCCGACGGCTTCCTCTGCGCATGAGTGGTCGACGATTCGATGTCCGCGAGGTCCGCGAGCAGGCGCACGATGCGCTCGTAGTAGATCGCACCTTCTGGCGTGACCGTCACCGAGCGCGTCGTGCGGTGCAACAGGCGAACCTTCAGGTCCGCCTCGAGCCGCTGGATGAGCCGGGTCACCGTTGCGTTCGGCAGGTCGAGGGTGTCGGCCGCCTTGGCGAACGTCCCGGCTTCGACCACGCGGACGAACGCGTTCATCGCTGCGATGCGGTCCATGATGCGCGGCTCTATTGGTTGGGGTGACGCCATTAGACCGCAATCCGGATGTTTCCTGCTAGTGCCTGCTTAGTGACGTGCTTAGTGACCTTTGAAATCCATCACCGGGCGCGGGCGGCCCGCGTTCAGCGCATCGACCGCGGAGCGGATGCCGCGCTGCGCGTCGTCGGTCTCGAACAGCGGCATCGCGATATCCAACATCGCGTCGTCCGCAGCCGCGACGCCTCCGACTGCCCATGCGCGCAGCAGTGCCTTGTGCGCGGCATAAGCGCGCGTCGGGCCGAGGGCCGCCTTGCGCGCGAAAGCGGACGCTTGCGTCAGCAGGTCCGCGTCGGCGACCACGCGGTTCACGATCCCGAAGCGCTCCATCGTCGCGGCCGGAACCTTCTCCGAAGTCAGTGCCCATTCGGCGGCGCGCGAGCGGCCCGCGCGTTCCGCAACCCGGTAGATGCCGCCGAGAATCGTGACGATGCCAAGCGTTTGTTCAGGATGCCCAAACGTTGACGATTCACCCGCGATGATCACATCCGCGCGCAGCGCAAGTTCGAGACCGCCGCCGAAGCACAAACCCTGCACCGCGGCGATGACCGGCAGCGGCAGGCGCTCGAAGCGGTTGAACACCGACATGTAGTGGTCGAAGCGGGCGCGCAGTTCGCGAACGCTCGCCTGCGGCCAGGTCATGATGTCGCCGCCGAACGAAAAGTTTTCGCCAACGCTGCGCACGAGGACCGCGCGCGCGTCGCTGCGCTCGATCGCGGCGACGGCGTCGCCCAGCTCGTTGACCATCTGGTCGTCGATGCGGTTCTGGGGAGGGCGGTCGATGACGATCGTGGCGAGGCCGTCTTCGAAACTGACAGTCAGGTGAGGCATGAGGCAATCCTTGGTCGTGTAAGTGGACATTAGCCGAGGTGCTGCTTGAACCACTCGACCGCGGCTTCGCTGGAAATACGGAATTGCGACAGATACGGATCGAAGTGTCCGCCCTCGATCGTCACGAGCCGCTTGGGCTGCAGCGCGCGTTCGTAAGCCGCAAGCTCGAGGTCGGTCAGCGTGATCGCGTCGCGCGTGGCGACCACCATCATGAGCGGCGTCGGCGAGACGCGCGCGATCCACTGACCCGGCTCGTACATGCGCGCGGCGCGTGTCGAGCGGACCGTCACGTTGTTTTCCCACGCGCCGTCAGGCAGCGGCTGCAGATAGAAGTCGATCGCGTCTTTCGCGCGATACGACGCGGGAACCGCGGGATCGGCACTGACGATCGCCTGGCGACGCGGCAGCTCGCCGCGCAATTGCGCGCGATCGTCGTCGGCGAATGCCTCTTCGATGGCCGCGACGTTCTCTGGCGCAATGCGGCGCAGCCCCTGTTCGTAGCCGCTGATTGTCGGCACTTGCGCGACGACGGCGCGCAGGCGCCGCTCGGTCGCGCCGAGCACGATCGCATGGCCGCCCGCATAGCTCGTGCCCCACAGACCGATGCGCGCGGGATCGACCAAGTCGAGACTTTCGAGGTAACTGATCGCGCGGCGCCAGTCCGCGATCTGGCGCCACGGATCGATGTCGTGGCGCGGCGTGCCTTCGCTCGCGCCGAAGCCGCGATGGTCGTGCAGCAGCACGACGAAACCGGCCTCGGCGAAGGCGCGCGCGAACGGCTCGAGCCCGTGCTGCTTCACGCCGGCGTAACCGTGCGCCATCGTGATCGCGGGGCGGCGTCCCTCGCCGGGTGGCACGAAGAGCCAGCCGCGCAGCTTGACGCCGCCGTCCACTTCGAATTCAACGTCAGTACGTTCAATCACTTCAATCTCCTGGATTCCGACTGGGCGCGCGTATCACGCGCCGCGATAAAAATGGCTCGCGTCGACGTGGCCTTGCAGGCGACGGCTGAGTTCGACCGAGAATTTCAGCGCGCCGCCGAGCGGGCGATGATGGATCGCGACGTGAACGATCTTGCCTGCCGCGTTCTTCGTCAGCACTGTGATCCCGCGCATCTGCTCGCCGCCGAATGCCTTCACTTCCCATTCGAGATACTCGCGCAAGCCGTTGCGCGCCTCGTGCTTGAACTCGAGCGCTTCGTAAATCTTGCTCGCCGTCCCCATCACGGTCTTTACCTGATCGATGCCAACAACCGGTTTCACGAGCACGCTCGCCTCGAGCATGACCTCCGGCGCGAACGCATCGGCAAAGGTGTCCGAGGACTTCTGCTCGAACGCGCGGGTCCATCCCTGTGGCTTGACCGGGGCACCGGGCGTCGCCGAACCTGCTTCGACGGTCGCGAGAAACGATTCGACGATGCGCGCGACCTCGGCCGGCTGCTCGACATGCGGCCAGTGGCCCGCACGCTCGACCGACGCGACGCCCGGCGCTTCGAAACGCGGCGTCACGCCCGACGCGATCACCTCCGCGGTGACGAATGCATCGCCTTCGCTATAGGCGATCTGCACGGGACCGCGGAATCGCGAGGGCTCGGCGCCCGCGGAATGGCCCTTGTTCCACGTATCGGCGAGCGTGCCAACCGTTGCGGCGTCGATGCGGTCGCCGAGCTGGCCGAGAAACTCGAGCCGTGTGTCGTCGAGATTCACTGAGAAATTGCGGCGCATCTCGCGCTGCGCGGCCGGGTTGCCGCCGAGCGCATGGAAGTCGCCCATCGCATCGTCGGGCAGGCCGGCGCCACCCAGCGGAACCGGCGTCAGCAGCACGAGGCCGCGGACTTGCTCGCCGAGCCGCCCGGCGACGAGTTCGGCGATCTGCGCGCCCATGCTATGCCCGACCAGCACGACCGGCCGTGCAAGCGCGCGGACCTGCGTCGTGACGTCCGTTGCGTAGCACTCCAGACTGTAGGGGCCCGGTTCGTCAGAGCGTGCGCCCATGCCCGGAAGATCGACGCTCAGCGCGCCGGTTGCGCGCTCGCCAAGGTGGCGGACGACGTCGTCCCAGGCTTGCGCGCCGTCGAGAAAGCCGTGGATAAAAACCAGGGAGGGTTGAGTCGGATTCATGCTTGTTCCCAGTAGCTCAGTAGAGTTGTTCGATAATCAGCGCGCCGCGCCGGATGCGGACCAGTTATTCGTGTCGATCGGCGAGTAGCCGT
>DASVNP010000019.1:0-71902 GCA_036383775.1 Paraburkholderia sp. | reverse complement strand
GCCGCCGTCTCGCCGGACGGACGCGCCGTGGTTTTCATGCTGTCGGCCCGCGGCCGCGACGTCGAAGGCGCGGTTGCGCGTGCTGCACTCGAAGAACACTTCTGGCTACCGCCCGACGCCGACGCGGCACGCACACTCAAGGCATTTGAAAACGGCCGCGACCGCATCGTCGCGGTCGCGCAGAGAAAGTTACTCGCGCGGCCGGACGAACCACTGTGGCTGATCGTCGACGACTTCGTTATCCGGTGACAGGCGACCGGCTGTCCGTGCCTGCCGCTTTAACAAGCGAGTGATAAAAGAAAAATAGTACGACCGTTCAAATGTTGCTAATTTCTTTTATGTAAAATGTAGTAATCCTAATGGCCTATCGAGCCAGTGCGCCATTGATTTGCATAAAACTGTCCCCGCATTGTGCAGAAACGTCTCTCCAACTACACGGACGCGAAGGCGACCCTCGACAGTTACCGCAAGGAAGCCGAGTGGTTGCTCTTGTGGGCTGTCCGTGCAGTCCGGCAAGCCGCTGTCGTCGCTCACGCGAGGATCTACTGCTGTTCAAAGTATTTCTCGCCAATCCGTAACCTGAAAGCCGGTGGGTCGCCGCCAGCGGCGGCAAGTACCCGCGCGGCGACGCACGCTGGCGGCCGTTCAACGGCCCGCTGTCACCCGCCAACCAGCGGCAGGCGCTGATCATTCTGAACGGCATGTTCACCTGGCTGGTCGACGCTGGTTACCTGCGGGGCAAGTACGCGGCGCCGCGGGTCACGCGCTACCTGTCGGTCTCGCTGTGGGATTAGGTCAACGACTTCATCGCGCGGTTGCTACGGAACACCGGACTGCAGAAGGTGTACTCCGCCCGCTGCCGATGGCTCAATGCCCTCTTCTACCTGCAGGGCATGCGCCTCTCCGAGGTCGCCGCCATGACCGTGGGCAACGTCTCGCGTCGGCCGGGCGCCGACAAACGCTAGCAGCGGTGGCTTGACATCCTCGGCAAGGGCGAACGGGCGCGGATCGTCCCTGCGTCGCCCGAGATAAACGCCGGGCTGGCCCGCTACCGGGCCGCACCGACGACACGCCGCCGGTCATTCCGTTCTTGAGAAAGGGGCGCTGCATGCCCCGCTCAGCCACGCATGACGCGATCAAAAGCGTATTTGGTAACGCGGCGCACTGGTTACGCGCCCGCGGCCCGGAATTCACGGATCGCGCCGATGAGCTCGACCGCTCGTCCGCCCACTGGCTGCGCCACACATCAGGCTCACACCGGGCCGACGGCGGCGGCGACATGCGCCCGTGCTCGACAATCTCGGTCACGTGTCGCTGAACACGACGAGCCTCTACCTGCATGAGGAAGAGAACAGACGCCAACATGAAACGGTGCAACGCCGCCGGATGAACTGGGAGGTGCCGCCTGCCGCAGCACCCGGTTCTGCGAGGAACGGACCCAAGAACCCAGACCCGGGCGGACGGCCACGGCGATCGCGTTGACCCACAGGCCGGCTGCCGGATCGCGCCCGACGGCCGCTACCTTTCCCGGACAGAATCAGGCATCCACGGGAATCGGGGAACGGGACGTCCCGGCGAGGAACGCCCTGAGTTTCTGCTCCGCCGCGAGCACTTCGTGAAGCGGCGCACGGGTGAGCTGCGAATCGTAAAGGGCCAACAGTGCCTCGAAGTCGACAATTGTCTCGTCCGGCAACCGCCACTCGCCACACTCATGAGCACGAGCCAATGTCGCCTCGACGGCGTATTCGGCGATCCTGAATTGCGCGACCGGGCAGGTGCCATAACCGGCTCGCTGCAGAAACCAGCCCAGATATACCGCGCGCATCAATTCATTGATGAGGTGTCCGTTTCCGTGACCGCTGCGGCACGCGACCAGCGCAAGATGAGTGGCAAGGGACTGCTCATTTGCCGACGCCCGATCCATTGGCAGCAGCAGTGCCTTCGTTAGCGGTTTACGGCCGTGGGCGCTGCGCGACCTGTTTCGTCTGGAAGACACGGATTTCGAAGTTGCAAGAAGCGGCTTGAGAATGGGCAGATTATAGCGGGACGGCCTGCGAGATTTTTAGCTCGCGTTAGCCGTGAAGCGGCACGCCGTGCCCTCCATCGGCCTCCGACCTGCCCCGTCGCTCACGTCTAAGTTTAAAAGAACGAGCGACGGCCAATGTCAGATTCCAGCACAGGCTGCGGACACGGTTATTCGGTTACATAAGCAGCCCGTCGCTTCCTTATAGTCCGGCGTTGGGGGGTTGTCGGGCGCGCAGGCGACGCAAGACCGTTAGTTGCATCCACCCGTTCTGATTCCGGCGACTCTAGGTGAATCATTACGGAGCCCCAGAGCATTGACTCTGTTATGTCGGAACTCGAATCTTTCCGATCAGACCGCTCGGCAACTCATCAGTCGACACTTTCACTCAATCCGCGAGGTCGAAATACGCCTCAAAGCCTGCATCCGCCAAGCGACAATTGCCCGTGATCGTTCAGCGCCCCTGAACCGCCCTTCAAGCATGCACAAAATCAACGGCAGCTTCCGGGGGCGCAACGGTCATTCGGCTACGCACCCGATACGACAAGTCATCGGCCATTGCCGACGTTCAGGCGACGACAAGCGTACGTCAGCAATAGGTCGCACTCCTGTCATTCGTGCGTCGGTGATTTTCAATGTCAGGTCTCAATGTCAGCGAACGCGTGCTCCCGACTCGTTTGAGTCACTCAGTCAGCATCAGCGCCAGACCCCTGTCCGCCTATATGAGACATTCACATGCAGCGCTGCAGTCACTAGCATAAGTACGCTCCGTGCAGCGGGATGGCGCGGACTGGCAGCTCGTCGTCGAGTATAGGCCGAGGATCGCCAGCGTCACCACGGCCCGATTTGCGGGCCCGCTGGCGGCTTTCGCTAGGCGTCGAAGACTTCTCGTTCCCCGATTCGCGCCACGTGATCGGTACGCGCCAGCTGAAGACAAACTCGAACGCGCGACGCTGCCGTGGTTTTATACTCGGCGATACCTCGACAAATGATGGGTGCTGGCTATGGCGGGTCCCTACGTTCCACACTATGTGGGTGATGCGGTCGACAGAAAGCTTCGGAGTCGTCTCGGCTGGCTGACGGCTGGTGTCGCTAGCTCGATTCCATGGCCACCCAGCGACGTTTGGGTTACCTATGACGGTGACGACTATATTCTGCGGGGCTCCAAGCGAAGTGAGCAGCCGTCCCCGCCCGGTATCACGATCGCGTGCGACAGGGACAACGTCGACGACGCCCTCGCAAAGGTGTATCGGTTCACTTCTATTCTTGGCTGGTATAGAGGTGGCTTTGTCGACGTTAGCGGGTATGTTTACGGCACGCATCCGGTACTGTATGGCGATCCGCGTAACGTCTATTCAAGTATCGGCACCATGAATGCAAAGAGTTTCAATTGCAACCATATGCCGATTGTTCGCGATGAACGCGCTCGCAAAGCACTGGCGTTCTATCGGGAGGGATGTCGCCTTCGGCATGTCCACGACAACTATTCTTTTCTCAGTTTCCACAAGGTTATCGAGTCGCAGTTTGCCAATGGCAGAACGAAGGGCCAATGGATCAACGCCAATCTGGACAACCTGACCGACGAAAGAGCCGTGGCGCGAATTGCGGAGCTTCGGGCTAGTGGCGTGAATGTGGGAGACCATTTGTTTGAAAGCGGACGTTGTGCAGTCGCGCATGCAAGTCTAAACGGGGAGATCGTTGATCCCGATATACCAGCTGATCGACGCCGTATATCGAATGATCTTTGCATCATGGAGGCGCTGGCGCGCTACTACATCGGTCACGAACTACACATCGAGAATGACCACGAGACCTACGTCACTCGAAATAGGCTGGCACCGTGGCGCGAACTTATCGATGTTGCATCGCTGGCTCAGCTAGAAGCCGGTGAAGTGCCGCCAACGGTCGATCAGTTGGATGGCAGCCAAGTATCCATTGGTCTTTGGCCCGACGGACCCATACCCGGTCTTGAAGCAATGACGATGCGAGTCGATGCAATGGGCGCGGGTGCTGTTCGCGTCGTGCTTCTCAACGAGAGTATGACGATAGTCCTTCCGTTCGTACTGGATTTTCGTCACGGCAGAGTGCACACGCAGTTGGAGGACGGCGGGCTATGTCAAACACCGCAAAACCAACCCAACGAAGCTGACGTCCGTGCTTATGCAACATACTTTTTTAACGTACTCGGAAATGGCAGGGCAGAGTTGAAGATCGCCGATCTGGAGCCGGTGGACTGCGAGGTCGTCATACCGATGAACATAATTCCCCCTGATCCCAATCAGGCAATAGAGGAACAGGTCGAGCGCTTCAGACAGCAGGGAGCCGTCTGAATTCAGCGCCGAGGCGGGTTGTGGCCGAGCCCGGTGGCGAGGGCGCATCAAAAGCTTACGCAAGCACGCCTCGAAGACCGCGCTCTGGTTTATTTGATGCGCCGCGATTCAGCGACAGGGGGCAACTGCACCTCGCCCTACCCAGTCGGAAACGTGTCGTCCGCCGCAGCACGTCGATAACCTACGGCCACGGGTGTGCACGAACGTCAATAACCTCGGGTTCGTCATAGTCGCCGATCCACGTCACGACTTGCCCCCCACCTGGCGAGACGACATCGAGTGGATGCCCGGTAAAGTCGGCCAGCATTTGCCCATAAAGTTCTTGATCCCACTCGCCAAAGATTCTGCCCGACACTCCGCCAAACGGTATTTGAGTAACGCTGGTGCGGCCAGGGCTGATGGCAGTGACGTACTTCGGAACCAGTTGCTGGGTTCGCGCTTTCATGAACACCTTGGCGCAAATTTCCTCAAACTGCAACGGATGGAGGTTGTGGCTAAAGAGCTTGGAAAAGATGTCCTCAGCAAGCCGTTCCTGGGCGCCACCGTCCGCAACACAAATCAGACCTACCGTATCGAGTCGGACGGCGATACATCCGTGCACAACGTCATCGCGATACATGAATCGATGTGCGGCAGAAGGATGCTGCTGAACAGGGAACACCAGAACGGACGCGTGGAAACTGGTCTCAAAGCTGTGAAATTCTATGGAAGTCCTCGCTGCCTGCATCATGAAATGCAGGTGTCGGAAATTTTCGATGACACTGGTCGGAAGGATTGGCCCTGCATGATGATTGGACTGATCAGACGGCAAGAGAGCCTGAACGTACAACGCGCCGAACATCAGCTTCGAAAGCCAAACGTACAAAACTTCGTGACCCAGAGCACGAACCGCCTCAGCACCCGACGGAAGCGCACTCGCGACTTTATCTTCGATGCGGGACAGCGATACTCCATTGCATTCAACGCATGCCGGCGCCGTAAAGCTTCGGTACTTGATCCTTGTCCCATTTACCAGAGTCAGTTGACGATTCCAAATATCAAACTTTCTCTGGAGCCACCTTGGGAATACGTGCTCCCGTGTAATTTGATTGATCGGAAATTTTTCCCCGCAGAGAAAGCAACGATCTTGGGCTGCGTCTTGTAACGCATAGTTTGATAGGTCGATCATTGGCAATTGCACTTTCGCGAGAGGGCGACCCTCGCATAATAGCTTCGTTGACTATCAGATAGCCGACACCACAAATGGGTCTAAAGGCCAAAACTCGTCGAGTTTCGGCCATATGGCACCGTCGAGCGAGTGTCGCTTCATGGCCCGCACTACGCGTTCGCACATACCGCCGGAAAGCTGCCATTGAGAATTCCAGCGTCCTCACGGCGGCACGTTTATCGAACTGACGCTATCGGCCACAAGCGGCCGATGACGTTCGTGTAACGGTTGACCGTTGATTGCGGAAAACCGGCCATTCGAATTTTGCATCCTGATTCGAATGGCCGTCGGTACAGTCGGCGGTTGTTTCGTTGTTTCCACTGTTTAATGGTCGCGCGACGCTGACCTTTGTGCGGAATTTATCGGCCCGACGCAGACTTTCGGTCACCAAAAAATGGGCGTACCACTACACGTTTGTCGCGGGCACGGTGGCTGACATTCCAATCGTCCCGGAGCTGGAATACGCCAGGACGTAATTCACCAGAGCCTTCAGCTTGGCAGGCTGCTGCCGTCTGCTGGGGTAGTACAGGTAGAACCCTGGAAAAGTCGGTGAAAAGCTGCTCAAGACGCGTTTCAACTTCCTGGCCCGGATGTGAGGAAGCGCGAGCTGCTCGAACGTGTACGCCAATGCAATCCCATCCAGCGCAGCCTCAACCGAGAACAATGAGTCGCTTATCGTGAGATTGCCGCTGATCTCGTATTCGACGATACGGCCGTCGACCTCGAGCTCCCACTTGTGAATGGCCCCGCTGCCTGAAAACCTGAATCGCACGCAGTTGTGATGTATCAGATCGGAGGGGTGCCGTGGCACGGGATGCTGCTTGAAGTAGCCGGGTGATCCAACGATGGATACGGCAACCGGGCCACCGAGAGGCACAGCGATCATGTCCTTCTGGACACTCTCTCCCATTCGAATGCCGACGTCGAACCCTCTTTCGACGATGTCCACGTAGCCCTCGTCATTCGTCAGTTCCACGTGGACGTCCGGATAGGCCTTCAGGAACCCGGCCAGCAGCGGCTGGAGGACCATGGCGATCGAGATTCGCGCTGCGTTGATGCGCAGGACGCCCGATGGCCGGCCCTGAAGCTCATGAAGTTGCTCTCCGGCTTCCAGCACGTCGCTCAACGCCGGCCCAATCCGGGACAGGTATGCCTGCCCGGCTTCAGTGAGGCTGACGCTGCGCGTGTTCCGGTTGAGAAGCCTGACGCCGAGCCGGGCCTCCAGATGGCGGATCGCCTGGCTGAGCGCAGAAGGCGAGACCTCGAGCGCTGCCGCGGCGGCAGAGAACCCGCGGTGCTCTGCGACCTTCCAGAATGCGAGTAGTCCATCAAGCTGGTTGAGTCTCATACTTTGAAGAATATCTTCAAAGCGTGTTCAGTGCCAGGGTGTTTTTCTTCTTAGTCAATCTGCCTAGAGTGAAGGGCATTGACCAGGACTGGGAGTTTGAGCATGAGCAAAGTGTGGTTTATCACGGGTGCAGGCAGCGGTATTGGCGCTGGTACAGCGAGGGCCGCATTGAAGGCGGGTGATCGGGTCGTTGCCACAGGCAGGAACCTGGACAAAGTGGGCAATGCCCTGCGCGACCTGACAGGCGAGAACCTGGAGATTCTCCGGCTCGACGTCTCCGATGAGGCGCAGGCAACGACCGTGGTCGAAGAGGCGCAAAAGAAGTTCGGTCGTATCGATGTAGTGGTGAACAGTGCTGGATACAGCCTCTTAGGCAACTACGAGGAACTGGGAACGCAAGACATTCAACACCTGTTCGCGACAAACTTCTGGGGCGTGAGCAACGTGATGCGGGCAGCGCTGCCGGTCATGCGCAAGCAGCGCTCCGGGAACATCATCAACGTCAGTTCCGTGGCGGGCGCTGTCGGTCTGATGCACTGCGGCGCCTACAGCGCGAGCAAGTTCGCCGTGGAGGGCCTTTCGCTTGCTGTGGCTGAGGAGGTCGGAAAGTTCGGCATCAAGATCACGGTGGTCGAGCCAGGATTCTTCCGCACGGACCTGCTGGACGCAGCTAACGCCAAATGGCCGGACAAGCGCATCGACGATTACGCAGCCGCCGAGGTCAGCGCCGAGGCGATGTGGTCTCCCTACGCCGGCAAGCAACCGGGCGATCCGGACAAGCTCGGCCAGGTCCTGGTAAAGCTTGTGGGCATGGATACTCCGCCCAGAGTGTTCGTGGCCGGAAGCGATGCACTGGCGGCGGTCGGGCCGGCAGTGGAGGCTCGATTGAAGGCAGTGCACGCCTTCGAGGCGCTTTCGAAGTCGACGGACGGCAGCTTCTGATTGCGAGGCGAGTTGCCCTTGCCACGACACATCTAACTGTGAAGGACTGCCCCATCATGAGTACGCTCCACGTCAACGGGCGCGAGCACACGGTCGACGTCGCCCCGGACACTCCCATTCTCTGGGCCTTGCGCGACACGCTGGGCATGACGGGCACGAAGTTCGGCTGCGGCGCCGCGCTGTGCGGCGCCTGCACCGTGCATCTGGACGGGCAGGCCATCCGCTCCTGCATTACGCCGATCTCGGCGGCCCAGGGCAAGCAGGTCACCACCATCGAAGCCACCACCGACGGCAGCGACAAAGTCGGCGCCATCGTGCACGCAGCCTGGGTCAAGCACGACGTCGCCCAGTGTGGCTACTGCCAAAGCGGCCAGATCATGAGTGCCGCGGCGTTCCTGAAGTCGTTGCCCCGCGGCAAGCAGCCTACCGTCGTCGAGATCGACGCGGCCATGGCAGGCAACATCTGTCGCTGCGGCACCTATGCCCGCATCCGCGCCGCGGTGGCCGACGCCGCCAGGGCCCTAGTCTGAAGGAGCCACCATGTTGCCTGAATTCGACTACAGCGAAATGCCACGCGCCCTGCAGCACCTGCTGACCAGGGGCCGGGCCGGGGAAGCCGTCACGCTGCCGCGCCGCAGCTTCCTGAAGCTGGCGGGTGTCGGCGGATTGGCGCTTGGCGTGTTTCCCTACCTCGCCATCGGCCAGACCAATGGCAGCGGCGAGGCGGCTAGCGCCCTGAAGCCGACGCAACAGCCGTCGGCCTTCGTACAGATCTACCCGAATGGCGAAGTCACGGTGACCATCAACCGGCTGGAATTCGGGCAAGGCGTGCAGACTGCGTTGCCAATGATTCTTGCCGAAGAACTCGACGCGGACTGGAATCTGGTGCGCAGCCGGCAGGGCTCGAACGATGCTGCCTACGTCGACCCGCTGTTCGGGATTCACCTCACCGGCGGTTCCCAGTCGGTCAAAAACAGCTTCACCCAATACCGCGAGCTCGGCGCGCGCGTCCGGGCGATGTTGCTGTCTGCGGCGGCAGCACGCTGGAAAGTCGACGTGGCCACGCTGCGCACGCGGGCCGGGACCGTGCTGGGCTCCGGTGGCCGCAAGCTGAGCTACGGCGAACTGGCAGAAGCCGCCATGGCGCTACCCGTGCCCGAGAAGGTCACGCTGAAGAACCCCAGGGACTTCCGCATCATTGGCCGCCCCACCACGCGCCTCGATGCGCAGGCCAAGAGCAGTGGACGTCAGGGCTTCGGCATCGATACGCACCTGCCCGATCAGCTCACCGCCGTGGTGGCACATCCGCCGGTGTTCGGCGCGCGACTGACTACGGTGGACGACAGCGCCGCACGTGCCATCAAGGGAGTAAAGGCCGTGCTGCGTGTGCCGCTGGACCGCGGTGGCGAAGGCGTGGCCGTGGTGGCCGACGGCTACTGGCCGGCCAGGCAGGGACGCGCCGTTCTGCGACTTCAGTGGGACACGGCTTCCGTGGAGAAAGTGGACAGCGAACAGTTGCTGGCCCAGTACCGCGAGCTGGCCATTCGCCCTGGTCCGCGCCAGTTCGACGCCGATATGACGCCGCTGGCCGCTGCCCCTCATCAGTTGGAAGCCGAGTTCGTGTTCCCGTACCTGGCCCATGCGCCGATGGAGCCGCTGAACTGCACTGTCCAGCTCTTTGACGGGGGCGCCGAGCTATGGGTGGGCACCCAGTGCGCCGGTCTGGATGGTGTCGCGGCCGCGCGTGTGCTGGGTCTCAAGCCCGAACAGGTGAAGGTGCACGTGCAGATGGCGGGCGGCGGATTCGGCCGGCGCTTCGCAGGCACGAGCGATTATGTGGTCGAAGCCTGTGAGGTGGCCAAGGCCGCCCGTTCCCTCGGCCTGAACGCTCCGGTGCGCACGCTCTGGAGCCGCGAGGACGACATCAAGGGCGGCTACTATCGCCCCCTGCATCTGCACCGCGCACGCATCGGCTTCGACGAGCGCGGCAACGTGTTGGCCTGGGAGCACGTCATCGTCGGGCAGTCCATCACCTCGGGCACGGTATTCGAGCAATTCCAGGTGAAGAACGGCATCGACGCCACCGCCACGGAGGGCATGCGTGGTCCTTACCCGCTGCCGATGCGCCTGACCGTGCACCACCCCACGCCCAACGTGCCAGTGCTGTGGTGGCGCAGCGTGGGTTCCACCCACACTGCCTTCGTGATGGAGACTTTGCTTGACGATATCGCACGTGCCACGAAGCAGGATCCGGTGGCTTACCGCATGCGCCTGTTCGGCGACAAACATCCGCGCCACCGCGCTGCGCTACAACTGGCAGTGGACAGGAGCGGCTACGGCAGGAAGCAGTTGCCGACCGGCCGTGCCTGGGGCGTGGCTGTGCATGAGTCCTTCGACTCGGTGGTCGCCTACGTGGTGGTGGCCTCGACGCGGGAGTCGCGTCCCGTGCTGCATAGTGTCACCGCCGGGGTGCATTGCAACCTGGCCGTGAACCCCCGCAGTGTGGAAGCCCAGGTGCAGGGAGCAGCGGTCATGGGCTTGTCGATGTGCCTGCCGGGTTCGGCTATCACACTGAAAGACGGCGAGGTGGAGCAGAGCAACTTCGGCGACTTCACCGTGGCCCGCATCACCGACATACCGGCGTTCGATGTCCACATCGTCCCGAGCGCCGATGCACCCACCGGCATGGGTGAACCCGGCCTGCCGCCGCTGGCGCCCGCGTTTGCCAACGCTATTGCGAGCCTCACCGGCAAGCCGCAGCGCCAGTTGCCGTTCAACCTGGCCTGACCCGACGCAGTCAGCGGCGGATATCCGCTCAGATGGAAGCATGATTCACGATACGTATCTGATGCGGGTTAAAACGCCTCCCGAGCCACTATCCCTGGCGAAGAGGCCTTTTTACGAACAATCGGCACCAGAGGTCGGGCGCCCGCATCGCCAATTCGGAGAGACGATATGAAAGACAGCGTAAATGCATCAGTCAGTGCCTGCTACCGCTCGGTGTTCCGACCGGGCCTGTTTGATGGAAAAGTGGTGATGGTAACCGGTGCCGGAAGTGGTCTTGGTCGCTGCACGGCGCATGAGCTTGCCTCGCTGGGCGCGACGCTGATCATGGTCGGACGGAATCTGGACAAACTGACTGCGGTTCGTGACGAGCTAAATTTGGACTATCCGGAAAGTGCGGACCGAATCGGCTCATATTCTTGCGATATTCGTGATGAAGCCAGCGTGAAACAGACGGTTGCGGCGGCTCTCGCGGACTTCGGTCGCATCGATGGCCTGTTTAACTGCGCCGGCGGACAATTCCCGGCAAAGCTGGAAAAAATCTCACTGAATGGCTGGGACGCTGTAGTGCGTAACAACTTGCACGGGACATTCCTCATGTCGCGCGAGTGCTTTACCCAATGGATGGCAGGTCACGGTGGTGCGATCGTGAATATGCTCGCGGATATTTGGGGGGGCATGCCCGGGATGGGTCATTCGAGCGCCGCACGGGCGGGTGTCTGGAATTTGACCGAGACGGCAGCCTGTGAATGGGGGCATGCCGGTGTTCGGGTGAACGCGGTGGCGCCGGGGTGGATCGCCTCCGCAGGCATGGACAGCTATAACGAAGAATACCAGGCATTGCTTCGCCAACTGAAGCATAAAGTGCCGCTTCAACGTTTTGGTACCGAATCTGAGCTCGCGAGCGCTGCGGTTTTCCTACTCTCGGAGGCCTCGGCCTTCATTAACGGTACAGTGATCCGCGTGGACGGCGGGGTTCCCAACGCCCGACATTCCTGGCCGCTCGCCAACGCCGAGCGAATCACCGAATATAACGGGTTCCCTCGCTACGAACCGCCTAAAGGGCTCCAGGACTAAGCACAGAGGTACTTTGATAGTTGGGGGCGGAGATGAAGCTAGAAGGACAGACGTACGAGAGTATTACAGCGGACTTTGCGTGGAATATCCCTGCAAACTACAACATCGGTGTGGACGCCTGCGACAAGTGGGCCGACGGTAGCGGGCGCCTTGCCCTCATTTATGAGGACCATGACGGGAAGGCGACGAAGTATTCGTTCGATCAGCTGAAATCGCTGTCGGACCGTTTTGCAAATTCGCTTCTGCGTCATGGTGCGCGCCGGGGTGACAGGGTCGCGATTTTCCTTCCTCAGTCTGCTGAAACGGCGATAGCGCATCTGGCTGTGTACAAAGCGGGCATGATTGCGGTTCCACTCTTTGCCTTGTTCGGCGTCGATGCTATTGAACACCGCTTGGGCGACAGCGGCACCGTCGCGCTAATTACCGATCTTTCAGGCATAGAGAAATTACGGGAAATCCGACAGTCGCTGCCAGAACTGCAAAGCATTTATAACGTCGACGGCGGAGAGGCGGGAACTCAAGCGGGGATTTATTCGTTCTGGGGCGAGTTGCAAGCTGCGTCCGGTGATTTCACTCCCGTCGAAACGACGGCCGATGACCCCGCCGTCATTATTTATACGTCTGGAACCACCGGAAAATCCAAAGGGGCGCTTCATGCGCATCGGGTCCTGCTGGGACATCTTCCGGGCGTCGAGCTTTCACAGCAAGGATTTCCGACCGACGCAACCTTGATGTGGACCCCTGCTGATTGGGCCTGGATTGGGGGTCTCTTTGATGTCCTGCTGCCGGCGTGGCATCACGGCGTCCCGGTGCTCGCGAGGCGATTTGCGAAATTTGATGGGGAGACGGCATTCGATCTGATGGAGCGTCACGGTGTATCGCATACGTTTCTTCCGCCAACAGCTTTGAAGATGATGCGTACTGTGGAGCGGCCGGAACGCTGGTCGTTGTCGCTTAAATCCGTTGCAAGTGGAGGCGAGACTTTAGGCGGGGAACTGATCGAGTGGGGCAGGAACACGCTGGGCGTGACAATCAACGAGTTCTACGGTCAGACCGAGTGCAATGTCGTTCTCTCATCTTGCGCTGCCCTCTACGAACCGCACATTGGTGCAATCGGTCGGTGCGTGCCGGGGCATCGCGTTAAGATCGTTGATGATGCGGGACAGGAGCAGCCACCCGGGACGATCGGGAATATCGGCGTCGAGAGCCCTGACCCTGTCATGTTCCTGGGCTACTGGCGACTTGACGCAGCGACCCGCGAGAAGTATCGAGGCCGCTATCTCGTCACGGGAGATCTGGCGACCTGCGATCAGGATGGTTTCTTTCGTTTCGTCGGCCGTGACGATGACGTTATAACGAGCGCAGGATACCGCATCGGACCCGGGGCAATTGAGGACTCTTTACTGCGCCACCCTGCTGTCTATATGGCTGCGGTTATTGGGGCGCCCGATAGTGCGCGCACGGAGATCGTGATGGCGTTTATCGTCCTCAACCCAGGGTTTGTCGGTGATGAAAATCTGGCGCGTGATATCCAGCAACATGTCAAAACCCGGCTTGCTGCTCACGAGTATCCTCGCGAAATTCGCTTTGTTGAAACCTTGCCAATGACCGCCACCGGTAAGGTAATACGGAGGGAGTTGCGTCTGCAAGTTATCAGCGAAAGTGGGACTTAGTCGTCCAGCGTACTCTCTGTTCCGAGCAGCCGAAACATCCAAGTACGGAGGAAATCATCGAGCTAAAAAGGCCGCCTACAACGCTTTCCTCGCTCAGCGTTTTACTAGCGCTCAACGATGTGATGGGAGACGTCATAGAGACTTGGCCGTTCGCGTAGCTGTCACACGGTAGCTCGGGTAACGGTCCTCGGGCGCATCGCACACGTTGCAAACGCCTGTAGGCAAGACTCCGGTCGAGCGGAAAAGCGCCTTGATTCCAACGGCCGGAGTCCGACCATCACCAGCCATTCGACGCGAGTATAGCCACCGGCTGCAAAGGGTCGGGTACTGTCCTCGCGCAGGGAGATAAACTGTCATTAGAAGTGACCGGTGGTCCAACGACTGCAGAACAGCCTATAGCGGCCCTACGCCGGCGTTCAGCTCAATGACCGCGAAGGCCGAGCTTGCGACGCCGACACTGCATCAGCGTGCGTCCACTATCTGCGGTCGAGCCGACGTTTGAATGCCCGTCCGAGCATGAAGACGAATGAACATGGCTGACTGGCGTCCTTGCAACGAACTACTCAATACCCTGCTGATGTTGCTAAGTTTAACTGAGCACCACATCATGAACCGGTTTGTGTTGAGTTCTTCTCTCTGAGGACTGGGCAAAACGCTCATGCCAACGAATACGCGTCGGGGCGCCGAAACGTGAGGCATCTGGTTGGCGCTTTTTCACTCAAGAAGGTAGTGAAAAGAAATTGTGATTAACAACCGACATTTAGTGCCGAACTTTTCCGACAATTATTCAGGTGTGCATTCACGCTGTTGTGGATAAGTCCCCCAGCGGCGCATACAAATGCCGCAATGCCGCATGGTTCTGCGCCCGGACACGTCGGATTCTCGCCGACAGGCACCCCGTGGCCCCTGAGCGACGCGTTCCGGACGTGTCGGATCCTCGCGGCAAGCCAATGATCGGAGAACAGCTGAGGGAAGAACTAGCGGGGAGGTACGAGCTGCTCGCGCGCGAGCCTGAAACAGGTTTCATGCCCGAGAGAAGGATTGGCCTGCTTGATCTGACCGGCACGGATCTGAACCTGGCGCTCGAACTCCGCTGCGGTACGGACATTCATGCCACCGGACACCGACAAGGCCGGACCTGCGCGCTGCCCCACACCGTTTTTTATGCCGTCGAGCCAGAGCTGGCCGCGGGCATATTCACGCGTGTTGCGCCAGCGCTGCTTGGCGTCTGCGGTTGCCCGTAGTTGATGGCGCAGGGAGGCCTTGCTCCGTTCGTGCCGCAGCCATTTCGCCAGACCGAATGCGCCGAAGAGCGCAGCCGGCATGTACCTGGTGGCGGCGAGCCCCCTGTAGTTGCCGTCCTCCGCACGTTCAAAGCGCTGCCGCACCGAGGTCAGGCCAGCCGCCTGCAGGTCACGCATCGCGCGCTCCGCGCGGCGCACGTCAAGCCCGGCCTGCAATGCGAGAAACCTCAGCGTCAGGTTCTGTATCCCGCCACCCGTCGACGGGATGCCCACGCGCATGGTCAACAGATCAAGGTATTTGAGGCTCGCCCGCAGCAGTTGCACGCACGCGACGCTTCGTTCAGTACGCTGTTGGCGCGTCGAACCATTCGCGCGATTCAGACTCGGCAGCCATTCGTCCGGCGCATCAAGATAGCGTCCGAGACGGTGTATGAGCTCGGTGAGCACGCGCGGAAGTCCACCCGCCCCTGTCCTGGGCGGATTCGGCAATCCCGACGGGAGTGCCGCGACGCGACGTGCGTGCAACTGGCCCGGCATGGGGTCGCAGGTGCGCGCTTAACGGAGCACTGCGGAAACTGGGAGGTGAAACGCTCTTCGCGCGCAACTTCCCGTCTGACCTGGCATCGCAGAAGTTGCAGATGCAACTGGTACGCGCCATCCGGCTGGGTTGGCTAGTCGGTGATTCATGCCTCCACTCCTTTCTTTAGGGTCGAGCGCCTACCGATGACGCTTGACACGGAGTGAAGGATCGCTAGAATCGAAACAGACTGATTGGCTTCGATGTCTCTAGCACTTCTTTCTGTGCTGGCTGTCATCAAGAACGACCCTCGCTGCCAGGCGGGGGTTTTTCTTTTGTAGGTTCGGTTTTATCGTGCGCTACGCATTCCTACTGAACAGGGAATAAAAAGGTTCCAATCGACGCGACTCACAATCCGTTGGAGTAAATTCGGCAAGCTGGGCCAGTCAACCTCGCCTCACCATGCACGCTCCTGCAGATCTGTCGACGCGTCCGCATCCGTCGCAGCCGCATTGACCTCGTCCAGGGTTCTGTCGGTGCGTCGCAATGGCTTCGCACTGCGGCTCAACGTCGGCGGCGGCAGTTCCGGCATCTCCTCACCCGCGCGCCAGATCCACGACGGCATGTCGCTGTCCTCGATCAGATTCGACAGCGCATCCTCGTCTTCCTGTTCTACTCCAGGCGGTTGCACGTACAGCGCAACGGGCTTCGGCAAAACGTCGGCGAGCACTACGCACGCAAGCGGCTTGTTCTGAGCCAGGTTGTATCGCAGGCCCTTCACGAAGCGGCGCTTGTGCGCCGTGAGTGTATCGAGCATCAGCTTGTCGTACGCGTGCTCGAACGGAATCCAGTTAGCTGACACGACCATGACAGCCAGCGTCTCGATCGACGCGATGCCAGTAGGCATGAGGCCGAATGTTGCGATGAACACGAGGTGCGAGTCTTCGATGCTGTCCCAAAGCGCCAACTCGTTCACAAAACGCTTCTGGAGCCGCCGATGCAGATCGGCGCTCAGCATAAACGGAAAGTCCGGAAGATGTTTCGCGACGATCTTGAAGCCGTAGCGCGACTCGGCGATCTCCTTCGCTTCGCCGATCGCGATCATCAGCTTGCGTGTTTTCTTGTTGGTGGCTAGCTCGGCCATGTGCGCGATGCGGCGCTGCGTGATACCCGCAGCGTGTTCCACGGAAAACGACTCCGGCACGTACAGCCAACGGCCAAGTGGCTCGCCTCTGGATACTTTGCCGGCCGCCGCCTGTAGTACGTATTTCCGCACGATGTACCAACTGCGTTTGCCAGTCATCGCCGGATACCAGCGATTCAGCCCCGCCTCTTCCCAGAGATAGTGCAATGTGCCGCGCAACGTCAGCTTCGCGCCGTCCGTTCGCACCGTATCGGCCGCTTCACCCGAGGGTACCGGCGCCGCTCTTGCACTGGTCTTCGAAAGGCTAAAATCGAACTTGAGCGTGGTGACACCGTCTTCAACGTCCTCCCGAATAGCCTCACCTTTCACCTCTCCCAGTCCGGAGAGTTCTGCAGGCGGCTCGTACGACGCACAGTCCGGCGCGTGTGTGCCCCCCGTGTTCGGCATGCGCTTGATCACGTAATGTTCGCCGACTTTTGCGACATACATCGGGGCGCCAACCTGCGTACACATGCAGAGCGGCCGAATCTTTTCGCCATGCGCATCGGCAAGATACGCCTGAAGGTCACCAGCATTCGCCACAACCATCACGTCATCGAACCGGAAATCGCTCATAGCATTGCCTCTACAGATATCGCTACGACTGCGTTGAAAGAAGGGCTACACCAATGATGATTGCAGCCGCCCCAGATTCGCCCCGCTGAGCAGGCGCTGGATTAAGCGGTGCGGGTCCCAGCGATTGGTGGAAGCAATTCGGAAGGCGGCGCCTCGATGTAAGAAGGCACGCGCACCGGAAAGTCACGCACATCAAACCTGATTTTCGCGAGCGGCCAGTCCTTGCCATATTTCAGGTAACCGTTCAGGTCGGGCAGGTTCGATATCTGGGACGACGTGACGACATGCTCGGACTCGCGCCGGCGCTCGCGCGTATTAAGGCCCCACTGCCCCTGTACGCCGATCGGGTGGCGCTCCACTTCGTGCGTACCAATCATCTCGGCCATGCGTTTGGTCGTCAGGGCATTGGCGCCGCCCATCGCAATCAGGCTGCGGAAGCACGACAGCACCGCCTTCGCCGGCAATTCACCCAGCTGCATGTCCATCTGCACCAGATCCTGAACACCCCCGACCACACACAGGCCATGTTTGCGTCCCTTCGAAACCGCGGCCTCGAAACTGTAGAGGCGGCCGAGCGAGGCCAGTTCGTCCTTGTACACCCACAGTCGCCGGTCGAAAGTCGGCGCTTCACTGAGGATCATCGCGTAGATCAGATCGAGCCAGACCGGGATCGTTGGACCGAGCGCCGTGCGCTGATCCTCGCGCCAGGTAAGCCAGATGTTCCCCCCGTTGTTGTCGCACATCCAGCGCCGGATTGAAAAATCGCCATCGGGAATGCGCCGCAGTGGCCGGATGTATTTGTTAAGCGTAAAGATGATGCTGGCCGTCGCCCGGTCCGCATCCTTCGCGAAGAACCCCACTGAGTCTGTGTCTTCCAGGTACTTCTGCAATACCGGGCGCTGCTCACGCACAAGCAGATCCGTCAGCGTCACCATGTCGCGCATGTCGTCCTGGTCAAGCTTGTTCATCGTGTCCGCAAGCACCGCACGCGCGTACCCTGCCCACTCTTCGGCCTGGTCACCGTTCTGAGGTGGAATGGCCGAATGTGCAAGGCGCTCAAAGTCGAAGCCGTGGTCGACCTCATTGAACAACGACCAGCCGACGCAACGGGCGTCGTACGGGTTGATCACCACGTCACCAGGCAGATAGAAACGTGACATGAGCGAACCGTTCGGATCGACCACCACCATGCGGTCATCGCGGCGCAGTGCCGACGCGACCAGACCATTGATCGCCTGACTCTTCCCGGTGCCAGGCGCGCCCACGATAATCAGGTTCTGCGTTTCCAGATCCGTCGGCATCTCGACACCACACACGGCGACGGGTGCGCGCGGCGCATCGCCGTGTTTCACAGCCTGTTTGCGGTACTGATTGTTATGTCGCGCGATGCGGCTGCTCAGCTGGTGCCGGTTTTCCATCTTCGTACCACGGATAAACCTGGCATACCGGTAACCCTCGAAACCACTGAAAAGGTATTCGTGGCAAACCCATGCGGCACCCACTGCAAGCCCCACACCCGGTACTGCGCCCCAGAAAAGCTGGGGGGCATGCACAGCCGCCTTGAAACCATTGATGACCCCGGCCGGAAACGGAAACGGCGGATGGCCTGCCAGGGTGAAGGACACGCAAAGACCAAGAGCGAGCGCGAACACCGCGCCCGTCCACTGCATCATCACGATTTCGTGCTTTTGCATGGGTCAGAGCCCGTGCCCTTCACGTTGCTTTCCCGGCCTGACGGCCTCCCTAGCCCGCTCGGAGACTACCTGCTTGCCGTCGCGGGTAAAACCAGCCGACTCGCGAAGGTTTCCGAAGAACTCAGCGCGACGCTCAAGCTTCTCGTGTGCATTCAGCTCGGAAAATTTCTTTCGTGGTCCTGCGTCAGCACGCGCGACGCTGGCTCCTTCTGCCTGTTGCGCCTTGCCGGCCTCCGCCGAATTGGCGACAGCTTGAGTGCCCCGTTCAGCGGCGTCTTTCGTCCTGTTTCGACTAGGTTTCCTGAACCCCGCAACCCCGTCTCCGGACCTCTTTACTTCCTGTCTCTGGCCGCCATTCTCAATCGATGCCGCCAGCGGTGGTCGCTTGCCGACGCCCATTTCGATGACATTGGACTTTTGCGCAGTCAGTTTCGACGCGGCCTTCCCTACTACCTTCTCTTCCGCCGTCGCGCCCTTCCCACTGCCGCGCGAGAAGAACGCATTGCGCGCGGCTTCAATCGCGGCCTGGCCTGATGTCCTCGCATCCGGCGCCCTTCCGGCGTTGGCCTCTTTCGTTTCACGTAGCATTTCGAGTGTGGCTTTTGCCTGTTCAGCACTAACCCCCGTGGTCCTCGCAACCGTATCGACAGTCGCTGCAAATCTGCCCGCATCTTTCAATGTCTCCAGAGACGTATCAATACTGACGCTCTCTCTCGCCGGCGCCACCTCTACCGTGCGTTCCGCGCCCTTCCGCGCTAGCTCCGCGATGGGCGGCGCCGTGTTTTTCTCCGACCCATCGATCGCGCGACGTACCTGCGCCCGCAATGCCTGCTCCTGTGCGTCGAGCTTGATCTCCGCAAGATCCAGTTCCCGGCTACGAGCCTCCAACGACTTCGCCCAGCCATCGAGGGTCTTGGGATAGGTTCGCGTGGCACCCTTGTCGTCGACGCGTGACTGCGCCTTCGCAAACATGTCGGCGATTTGCTGCCGGCTCCACTCGCGCGGCACATTGAGATCCTTTTTCGCATGCAGGATCTCGGCGGTCTTCTTCGCATCGATCAACGCCAGCTTGTTCAGACCCGACAGGAGCGACGCCCGATCGGTAATCTGCTCGGCCCGCTGTGCCTGCTCGACTTCCTTTTCTGCTAACGCCTGCTCGAGCGCGCCCCGCATCGCGGCGGTGTCGATCACCTCACCATCTTTCAGGCCGAAGCGTGTCTTGAGCGCTTTCGCATCTGTCGCAAGCTGTTTGTCTTCACGGCGCTGGTGGTCCTCGCGCTCGACTGCCTGCGCGACTGCGTGAGGCTCCCTCTTAAGCCAGTCCTGCCGATATGCGAGATTCTTCTGGCGAGCCTCGAGACTCGCACGGCGCTGCACAAGTGCCTGTTCCTGCTCCGCGAGCTGTTGCTGACGCTCCTTGTCGCTAAACCGCAACACGGTGTCTTCAAACATAAAAACCTCCGTCAGTTTGACGCCTGCCCGGACCAGGAGCGCCCTTGGTTAAATCGGCTTTGCCAGTGCCGCTGATACGCCTGTGCGACCGCCGGCACATGCCACATCACCACAGCGTTTTCGCTGTTGTACCTATCCGCCGACGTCGTGTAGTTGAAGCTGCCCGTCTCGACCGATTCACCGTCGATCACCATGAATTTGTCGTGATGAATCGGATACACGTCGATCGTCCGGACAGTGACGCCCGCGCCCGACAGCAGGTCGAGCGCGATGCGGCCTTTGCCACTGCGATCCTCGACCAGGTTGCTCTTCCGATCGGCAACCACTGCAACGTCAACGCCGCGCCGATGCGCGTCGATCAACGCCTCGACGATCGCCGGCGACGTAAAGCTGTACGCCGACAGGTGAATCGAATGCCGGGCTGTGCAGATGGCTTTAAGTATGAGACGTTCGGCAGAGCCTTCCGGCGAAAACCCCGTGTCGATCGCGGGACCGTCGGGGGCTACGCATGCAGCATGGGCACTGTTCGAGTACGTCAGGAGGGGAAAGCCAACGACCGTCAGCGCAGCCGTGACGACCGCTGATATGAGAGGGTGAGGGAGTTTGCGCATCTTTACCCTCACCGGCCCTGACCCAATGACTCGACGTGCTTCGCGACGGTGACGTCAACACCAGGAAAATTGCCCTGCGTTTCCCCGCCGTTCCAGAGAATGTGTCTAGGCTTACCCTGAAAAATGCAGCTGGCAATTCGCCATCCAGTCGGATGAACCAGTTCATACTGACCAACCCGTGTCCAACCATGCGCTGCCGCGTAAGTCATCGCCGCCGCCCTATTAGTAATGAATTCTTGTCTGGAACTGGCCGGCCTCGTACACGTCGACCGCATTCGGCGACTGCGGCTGTTGCCAGACGATGTGGTCATACACCGTGACGGTGACTGGATCGCCGTCGTATCCGCCACCGTCCGGCCCGCTTCGCCAGCTCACAGCCGATGCATCACCCGAGGGATCGCCATACACCTGATACGCACCGACCTGGCTGCCCACACAGGCCTGCGGCCCGTTATACTCGTAGCCGCTGTTGATATCCGCCACGCAAGGCCTCGGGTTTCCGACCAGTGCAAAGCCCTCCATGCCGCTGTACGAATGGGCGCCGGCCTTGCGTTGCCCTTCGGCCACCCAGGCGCCAGCCGCCGCAGCCGCTGTGCCAGCAGGGCACGGGTCGTACGGCGTGTTGTTCTGACGGACGGTCATGTCCGAGTCCTTACACTGCGGCCAACCACGCCCGTGGCGGAGATCGCTCATCAGGTGGTCCATTGCCGGTCCACAGGTGTCCGGTGCCCACGGCCCACCGTTCGATGACGGGTTGCCCACACAGATCACAATGCGGCAGCCGTAGTCGTCATCGGCACGGGCCATATTGGCGTGACCGCCCAAAGCGAGCACTGATACGAGCAACACTAGCCGACCACTGTGCTTCATCGTCATACCCCACCCCCTCTCCAGATGAGCGCCCTGCGCCCACCACTCATGAATCGCCAGGCACGCCACGTGTTGCGCACGGCTAGGCCGAACAAACAGAACGGCGACGCAGCCAGCGCACCCAACCACATCAAGGCAAGTGCGGGCGGCAGCAAGGCCCAGACACCGCCCTCCCGCACCAGTTGCGCCACCAGATAAAACGACATCGGCACCATGAGCGCCGCGAACTGTCCACCGGCCCCGGGCAGGTGATGCCACCATTGCGACGCCGCCATGGCCGCCGTGACGGCATAGCAGTCCAGCACGAGGGCCGCAGCGAGCAGTCGGTACCGGTTACTGATCATCAACGGCTCCTGTTGCCCGCACTGCCTTGCGCGTATCGCTCACCTGGCCATTGACCTGACCGTCTTCGTCGTCGTCCCCATAGGTCGTGAACCAGTCGTCTTTGGCCGCAGACTTTGCAGCGCGGTCCGGCCGTGCTGCCGCGCGTCGTGCAGGTCCACCTGCAGGTCGAATGTCTGGAACAACCTCGATCGGCTGCGCCCCCTGCACCCCGGACGCCGGGACGGCAGCCGCCACCTTTTGGGCATAAGCGGCGCCTCGAGTCAGATCTCCGCTGTAATAGCAGGAGAGCGTCGCGCGTACTGCGTCATCAGCCTGCGCAAATTGCGGTTTCGCGCGGGCGTAGCACGCTTTAAGAATCGCGGCACCGGTCTTGAGGTTCGCGCAGGGTTCGAAAATACCCACTGTGGTCTGTCCGTAAGGCGCCAGATTGTGTACGTTGACCTGCACCAGTCCCATGCTGTAGTTCCAGCCGCCGGCGTCGAGCACCTTGACGGTGGCCAGCGCTTCCGGAAGGCTCTTTGGCTGTCGCGCAAGATGGCCACCGACGACGCCGATCGCGAACGGATTGCCGCTGCTCTCAACTGTCGTCACGCGCCCCAGCAGCGCGGGATGAACGTCAGGGGCGCACTCCTGGGCCAGCGAGACAAAGGAGGATGCAACCGGTGGGGGTGCGACATGCAAATCCGTTTGCGACGCTTGAGCGGAAAGCAGCATCAGAGTCAGCACCAGAGGCACGAGGGGCAATTTAATGCGGGACATAGAGCACCTTGCTGATTCCCCGCACCCCATCGTCATAGCGATGCATCTGCACTACGACGTCGATGAGACTGCGGGCATAGTCGATAATCTCGGCACGCTGCAAGGTCGAACCAAAGCGCATGACCATCTGCGCGAGGCGTTCGAACATGTGTTCGGGGCTGGTTGCGTGCAGCGTCGTCATCCAGCCGCCGTGCCCGGAATTGAGCATTTCGAGCGCGACGTATGCTTCAGCGCCACGCAGTTCGCCCGGAATCACGCGATCAGGCGACAGCCTCAATGACGCTTCCATCAACTCAACTGGCGTCACATTTGCAGTGCCTTGATTGCCCCGCGAATACAGCAGATTCACCGCATTGGCCTGCGGCGGCCGTAGCTCGCGAGCGTCCTCAATCGTCACGATCCTCTCAGCCGGCGAGATCTCTTTCAGAAGCATATTGATGAACTCCGTCTTGCCGGCAAAAGTCGGTGCACTCACAACGATGTTTTTTTTCGCCTTGACGGCGAGTCGCAGGAAAGCTGGCCACGCACGATCCCGATACAGCGACGCCAGTTTCTTGTCGGTGTCTTCCGAGTCTGCCAACGGCTCATTGACCCGATCAAAGGCCCTGCTCTCCTCGTAGTACTGCATCGTGAGATCAAGCGTTGATGGTTTGCGGATCGCAATCGCGATCGTTCCGGGTGGCACTGCTGGCGGTTGAACAACCTGGATCCGAAAATCGCGGTTCCGCGGCCCGGTCAGTTCCGAAGGGATCGAGGCCGCGAGAAGCGGGCGCCTCGCATCTGTCTCCTGGTCCGAGTGATGCGCCACCAGTTCGGCAAAGTCCCGCAACGTACTTTCGGTCAATACCGGCGTAACCACTCGCTCCATGAAGCGCACGCCCTTCCGTCCGGCCCATACGACACCTGGACCATTCACCGCAATCTCCGAGACATCAGCGTCATCGAAGAGCGGCCGGATGGACTCGGTACGGTTGAAGAATGCCGGAACGATCGACATGTCAGCGCCCCCGGATGCGCTCGGCGCGAGCCATCGCGCCAGCCTGCTGCACGAACGGACGATCGAGGCAAACCTGCGCATCAAAACACTGGCGGGCAACGGCCTTAAGCTTTGCCTGCGCGAGCATCAGATACCGTCCGTCATCCTGGGCGAAGTCCCTGAATATCTGTGCCTGCAACGCGTCGGCAACCGCGTCGCCCAGCTGGCGGCGCAGTTCGCCGGCGGCGACTTCGCATTGAACGTGCGAGATATCCGTTGTCATCATTCCTCCCCGTCGCCCGATTTGCAGTAGTCGGAGAAGTCCAGTTCGTGCTCGACCTGAATGCGCACGCGCGTGCCCTGGTCGTTTTTGAGTGTTGGCGGGATGTTGACGTAGCCACCCAGCAGCCGCTGCGAAGACTGCGCCATCGACTGCTGCACACCCGCGCGGTACATCGCCATCGAGTTGTTCTGGTCTGACGACGACACACCGTAGGTCGATGAGCCAGCACCGAGCAGCGACAGCGCCGCGCTCATGCCGAGGATCTGCCCAACGTGGTTATCAACTTCGGCATCGATGCCCGCCGATCCGAGCTGATCGGCAACCGGTGAGTTGACAGGGATCTTGACTCCATCCGGACGCAAGGCGACGGCGCTTGCAATAAAGGTTCGTTCCTGCCCCTTGCGCACAGACGAATTCGGTTTGCCTGTAATGCGCGTGCCCCACGGCAGCAGCACAATCCTGCCCTGCTCCCCATAAGCATCCCGATCCAGCATGATCGTGATGGAACCAGGCAGGTCCGAGATAATGCGCGGCACCAAATGGCCCTCGAGGATTGCCCCCGGCTCCATCTTGCACTGCAGGTTGTCGATCTTTTGCGCCTTGGACGTGGAGTCGTCGGCGCTCGAAACACTGCGCGCGAAGGCCGAATTCGTATCATTCGGGCCGTCACCGCCAGAGCGGCGGCCCAGGCCTGCCTCGCCCTGCTGTGCATCAGCGGAAGCGGCACCTGCATCGTCCGAACCATCGCCCCCCGTATCTGAACCAAACAGACCCGACTTGATCCGCGCCTCGTGCATTGCCTCGGCTTTTCTGCGTGCCTGCTCAGCTGCTGCGGCCGCCTGACGTTGACGCTCCGCAGCCCGTCGCGCTTCGTCCGGATCGACGCCCGAGCTTGCCGCTGGTGCCGACGCAGCTGCCACCATCGACGCCGGAAGTTTCTGCCGGCCAGCATCCAGCGGCGCGGCCTTCGTCGTGTCTTCGTCGATCTTCGGCTTGTCGGAACTGCTCGATGGCGCCGGCGCGCCATGCTTCATCCCGTAGAACCCACCGGCACACAACAAGAACAGAATCGCGCCGGCGACCGTGAAAAAGGTTTGACGCCGGCCGCGGGCAGGATCGGCCGCGAGCGACGTCTGCCTTAGCGCATCAGCTGCGCGCCGGCGCTCGTTCAGGCTGTCGCCTGCATCGGCCGGCTCGCCCCCTGGCTGCCCGCTGTCTCGAGGCAGATCATTCGGGTTATCAGGCGTATTCAATTTCCGCCTCCCCAGGGTGAGCGCTGCGCCTGCGTCGCCGCACCCTGTTGCGACCGGATCACGCACAAGGTGCGATCGCCATCGCGCAGCGTGAAGCGGTCAGCCATCTGCTCGATCACCAGATATGGCCCTTCCCTGCGCATGGGCGCAAGCGCCTCGGTGCCGTCCCGGTCAACGACGTAAATGCTCGGCTTGGGCTTGCCGATCGAGGTCAGAAAGTAAGTGAACTGCCCGTCGTCAAAAACGCGCTGCAGGCCGAACGAATTTTCGTCACCCGACACCTGATAATTCCTGTTGACCATGCGGGGCTGCGAATACGATGCGTCAGAGACGCCGCCCGAATCATCGCCCCACCCATCGCTTCCATCAGCCTGATACAGGAAGCGTACAGCATAGGTCGCGCGTTCCGGGTTCTTCGAACTGGACAGGCGGAAGTAATAGACGTGGTTGCTGGTCGTGACCGTCAGATTGGTTCTCGCATTAGGCTCGACCGGCTTGAGCACGAGATGATTGCGAAACTTCAGGACCTGCCAGCCGATTGAATCGCCGATCGCCTTGTTGAGGATCTTTTCCCCTGGCGCGAACTCGATCGTCGTCGCATACCCATAGACGCCGGTGATTTCATAGACCTGATTCGGGTCAAACTGGAGCTGGCATACCCTGTTGTCCGTGATCACACAGCGCGGATTTTTGGCCGCTTGTGCGTTCGCACCCGTAACGGCGCACGCAATACCCACTGACCATGCCAGCATGCCGTGGCGAACAGTTTTCATGTCGCTCCCTCTCCTGGTTAGTACGCCGACGGCGTCACGAAATGAACGATATGCGCGGCCGTCAACGCATCGGCAATCGACGCTATCTGCAGGTGGTACGTGCCGCGCGTCGTCGTGACATTCAGCCCCATCGTTTCGCCCGGCTTGTCGGCCGTCACCTGCAGCGTGTCGCCCGTTCGTTGAACATGAAAGACCGGTGCCGTGCTCTGCGCGACGGCCTTGATGTGCTCGCCGGTCGGGAAGTCAATCGCCAGCAAGGTTCTGTCAGCAACCGTCAGGTCATAGATCTGGTCCGCCATGTACGGCAAGCGCTGCACATTGCCTTCCGTACCCCGCAGGACAGGATCAGCAGCTATTACTGCGTGAGCCACGGCCGACAGCGCCACTGCTACTACCACTGCCGTCAAGGCGCTCCTGACTGTTCGCATCTCAACCTCCGGATGGGGCCGGCGCACCCGGCTCGGTGTTCGGCTCGAAGCCGGTCACCATGAAGCCCGTCCCGTTGATGTAGCGGTTCTGCGGCGTCAACGCCTGCTTCACGAAGTCGTATCGGAACAGCACATGCCAGTAGATCGTCTTGTTGTCGCCGTTCCCGTCGTTGTAGGTCGTGAAGGTTGCTTCGACTTTGTGGTCGTCCCGGTCGAGAATCCGCACGCGAACATCCCTGACCCGGCGCACTGTCGTCTCGGCGATGCTGTAGTACGGGTTGTCTCTGTTCTTCGCGTCCATCTCGTGGTTGAAGCTGTCTGCAACGTTCGAGGCGGAATGCAGCCTGACGTAATCAATGTGGTCCTGGCGAAACGCGCGATCGAGCGTGTAGCGTTCCGTCACGTAACGGGCAAGCTCGCTTTCGATCACGGCATCTTTCGAACTGAGCACCGCAGGTGTGCCGATCTCGCTTTTTGCGACGTTGTTGTCTCTGTCAAGGGTCAGCACCACGGGTGGTACATATTCCTGATTAGCCTTGTCGTAGGCCATCGAAGCCAGCGCAAGGCCTGCGATCGGCCACGCTACCAACGCAAGCAGATATGCGCGATTCCGGGACAGGCGAATCGCTTCATAGGATTCGGCTGGCGGTACGTAAGGCACTGACGCCTGTCGTACCGTGGATGATTTCTGGACAATCGCGCTCACCATTGACCTCCATCAGATGCGCTACTCGAAGGCGTTCTGCCGCCTGGGCCGCCCGGTTGTCCGGCGCCCGATGGGCTCGACATGCCGGAAGTGTTCATAGCGCCACCCGAGGACAACGCCCGCTCGATTCGCGCAAGCTGGTTGCCGTGAGCAGTCTGTGTGTTGCTGATACTGGTCAGTGCAGTCGCCGCACCCGGATTTGCGCCGGCGCCGCCTCGCCCACCGCCGGAAAACTTCGACATGATCTGGGACATCATGAAACCGCCGATCATGTCCGCCATACCGCTGCCCGCGGCGCCGCTCGATGTCAGGGCGGACGCCAAGGGACGAATGGTAAAGGCCATGAAAAGTGCGATTGCCCCGGCGATGATGATTGCAGCGAAGGCATCCTTCGCCGTCATCACATTGGGATCCATCTTCGAGACAAACTGGTCGGTGATATCAAAGCTGAACTTCACGATGACACCGAGCAGGATTCCAACCAGTGCGAACTTCGCCATCGCTGCGAACCAGCTCATGCCGAATCCGCGCGTGCTGTTCCACATCAACGTCGGCACAAACAAAGGGAAGAGCAGCATCGTGACCGCAAAGCCCATGTCTGACCCAACCTTCAGGACCAGTGCGATCAGGACCATTGCTGAATTGACGATCTGCAAAGCCAATCCGAGAAGAACGATGCCAATATTGAGCATCGACTGCTTCATCATTTGGCCCGATGCATCTGAAAACTTGTTGTAGTCATTCTCCAGATATTGCGTCATCGACTGTCCACCCATCATTAAACTTACAGTGTCGTCGCGCAGCTCCTGGAATGAATGAAAGATCTGTCCGGCCAGCCCGCCCCAGTTCAATGCTGCAAAAACGAACATGATCGTGAGCAGCATCCTCACCAAGGGCCAAACGTCCGCCGGATCACGCCCGGAATGAACGCGGATTATCTTCACCGCCACCCAGATCATCGCAAGGTACAACGCGGGTTGCGTGACCGCGTGTCCCAGCACCGGGTAGTTGGTAGACAGAAACGCCTCCGTCCGCGAAGGGATGCTGTCGAACAGCGTCTGGATGAATTGATCTACCGGATCGGCCATGTCACTTGCTCGCGCCGAAAAATCTATCGTTAAGTGCCGCGGCCGCCGCCGTGCAATCCCGCGCTTCCGGCGTGTCGGCGCCTATGCCGATACCCTGGTTTTTGCAGTCGGCCAGTCGCTGCTTCATCTCGCCCTGGTGCGCGAGGTAATACCCTTCCGTCTTCGGCTCGAACGCCGGCACAGTCTGCGCAGGGGGTTCGATGGTGCTACCGCCCGTACCACTGGTATGCACGACATAGACAATCAAGCCGCCGCATGCAACAACTGCGACCGCGAGGAGGAACCAGGTAAGTTTGCCGGTCCACGTCATATGCCTGTCTCCAGTTTTGGTCACCCGAGCGCCAGCATCCGCAAAGGCGCGCCTGTTACACCTGCTGCCCGATCTGATGAAAATTGCACGCGCATGGCGACTTCGAAATCGCGCCCGAGTGCGCGCAACCGGCAAGGCACGTGGTCACAGCAATCAGTAGATAAAAAATGATGCGTCGCATGTCTTTCCTCACTTTGATATGTTCTGGAAAAACTTCGTGCGGGCCGCCGTCGCCTGATTACTTTCATTCACCTGATTCGCGGTCAGATTCGCGGTGATAGCCTGCAGTTTCGTTTGCGCGGACTGCGCCATGCCCAGTTCGGCCAAGGCACGATTCTGTTGGTCGGCTGCATCCTTGACGTTCTGCGTCGTGTCGACCTGCTGTGCCATGACCTGAAAGTTACGCAGGTGCGTTTGGGCCTCGTCGTACAAGGACTCGCCACCCGCCAAGGCCGAGCGCACCGAGTCGGAGCTCATCTTGTAGTTCGCGCCCTCGCCCTGGTCTGCGAAGTCGCTAGGTGACATGGTGCTCATCACCTTCTCGTAGGTCGCCTGACGGCTGCCGTAGATACCACTCTTCTGCTGCGACACAACGTCCTGCCAACTACCGGGCACAATGGATGACGCGTCGATTGCGTCGGTCAAGCCCTGTGCACCTCGCCCGTACGAACCGGTTACCGCGCCGTATTGCTGCTTGAGCGTGTCGAGTTGCTGCTTCAGCTGCGCGAGTTGTGCCGCTAGCGCCGTCCAGGTCCCGGCGTCGCCGACGGGCACGCCCGTTGCGAATGCTGACGTCGATATGACCATCACTGCGGTAGCCGCTATGAATGCACGTTTCATTTCTGCGCCCCCACGTCCGGTTGTAAGGTCGATTTCGCCGATCGCGCTGCGCTCCCTGGCTTGCCCATCCAGTACACCCTGAAGCCTCGCGACCACGACCACGCATACACAAAACAAAGCGCGAGCACGCCGTACTGATGCGATTTCCACGCCATCCAGAACCAGAAAGGTTGCCCTGAAAGCCCACAGATACAAGCCCATCTCCGCCAGTGCTCGCGTCGGTCCTGCGACAGGAAAACACTCGCCGCACCGAGTACACCGATTGCAATCTGTCCGATCACAAGCCCCCCACCTCTCAACTCAAACGTTGTGCGTCCGTTCAGATAGCGCGCGTTTCATGAACACCGGAACCCACCGGCTCGGCTCGTCGGTTCCCAGCTCAGCGCGTACACGGTTCATCAACTCAACCGACTTGTCATTAGACGACAGCACGGCCACGAGCTCCGGCATATCCGACATATCAAACGAAGCGCGCACGCTCACTCCGCTGCCCTTCTTGATAAGTACCTTGTAGTCAGTAGGCGCTGCGCGCTCGATGAACTCGAACTCGCTCTGCGAAAAGTCCAGGTTATCGACGTAGTCCCGCCGATCGGCCTTGTCGTTTGCAAAATAGAAGCTCGTCACCGCCTGATTTTTGACGGCCGCCACCGGTCGATAGAGCGCGCTCGGCTCGGGCGTAATGAAGAGCGTCACGCAGTTGCGTCTACGGAATGTCTCGCGATATAGCTCGACCTTCTGTTGCCAAAACAGATTGCGAATGTATGTCTGGGCTTCGTCCCACACGATGATCGCCGGTGAACCATTAAGCGATTGCTCGATACGGTGCGTCAGGTAGTTGAGCAGGATGGGAAGCTCTGGCCTTCCCCCCTTGTCTTTCATCAGCTCCCGCATTTCATAGCGATAGTGACGATGCGTTGTCACATCGAGCGTGTCGTGTTCGTTGTCGAAAACCGCTGTATTCGCGCCATCGCCGTGCCACACGGCAATCGCCCGATACAGGTCCGAATTTTTCGCGCCGAAGCGCCAGGCCAAATTCCGAAGGCGTCGATCCTCGAACCTAGTCTTGCTGTCATCGAAGTTGTCATTGACTGCCGTGGCAATACGTTCGATATCGTCGACCGTGAGCGCGTAGCCGTAACACGTCGCCATCATCTGCAGTAGCTCGCGCAGCATCGCGCGATTCTGTTCCGTGGCGGGCATCTTGCAGGGATTACCAAGGGAGCGTGACAGGCTGAGTACGATGTCAGCACCGTTCATTGCCTGCATGAACACGGTCGCGCCGTTCTCACGGTCAAACCAGTGCACCCGAGGCTCTACCTTGTCGGCCTGACTGGTAAGCACCGCGACAAACAACGTCTTGCCCACGCCCGTTTTTGCCGCGAAATTGCCATGCCCTGGCACCATGCCGGTGCGCTCTTCGTGAAAGTTCAGGTAGTAGCCGGTCTGGCCTTCAGTTGGCAGAACCATGAGGCATTCCCCCCAAAGGTTCCCGTCGAAGCGTCCCTGCGGAAAGCTGTGCAGTGATGCAAAGGCGGCAAACTGGATCGTCTCTACCTTGCCGACCCGGCCGTTGTGCCGCTTCGTGGCACCCGGTATCTGCGACCAAACGGCGCGCTCCATTCCTGTCGTCTCGACAACAGGCTTCACACCCCAACTCTTGAAGCACTCACCCGTCTTTCCAATCGCATCATCCAGCGCCTCGAGCGCCCTCAATTCCCCCTCCAGCGAGCGTCCTTCTACGGGCACATGAACAAGGACACTCATATGATGCGTGCCGAGCACTGCTTTGTTGGCAGCCTGTCGCATACGCAGTGCTGCAATTTCCGCCGACATGCTGGCAGTCGTCCGGTCGTGCGACAGCCGCGCCTCACTGGTCGACGTCGCCATACTCGCGTCAAGCTTGTCGATCGGGAAAAACTTCTGCGTGACGATCAATTCGACGGGCAACCGCTGGAACCGGTCTGCCATCCCGGCGACGGCGCCATCGGGCCAGCGCGACATGGCCAGCACCTGTCCGATGCGCCGGTGGTTGAGCCCGTTGACTTCAAAAACGTCTTTCCCAAGGCTAGGATTGCGACCGAAATGCAGATACGAGCTCGCGATCGCCTGGGCCAGGTTGTATGAGTCGGCCAGCACGGGGCCGTCTTCCTGCGTGAGCAGATAGCGCAGGAAACGCGCCATCTCACAACAGGGTCCGATTTCCGTTTCGACGCGTCCTAGCCGGCGAGGCGCGTAGTGCGACAGGGATTTCATTAGCGAATTGACCTTCTCTTCAAGGTCACGCGCCTGGCGCGACTGCGTTTCAAGCTTGTCGTTGGCTCCAGAAGGATTGAACGCATTGAATACGCGGTCGAGCCGCCCCACCACCCCGCTGTAGTGCCGGTAACGCACGACGGCAATATAGATTTCGTGCTGATATAGCGACCGCGTCTGGAAGCGCGCCTTCAGCTTTTCATTAAGAAGATTCGGAAACCAGTTCGAATACTTGCCGGCGGGCCACCGGTTGGCCTTGCGCCGGATCTCGTACACGTAGATGCCCACGTTGCTGTCAGCAATGGACTCCAGCGCGGTGTTCCTCTGATGCTTGTACACATCGACGCCGATGTCATCCAGCATTTCCGCATAGAGACCCTGCAGGCGCACAATCTGCACCAGTCCGCTGTCGAGCGTGTGTAACGTATGACCGTTGTAGTAAGCGTTCAGGCCGAACGGGAGTTCGCGCGATGCGTGCAGATCGGCCGCATCATCCTTGTCTGACTCGTTCCGCTGAACGAATGGCGATGCGCCAAAATAACGGTCAAGAAAGTCATCGAGGGGCATAGGTTTTCGCTCCGCCCCAGTACTTGAGGCTACGTGGCTTCGCTGTCGCCCCAAGACTCTGGTACACCACCGAAAACGCGAACATGTCCTTCGCGGTAATCAGATAGGAGCCAATGACCAGAAAGGGCACGGCGAGCATCACCGGCCACCATTTGAGGAACATGAAGACAACCGCAGGCAATACGAACGAGCCGAGGAACAGCTCTGCCAGGCAGCCCCATATCATCCAGGGTTGCACCATGCCTTTCGGGATTTCGTGTACTTCACGCATGACTACACCTCAGATCTGCGAAGAAGCGACAGACGCCGCATAGCGGACGATGGAAGGGACCGCGAAGAATACAAATGAGCAGATAACTGCGATCACGGCACCCTTCATCGGAATCCAACCCTTCGGCACCCCGAGCACACAGATGCCGAGAATCGCCATGAAGACATACGGACCCGCGTCAACAAACAGCCAGCTAACGAAATCGCGAACCAGGCCAGTGCCTGTGCTGTAGTCCATCGCATTTGCAAACTCTGGAGTCAGCACTGTCAGCAACAGCGTACAAACCAGTCCGCCTATCCAACTCCTAAGCTCAGTGCGCGCGCGAAAGTTGCGGAAAGCAGCCCGCAGAAATACGCGCGTGTACGTGCCCATAATGGCGTTACCCATGTTTGGAGCTCCCAAGGTTTGAATGTGGCCAGGCAGATAGCGGTGTTACCAGCACCGCTATCTACCGCTCAGTTATTTTTAGCGCGATGCCCCTCCATATCTGCAAACGGAGAGCTGTTTGGCTGGCCCCGCCCTTCACCCGTTTCTTCCATCACTGTCCTGAGTTCCACGACCAGTTGAGCGTTCTTCGAGCGCAGTCCCTGTTCGGCCCGGCTCCTCAGCCACTGGTCGATTTCTTGCGGCAACCGATATTGCGATCTGACAATTGATTTCATCCGAGCCCCTACTTTGTCACTGTATAGTGACATGAAGTCACTATACGATAGTGACTGCGTAGTGTCAAATACGCGAATGGAAGACACATACCGCTCACAGTTCCGGCTGCCCTATCCGCTTTACGAACAGCTCAAAAGAGCTGCGGATGAGAGCCGTCGACCCCTCAATACGGAGCTGGTCGTGCGGCTTGAGTCGACCTTTGCGCCGCTGGCGCCGCAAACATACGGTCCAGATCAGGCTGCCGAAGATCTTCGCGCGGCCTTGTCGAAAGTGACGCTGGCAGAGTTGATGACGCAGGCCGAGTTCGACGCACTCGCCACTCGCTTTCTCGATGCGCTAGGCAAGCGGCACAAGTAAAAGCCAAGCGCAATGTCCGGCGACCGCTTGATGAGTTGGTCCGCTGTTGGAGCCTCTACCGTAAAGCCGCAGTAGTGACACTATCGCGCAACGACGGTGGCGAATTCAAGCCATCGAATTGGTATGCAGAACGGAATTTTCTCTCGACGTGAGGCGCGCATGGCAATGACTTCAGTCGAGCAGACCGTGGGCGGCCGCCTTCTCAACGGCTTCTGTAATTCTCGTTGCGCCCGTTTTTCTGGTGATCCGCTGGTAGATTGTTTTATAGACCGTGTGTACGGACACCCCCAGCTGATCGGCTACGTGAGATGCGCTTCCGCCATCCCGCAGTGTGCGCAGGATCTGAGTCTCTTCTTCGCTCAGATCGTATCTCGCCAATGCGTTTTGGCGCACTTGTGATACGTGCCAGTCAAGCAGCTCTGACGACATGGCGCGAAATAGCACGCGGTTACGCCACAGCCTATCTTCACCGGCCGGCGCACGGAGTGAATTACTGACATGCAGCAGACCGACCAAGCCATGCCCGTGCATGTGGGAGGGGACAACGATCCCGCTCGCAAAGCCGTGCATACGCGCCTCAGTAAACAGCCAGTGATCGGCGCGGTGCACAGTTACATGCGATGTAAGCGCAGGCGCAACATTCGTCCGGGCATACATCACACATGGATCATTCATGTACCACAGTCTCGCGATGTACTGCTGCATCCAGCCAAGTCTGCAACCAACGAGGTAACGTGTCTCAACGGGGTCGCCCGTGGCCGCATTTGCATTGTCAAAACGAATCCATTGATACGTGAACTGCGTTCCGCCCAGACCTGCAACTATTGTGCGCGCCTTGGACAGCAGCACACCGACTGTTGTACACGATGAGAGCTCGCCAATCAATCTGACGGGGTCGCTTGTTCCGTCCTGCTTCGATCGATCATCCTCAGTGGCCCCGACGTACTTCTGCCGGATGCGGTCGTAACTCCCCTGCAGACGGACCTCATATGGATCGGCCGTCGCAAATTCAGATAGATCGTCCACGCTATTTAGCGCGACGATCTGGCTGAACGATGCACCGTCACTCCGAATCAACCTGCGCGTCAAGACGCATTCCGGTGACAGACTCAACTGTACGCACTCGTTGAAAATGTGGTGTTCATCTTCATGCAGTGGTATGGGTGTAGCCGCCTCGATCACTTTCACCTGCATCGACGCATACCTCTACATCGATGAATTCGTCGCGGAGAAGGCATCGGTTACGAAACGACCTTGCACTTCAGCTCCGGGGAATTGCTTGAGCCACATGAACTGCTCCTCGCTGTCCACACCATGAACCAGGACGCTTAATTCCATATCGCTACAGACTTCGACTATGCCCTTCACGAGAGCCCGATAGACCGGTTCAGAGGGCAGACGTTCGACAAGCTCTTCGTCAATGCAAAGGCCATCGACGGGTAGCCTGGTCAGATTCGGGAATACGGAATCTGACGTGAGAGCAGCAAGAACCTGCACGCCTGTCGAACGGATCGTCTCCAACTTGTCGTGAACATGCGCTGCGGCTTGATCCAGGCGATGCTGGACGATTAGCCTCAAGGACGACGGCTCCACTGCGTGCACGCGCAGACATTCGGACACGCAGCCGGTAATGTCGCCGTCAATGAGCTGCGCGTGTGGCACATTCAAGGTGACGTGCTGAACACCCTGTCCAGCTGCACGCCACTCGCACAACTGTCTGCACGCCTCGGTCAGCAGGAATTCGCCGAGTTGAACACCAAATCCCGACGACTCGACCATTGAGAAAAGCTCGCGGCCTTCCAGGGGAGCTACGCCATACCGATTCCATTGCACCGATGCAAGAAAGCCGCGCGCCGTCCCGCCGACGGTGTAGCAGTCTCGATAGTCCAACGTGAATTCCTTCCTGAGAAATCCATACTGGAGCGCCTGATAGCATTCGAGTCCACGCTCTGCGCGTTCGGACAGTTCGGACGTGTATACATGACACGCGCTGATATCCTTGCCCTTACCGACTGCTTTGGCAGCATACATCGCAAGGTCGGCACGGGTCAGAAGATCGAATGCGCTGTCTCCGTGCTTTACATGCTCGACCACTCCAATGCTTGCCCGCATCCGATAGCTGTTGGCGCGCAGCACATAGGCAAGCTCAAAGTCTTCTACAACGCGGTTTGCCAACTCCAGCGCCGTAAATCGGGCAAAGTCACCGCTAACGACGATCACGAATTCGTCGCCACTGATTCGAATGACCTCCTGTTCGCTACAGGCGACGCGCTGCAGGCGCTTCGCAACCTGTTTGAGCAACTGATCCCCATCCTTATGTCCCAGGGAGTCGTTTATTCGCTTGAAGTTATCGAGATCAATGAAGAGAAGCGCAAGCCTTTCAACGCTTTGCGGAGTCATCGTCAGAGCGCCCAAACAATCCATCAGGTAATTCCGGTTCCGCAAACCAGTCAGCGTATCTGTATTGGCCAGTTCGGTCAGCCTGTTGCGCGCCTGCCGTTCTTCAGTGATGTCGATGCCAGAACAAATCAAAAACGTGTCGTCAGGACGATCACTTGTCTGAGCGAACTTGTTCCGGAACAGGAATAGCCGCGGCCCCCTGATCGTTTTTACCGTCCGTTCAACCTCATATGCCTCGCCTCGCTGGAAAAACCGTTCGATATTCTGACGGGATGCGCTTCCATCCTCGTCCGACATGAACAGGTCCCAAGCATTTTTCCCGATTACGTCAGCTTCCTTTAGGCCCGAAAGTTCTTCGGCGAACCTATTAAAGCGTTGGATAGCACCGTCGCGAGTCAAGATTACAACAAGCGAATTGACTTCCGACAGGACCGTCTCCGCGAACGACAGTCCGCGAGCCAGATCACCCGCAACGGCTTCAGCATTGACGCTAGGAGAGGCCGTCCCGGCCCACCTGTTCCGATCGACTTTTCGTCCCACCAAGTGAAGGCGAAATTTTTTTTCAAACAGCCATGCATCCACGGTCACGCTCGACGTGACGCCAGTAAGCATGCGGATTTGTGCAGCTTGCTCAGCTGAAAGCCGTACAGTGGCAGTGACCGGCCCGGTTATTGGGCTTAGTTCGAGGGCATTGCTGTCGTGAGACAGTTGCCAGCGCGGACTCAGCGTTTCAAACGTTGCCCTAAATAACGTGATCGCATCGTGTTCATGGATGTCCATCTACAAAAGATAGATTGTCTGAACTATCGAATGGGACAACTTTTACGATATGTTACAGACCACGATGCATTCCGCATGACCGAGTCCGGCGCAGCGGATTATTACAGTCCATACGTGCGCTAGCATTTTCCGGTCCCAGCTAAGCCAGCGCGATATCACTTTACTTAGGCTCCCTAAGATCTTTACGCTTTCTGGCCCAGCTCGTGACTCTGCGCTCTTGCGCCGTGAGCAATTCAACGTGACGCCCATTAGCTGGCCGAAATCAAGGGGCACCATCAGGATTTGTGTTTTAGTTCGCCAGCGGTAGGTGCTGCGATTGGAGCGCCCTACTCGCTGGGGCTGCCGTTCTCTGAGCGTCTTCAGTGACATTCCAAAACACCGACGTGCAAATTCAGTCTGCCGAACGTTGGCTGTGTACACCTGTTCGTATGCAAGTCGCACGGTTTCGTGTCAGCCTCACATGATCAGTCCACATCGGGAGCGCGTGCGGTTCCGGCGCTGCGCCTGTCCAGTTCGGCCCGGGTACGCTCCAGTTCATGCGCTATCAGTTTCTCGTCCGGCAGCACGGTCTGGTATTCCGCTGCGAGAATCTTGTTCGGCAGGTTGTCGAGCGCATAGTGCGCTTCGGCAGCGCCCTTTTCCGCGCACAGAATGAGACCTACTGGCGGGTTTTCGCCAGGCTTCATCCAGTGTTCACGCGCGTAGTTCAGATAGAGATGCATCTGTCCGGCATCCGCGTAGCTGAAGCGCCCCACCTTCAGGTCAATCACCACGAGACATCTGAGTCGCCTATGAAAAAAGAGCAGGTCCACCCTGAACCACGCGTCGTCGATCCGCAACCGTCGTTGCCGCCCGAGAAAAGCGAAGTCGTCGCCAAGCTCCAGCAGGAAGTCAGTCAGATGGCGGATCAGACCGTCTTCGAGGTCAGATTCGGAGTACTCGTCCTTCAGGTCGAGAAACTCCAGCACAAACGGATCCCGGATGGCCTGCTCAGGCGTAGGTGCGTCGTCGGCCTCGGACTGCCCGGCTTTTCGCAGCATCGCAGCCTTGTTGTGCGAGAGGGCGACGCGCTCGTAGAACTGGCTGCCGATCTGCCGGTCGAGCTGCCGCACTGACCAGCCGCAGCGCAGCGCTTCGGCTTCGTAGAAGCTGCGGGCAGCGGGATTTCTGAGCGACAGCAGGCGCACGTAGGCCGACCAGGGCAAGGGAAACGCTTGTGCCACGGCAGCCGGGTCAGGAGAGTTCCGCGCAGGTGAGCGGGAAAGGTGTCTGCCGGCAGAAATTGCAGACAGTGTCGGGACAATTTCGGGGGGCGGGGATTTTGCAGACAGCGTCTGCAAAATCTGCTCAACCGGTTTGCTGAGATAAAACGCCCGCATCTGTGCAAGGTTACGCCATCCGAAGCCTCGCCCGAACCTCTGGGAGAGATCGGCGCCGAGTCGTTTTATCAGTGCCTCGCCGTAGGCGGCCCGACCCTCACCGCCCTGCTCGAATTCGACGATGCGCCGGCCGATTTCCCAATAGGTCGCCGTCATCAACGCGTTGACACTGCGAGCCGTCGCTTCGCGCGTGGACTCCACCACTTCAGCAATTTCACGTTGTAGGCCCGCATAAACCGCTGGCGCGATGTCCGACTTCGTCATGACGCGCTCACCGCCTCCCTGAACACCTTGCCGACCGTAAACCTGACCAGTGTCGCCACTGAAATCTCGATTGCTTCGCCGGTTGCCGCGTTGCGGCCGACGTCTGCGGCGCGCTCGCCACTCGCGAACAAACCGAATCCGATAAGTTCCACTGTTTCGCGCCCTGTCGCCGCAGTGGTCACCGCGTCAATCGCCTCGCCGGTGGCCGTCGCACTCTCACTCTTCGCGGTGGCGACCGTATCAACCAGTTCCTGCCGATTCATCGTTTATCCCTGTCGAGCGTTCATGAGACCGTTCCCGCGGCCCGCAGCCGCCGGTGAAGCGATAGCAACGTGCTTCGAAACGCGCAGGTGCTCATGCTGACTCTTACGCCGATGCGCGGGACGAATTCATGCGCCCGAATACGAATTGCCCCAGGTACCAACCCAGTTCCGTATTCGCGACGATGTCGTCCTCCGCTACAGTTGCTGCGTCGAGCTTCATACGACGCAGCATGAGCTTGCCCTCCCTCGACGCAATCCATGCGCGGACCAGTTCCTTGCGGGTTTTGGCGTCCGCCGCGTCGAAGTGTTCGCGGCCCTTACGCGACTCGTCATTCATGCGTGCACGGACTTCTTCTTCGCGCGAAGCGATGCTGCGTGCGACCGAACTTTGGGTTTCGGTTTTTACGACATCCGCTTCAGTCGCTTCGGTAAGGAGCTTCGCCTGAACCTCGACCATCTTCCGCTCGGCTTCAGACATCTTCCAGTTATCTCGCAGGGCTCGCATCAGGTAGCCGGCAGGACTCCTTTTTATCTGTCCGCGATTGAGCTTGAAGCGGGTGTATTCGACAGCCTGCTGGATGTGCGCATCGGTCCAGACTTCGCGGTTCTCCGAAATCTCGCTGAACTGCTTAGTAGACAGGTTGAATTCTTCTTTGAGAATTTTGTACAGGTGGCTGGCGTCAGCCAAGCTGGCCAGCGCGGCGTCGGCGGTATCCTTGCGTTTGAGCAGGAACCTTATGCGGTCGATTTTCTTCGACGTGCTGGACTCGGTCCTGGTCTCATAGGAGAGCTCGATGTCCGAGACCTCATTGATTTCACGCACAGCCGGTTCTAGCCAGTCACGCTTGAAGTATTTGAAGATGGCGGCGTTCGCTCCCATTCTGCCGGGCCAGTTTCGCATGTCCTCTAGGGGTATCCATTCCGTTCGGCCATTTGGGACACTGGGAAGGACCTGGTCATAGATTGCGCGCGCTAGGCTGCGTGTAAAAGCCGTCGATATACGCAGGCTCAACCAGTGGGATTTTTTCGGGTCACGGATTTGCGGGACCAAGCGAGGGTGCACGTCGAATCGAATGCGCCCCCTGTGGAAGCCAACCATGCCCATCAGCTGGACTGATACCCACAGATCGTTTTCGTTGGGGTCGCGGTCGATTGGTGTATCGGTAACCTGTATTTTCGCGTCCTGAGCTTCTTCCGCGATAGTGCGCAAGTGCTTGAGATTGCGGCTGTCATAGCGCATCAACCACTTGAAGTAGTTCAGCTCAACGTCGTACTGATCTCGAGCTTCCTGCTCCTGGGCGACAATGAAATACGCGGCGTCAAGAAAGCGCCGCGCAGGCAGCCCCATGTTGACGACCTGGGTGAAGAAGTTGTTGCGCTGGTATCCGATTTCACGATTGGCTTCGCTGATGGGCAAACCCAGGTCGAACATGTCCTCGAAGAGCGCGAGCGCCATCTGTCGCGGTGTCACGTTCGACTTGCCTTCTTCCGGATTGTCCTCCGCCGCCATATTTTCATCCGCTCTTCATTTTCGCTTTCGGAAATGTAGCATTCGTGGGTGAGCTGTCAACACATACAACCTCACCATCAGCCGATCGCGCAGGCTGTGTGTGGGCTACGCTCATCCGCCATGCACAATGAACCTCACCACAGCACAATCAACCTCACCATGATGAACCCGTATCTCCCATCAAACCCTTATCCCGTGTGATTGGAACTAGTTCCTGCGCCGCTATGCACAGCCAACCTCACTTTGATACGCGCCAGCGAATCCCGCACATTTGACCTCACCTTCGTGTGGAACCGGCCTCACCTTGCCCACACAATCAAACTCACCTTCGTGCACATCTGACCTCACCTTTGACACACCGGACCTCACCTTTTTTGGGTTGAGACTTTGAAAATAAACAAAGTCACATACTTCTGTTGGTTTGTTGGGTTGTTTTGGTTTTTAAAAAAAACAAACCAACACGTTACCAGGAAGCAACTTGGAGAGCGTTCGTGATGGTGAGATTGATTGTGCAGAGCAGCAGTTTCGGTCGAGTCCCTGTTGCGTTTCAACAGAAACATGTTTTCGATCCGTAAAGCACCAAATTGAAGGTGAGGTTCATTGTGCAGGCGTGTGCGGAGACACGACTAAAAAAGCCCCGCGCGTGCGCGGCGGGTAAAATCGGAGAGGAAGGTGAGGTCAATTGTGCCGGATTGGACAGTTCCGAGTGCACCGATCTGTTCGCAGCACAATGAACCTCACCATGTGCCTTACTTTTGTGCAAACGCGCGAGTTGCGGGCCGATACTTCTTCCTGAATTAGCACAAGCGACCTCACCTTGAACGACCATCTGGCGAGCGGCGCGAGAACTACTGCGGCCTGGAAGAGCAGGAAGAGTCTCTTCTACGGTTGTCGGCCGCACTCCAGTCAACCGGAAACGCGCAATGACACGTATTTTTTCAGAAAGTTTTCATAAAAAACAGTCGTTTATAAAGCAATTTTCATGTGTTTCCTGTATTCTGAGGTTCATCGAAATTTATGGGTAAACCTCAGAATGGTGAAAATGAGCCAACTTCCTGCTGTAGACCGAACGGTTCCTCTTGAGCAGATTAGCCAATTCGCTGAAAAGGTCTCAATTTTCACGGATGAGCTACGTAACACCATTCTTGCACCCCGACCGCGAAAAGCTGCTCCTGTTTTCAAAACAGGGGAAATTGCCCAGATGTGCAACATCTCTCATTCCCAGGTCCAATACCTCGCAACCAAGAGCGACGGAGAGTTGCCGCCAGGCACCGCTGCCGGTACCGGTCGGACCCGCACATTCACTCTGGAGGAAGCACGCCTTTGGGTCCAGAAAGTCTCCGACATCTATCAGACTCCACTCGTTACGGGAACGCGGGAACCGGAAGGGAAAATCGTCATAACGGCCCAATTGAAGGGCGGTTCGGCAAAGACAACTACAACTATGTGTCTCGCACAAGGACTGACGTTGCGCGGGCGCAAGGTCCTTGTCATCGACCTTGACCCCCAAGCCTCGCTTTCCGAACTATGCGGCTTGTACGCGGAAAAGGATGTCACGCCGGACGACACCGTGTTGCCGTATATCTACGACCAAGACGTCGAGGGTGGCCTGGAAACAAGGGTTCAGTCGACTTACTGGGACGGGCTTGATGTGATTCCGGCTCACACCGAATTGATTGGTGCGGAGTTCCATTTGCCGGCGATGCAGAAGATGAGGCCAGGCTTCCGGTTCTGGACGGTGCTTCGGCAAGGTCTCGAGCCACTACGCAAGCGCTATGACTACATCCTCATGGACACGTCGCCTTCGCTGTCGTACCTCAACCTGAATGCACTGCTTGCGGCGGACGCTATGGTCATGCCGATGGTTCCCGAAAATCTGGACTTCATCAGCTCGCTGTCGTTCTGGCGACTGTTTTCAGATGTATCCAAGAGTTTCATCAAGTTCGAGCAGGACAAGAAATACGACTTTATTTCGCTGATGCTTTCGAGAGTCGACTACGGGCGCACCTCGTCTGCACCTATCGTTCGCGCATGGGCACAGAGCGCATACGAGAGCTGGCTGCATTCGATTGAAGTGCCGGCCAGTTCAGTGATGAGCACAGGAGCGTTGGCATTTTCAACGGTATTCGACGTAAGCAGTACCCATAGCGCGGCTAAGGCGTTGCAGCGTGTACGACAGCCCCTTGTCGATTACTGCCGATGGGTGGACGAAATCTATGCAGAAAAATGGAGGAACGCGCAATGAGCAACATGCGAGAGCAACTGCTGGCCAAGACATCCGGTATCCGGACGACCTCATCTATCAAGGAGGATGAGGTCAAGCGTAGCAACCGAACGCAGACGGCGCCAGGCCTCGCGGGTGCGCTTGCGGTAGCGCAACTACGCGTCCAAGAACTGGAGTCCACTGGCACCGCGTCGCAATTGTCTATGTCTGACATCGTGCCGAACCCGTGGCAGCCGCGGAGAGTATTCAACGAGGCAAAGCTGTCGGAACTGGCCGAGTCCATTCGTGAAGTCGGGCTCATGCAGCCCATCGTGGTCCGCCGCGCCGATGATATCTATCAGATTGTGGCGGGCGAACGTCGGTGGCGTGCACATAAGATGGTGGGACTCGATGCCATCAAGGCTGTCGTTGTGGAGTGCTCCGACGAAGATATGGCTGTGCTAGCCCTCGTGGAAAATGTTAGTCGTGATGACTTGTCCGATTATGAAGTTGCCATGTCGATGAGGCAGACGGAGAAGGAGTTCCCTGGCCGTAAGCGGATGGCCGAGGCACTGGGTATGTCCCGCAGCGGGCTCTACCAGTTCCTCTCGTTTGAAAATCTGCCGGGCCTCATCAAGAAGGACCTCGACATCCAGCCGCGGCTGCTCGGCGGGACTGCTGCCCAAGCGATTGTTGCGGCCATCAAGAAACACGGCGAGGACGGTGTGAACGCAGCAATGGAACTCTGGCCGCTCGTCGTGAAGGGCGAGATGGACCAAGGGAAGGTGGCAGCGGCGATTAAGGCGTTGGCAACTCGTCGAACGACGACGAATTCTGCGAGCGAGCGGAGCATCGACAAGTTTTTTTCTGGCAAGGAACACGCGGGCTCCATCACCAAGGACATCAGCGGTATCACGGTAAAAATTAAGGCCGGCGTGCTCACGGACGCGCAAGAGACGCAGATTCGGGAGCTTATCAGCCAGATGTTCCACGCTCAGCCGAATGCAAATTGAGGAACGCTTCACCTTTAACTAAGCCCGCCTTGCGCGGGCTTTTTTTCGTCCGGCCGCTCTTATTGTGTCTAGAGTCTAGACACACCGCCCGGCTGCGTCGCTGTCCGGCCCAAAGCATGCGTGTCTAGACTCTAGACACGAGATTAGGCAGCGGTTAGCGAGCACCATGGGGCCACGCGAGGTGCAATGATTGGGCGCGGCCACCTCGATGCGAGTCTAGCCCCGCACTAGGATAGCCGTCGGCGTCTTAGCAGTTCATGGCTCGTGAAGCGCCAATGGGGGGGCGAGACGTGGCCGTGTCTAGACTCTAGACACGCATCCAATGGAATCAGCTAGGCAGGCGGCAAGCTGTTACAGAGAAGCTTGGCACGGGAGTCGAAAAATCAGCGCTGGCACAGTGGTCTGATCAAGTTGAACGTGAAAAGCGTTGGACCTCAGAAGTTCTACCTGTCAGACCGAAAGCCGGTGACAAGCATTCATCGCAGAGGCAAGTAGGCGCGCCTGTTCACGTTCTCCCTGACAAATCGCTGCATGTTAAGCAAAACCAGCTCTCACAAACGGCCTCAGGTTCGAGAGAATGCGCGACCGCGAACATCCACAGCGGCATCCACGTGCGGTGCCCTTGCACCCTTCGACGGACGCCGCCGCGCCTCACAGCAACCTCTAAGAACGCGACAAACCAGACTGCAAGGGGCAGCAATGTGATGAGGATCTCCGCAGCACGCCCGACCATCTCCTTGATGTTGTTACCGGTCGTGGTATTTTTTCTTGCAGTTGTGTCTTTCGCCTGTGAGGACCACAGGGGCTTGATTCTCATGACCTTATGGCGATGTGCCTATCTCTGCGTGCTCAAGCAGCGTCGCGCTAGAGCTTCCCTATTTCCTCTCGCCGACGTCGTGACCTGCCAGCACACCTCACACAGGTCCACGCCGATCAACTTTCCTCTCGAAGCTCCGCCGATTTCAGTCATCAGGTACGGGCCGGGCAGATGGCTGTCCAACAGCCGGGGTGCAAGCAGCGGGAGGCCTCCGCGGTTTGCAACGGACTGGTCAGTTGCGCGGGTGGCGGTTTCTTCGACGGAAGCGGTGAGCGCTAGATCGTGACGGGCGAGGAAGCCGCGTCAACGACAGTTCACGACTGCCACGGAGCTCCGCTGTGCGTTGCGACGGAGCACTGGCAAGCGGCCTTCGTGACCGCCCTGCGTGCCGACAATGCTCGCCGCTCTGATCGTAGCGGCGAGGAGACCTTGACGGTGCGACGGCACCCGGCAGTCGTGGACGCTGACTGTTACCGGATCACGCGTGCGCGGGCCGGTTGCGTCGCCAGCGCGCGTCTCAGTGGTTCGTCGTCGACGTACTGGCGGAAGGTCCGCACATCGCTGTGCCCCATGTTTTCGAGCGCCGCGGAGGCGTCCAAGCCGTCGCGGACCGCCTGGGCGAGCCCTTTCGCATAAGTGTGACGCAGCCAGTGCGTGGACGCGCGCTCAAACCGGTCGGCATCGACCAGCCGGCCGCGGGCCCGGGCGTAGGCGAGCGCCTCGCTGCACAGCCCGGTGACCAGTTTCCAGATCGCCGTGCGGCTGCGGATGCCCTTGAGTTCACCCCAACGGGAGCGCCGCACCGACAGGAGTAGCGGCAGGTCTTCTTCCGGCATCGGCACCGGTGGCAGGCCAAATGCGATCCGGTAGGCCTGCAGCGACAGCGCAATCTCGTCGCACGGCACCCAGCGGGCCTTGCCGCCCTTGCCACGCTCGACGCGCAGCAGCCACTGGAACGGCGGGGCGTCCGGAAACTCACGGCGGAGGACCTGCGGCACCGGTTCGATGCGCACATGGCCCATCCGGCACTGCACTACCTCGCTGGTCCGCAGACCGGTCCGTTCAAGCAGGTCCACCGCGAACAGGTCGCGCGCATTTGCCAGGCGTGCCTCGCGGCCAGATCCCGCGCCTGGGCGGGCGGCAATCGTCTCACGCAGAAGCGCCGTGTCGTCCGGTGACAGGAAACGCGCCTGCTTTTCCGGGGCGCGCCGGCCGACCGTCGGCAGCCCGCTGGCCGGATTGAGCTGCAGATAGCCGACGTCGCGCAGCCAGTCGAACAGCGACGTAACGATTTTCTGGGTCTGGCCAGCGGAGCGATCCGACAGCGGCCCGAGGAACGGCCGCCAGTCGGGCGAGCCGCGGCGCACGCCAGGCTGGCGTACCGCCCATGAAGCCGGCGCTTGCAGGAAGCCGATGCAGGCAGAAAACTCGTCCAGTCCCCACGCCGAGATCGGCGCGTTCACCTGCTGCGCGTACCAGAACAGCCGCTCGGCCTCGGTGCGGTACTGCGCGAGCGTGGTGGTGGCCAGGCGGCCGCGGCCGGTCGCCTTGGCGGCGAGCCAGCGGCCCACGACCTCCTCGTCGGACAGGTCCGCCGGCAGGATTGGACTCGTGCGCCGGTTGGGTGGACGGACCATCGCCCCGAGTGCCGTAGCGGCGACGGCCGTGGCTGGTTCAGGACGGTCGACGGACTTCATTGCGGTACTCCAGACCGGATAGGCACACAGCATATAACGCAACTAACGGTCTGCGCGCGATCCGCCTGCGCCAGCCTGCCCGCGCGGGGCTGCAAGGCCATGCGCGCAGGCGGGGTGACCGTCACGACCGGGAGCGGTTTTGAGGTCCGTTCGTTCATCGTGCAGCCTCCCCGGGGGAGATGTTGATGCGCAGCTCGTGCGTCGGCGGCACCGCGCAGAGGAACGAAAAGAAGCCACCTGCCGCGCGCGGGTGCGGCACGAACCGCAACGTCGGCTCCTGTTCGCTGAAAGTGACGTCGACGAGCGTGCCGTCTGCATTGCGGACGACAGAATGCGCACAGAAGAGCAGCTGCGGCGCCCCGCTCGCAACGGCCAGCCAGCCGTGCACGGCTTGGGTACCCGGGTGTGTGCCGACCCACGCGTCGACCGCATCGTGGCAGTTGGGCTTCGGCGCCACGGCCGCCCGCACGCGCAGAATTTCCCGGGCGCGTCGGGCCGCAGGCAGCGCTTCGACCAGCGCGCGGGCAAGCGTTTCCAGCCCGCCCGGGTAGGTCGACAGTATCGTCGCGTTCGCCGACTCCTCATCCGTGGGCGTGGCAGGGGTGTTCATCAGGCGATCGCCGTCGCAAGCTGGTACACGCACATCACAGCCGCCAGCGCAGCTAGGCCGATGAGCACCAGCACGTCGACGCTGCCTTTCGAATAGATGGCCGTGCGCAGTGCGGTACGGACCAAGATCGCGGCCACGACGCGGGCTGGCAGCTGGTATGGATAGCGCATCCCGCCGCTGCGGGCGTGGTGTCCGCGGCCGCCCCAGTCCACCGCAAAGGTATAGCCAACGTTGCTGCGCCACGGCGCGCGATCCGGACTTTCCACCATCATGGTGGATACCGTCACGCGCGTGGCGGGTCCGTGGGCCGCGTACCGTTCGGCCAGCGCACCGTCCTCATCGAGGTCTGCGACGTTCGCGAGCCATCGCGGCGTCCGCCGGTGGAGAAAATACCGTTCGACCTCGCGGCTCAGGCAGCGCTGCACGGCAGCGTAGCGGTACCCACCGTATTCACCTTTCATCGCCGCAACCTGGCTGGCGGTCTCCTCATCGAACCAGTAGCACAGAAACAGATAGCCGAGTACGGCGGACAGCGCAAGCCAGACCTTCAGCGGCGCGATGTTGCCGACCTCGGCGTCGGTTGAAGGGAAAGTTGCAGCACTTCCGGTCAGCCGGCAATGGGCGAGGGTTGGGTTGCTGTCAGTGTCGTAACCACTTTTGCTTCTGCGCGTGAAGAAGCGAAAGTCGGAAATGCCAAACGAAGGAAGAGAATGTCTGAAATGTCACATGCCCCGGCACTCTTCGCCCGACGTGTCCGTGAAACAGAGGAGTGGTCGACTTCATCACCCGAAGAAGCAATGGCGGTAAGGCTTTGCGGCCAATTTTGCCGACTTTCCTTTGGATTGTTTCACGGCTGGACGCGGTGGACGAGCAGTCAGGCCGCCAAAATTCGGATAATGTGCATATGCACATTTATGTGCGCGAAAAAACGTAGCGAATGATACGTATCTTGTAGTGTTTGAATTGGCGTGCGAGACCGCAAACCCGTCGCTGTCAGACGGGCTGATGTCCGGGTCGTTTTGTACTAAAACATGATGGTCGGGCAAACCGGAGCCCTGCCGATGATACCACCACGTTTCTTGCGGGCAGTCAACAACGCACGTCCGCACGGCGCGCACCGATATGATCTCTTCGGTCCGAAGATCGGGCGCGGGCTAACCTTGTTTGGGCGGCTCGCCCTTGATCTGTGGGTTCGCCTCGAATCAGATCCGCACGTGGTTACGTATTGCGAGCGGCCCCTTTGCATTCCTGACGCAAAGCCGCCCCGGGTTGTCGACTTCTGGGTCCGCACGCACAACGGCGAGAAATTGTGCCTTTTGCTGAGAACGGCGGAAGCGACGTCAGTGGGGCAGGGCGGTCCCCTGTTCCCGGCTTTTCAGTCGTGGAGTCGGGCCTCTTCGCTTCAGTTGCAGATGATTCATCCAAAGGAGCTCGACGACCCACGGGCGCTCCGCAAAAACCGGATCATGATGCTTCGTTACCTGGCAGGTAGTCACGCGCTACCAGTCGAGAAATTGACACCGGGCGTGATCACCGCGTGTAGCGACGGCACTACGCTGACAGAACTCGAAAGGCAATTCGCAGCGGCCGATCCGATGCTGGTCCGTTCCGCAGCGTTCAGACTGGTGCTTGACGGACAGGTTCGATGTCCAACGCTTGCACTGGAACCACTCGGGCCGCGTGCCCGTCTGGAGCGGCCATGAAGAAGATCGCTTTTGGGATGTTGCGGTTCGACCGCCGCTCCATTCCGCCGGATCTGACAGATATCGGGCAATGGCCGGGCGCCGACGACAGCGCGCTGTCTGACGAGGGGCGCGATCTGCTGAGGCGCCGCATCCGGGCGATGACCTTGTTTGTGGATGGACATACACCCCTTCGCGAAATCAGCCGGGAAACGGGAGTTGGCTTCAACGACCTTTATCGCGTCTTCGAGCGATGCATCACGCAGCACGAGGACGGCCGGATCTTCGGCTGCCGCGCATTGATCCCTTATCAGCACACGCGGTCGTACGATCGTCGGTCGCCGGTCAAACCATCCCGCGAGGGCATCGCAAGCAACGCCAGCGGCGCCTTCAGCCAGTTGCTGCGGCGTTATCCAGACATCGCACGCTGGATCGAACGCAAAGTCGCCGAACGCAGCAGGAAGCATGTAGCGCTCACCGAAGTGCATCGGCACCTGTGGCGACTCCACGGAGGCTTTCTTGCGCAATGCCGGCAGTCGGGCATTCAGGCGCACGAATATCCTTTCAACCAGAAATATCTTGGCGAGCGATCGCTTGCCAGTCACGCTCGCGCGCTGTCGAACCGTAATTTCGACGCGGCGGCTCGAGCAGCAGGCGCCCAGCAGATCAGCCATCGCTGGAACGACGATCCTGAAGCCGTTCGCAAACCCGCAACCCGTCCATTTGAGGCGGTCGAATTCGACGGTCACAAGATCGACGTGCGCCTGACGCTGCGCATCGACGATCCGTTCGGTTTCGAAACATTGCTCGTGCTGCACAGGATCTGGATCCTGCTGGTGCTCGATGTGGCAACCCGTGCAGTGATTGGCTATTCGCTCGCGCTGGGCCGCGAGTACAACAAGGACGACATTGCCGCGGCCTTGCAGGCGAGCCTGATGCCACATACAGCCCGCGCTTCGAAGATTCCGGCGCTGGCGGTCTGACCCGGCGGAGGCTTCCCGTCCGAGGCGATTCCCGGTACCGCGTGGGCGTGCTGGGGCACGTTCCGCTTTGACGCAGCGAAGGCACATTTCGCGAAGGCGACACTGGAGCGCCTGACCCAGGTCATCGGCTGCACAGCCGACAACGGGCCACTGGGCCAGAAGAACGAACGCGCGCTGATTGAGCGCTTCTTCGATCACCTCGCGTCGCATTTCGCGCACAGATTGCCGGCGACCACGGGCAGCGATCCGCGCGCAGTCGAACGTGTGCTCAATGATGTCGGCGAGAACGCTTCGCTGATGATGACGCTCGACGAGCTCGAAGATGTGATCGACGTGGTTCTCGCCAACTACAATGGCGAGCCGCATGGGGGACTGGGCGGGCGTACGCCGTTGGAGGCAATGCATTTTCTTCTCGAAAAACAGGACGGCCTGCTGCGGACGCTACCGGTGGCCAGACGCAGCGCCTTGTGTCTGCTTCAGGAGGCCCGCGTTGTCACGATCCGCGGCAACGTGAGCCGCGGCGAGCGCCCGCATATCAATTTCGAACACGTGCGTTACGACAGCCGGGTGCTGTCGGGCATCGCAGGGCTGATCGGCAAGCAGCTTCGCATCTATTTTAACGTCAAGGACATCCGCCATCTGCACGCGTTCCATATTGACGGGTCAGAACTGGGTGTGTTGACTGCCGCGCGTCCCTGGTGCTTTACGCCACATTCGCTGCGCGTGCGACAGGAAATCTTCTCACTGATCCATCAGCGAAAGCTGTCGGTGCGCGAAGGCGGCGATCCCGTTGGCGCGTGGTTTGCCTACAAGAAAGAACAGGCGCGAAGCCATACACGTGACGCCAATGACCTGGCGCGCATGCTGACAGACCGGGCGAAGTCGCATCAGGCACTACCGCCGCCCGATGTCGCTCACGCAGCGCCAGCCGTGAAAAGCGAAGTGCCAGCGGCAGAAACACCTGCCCGAAAGGCGCCGGACGCACCGTGGCTCACGCAGATTTTTACGTTCGGGTGAACGATGCATGATTCGTTGAAACGCCCCGTTGATCCATCGGTGCATCCGCTCGTGAACCAGGCGTACATGGTGCCCACCCCGGCAATCGCCGCGATGTACTCACGCGTGCGTCAGTGCATCCGGCGGGGCGTCGCTGGTGCTGTCATCTATGGGCACACTCGCTGGGGCAAGACATATGCGATCCGATACTGTGTCCGGCTGCTGCATCTGGATCTGCCTCGCGTGACGGTGCTGACGATCGGAATGCCGCGCAATCCTTCGCGCTCGGAAGCACTGTTTTTCGGCATGCTGCTCGAGGCGGCACGACATGGGCGCCCGGATAGCGGCACGGCGTTGCAGCGCCGACTGCGCCTCTACCACAAGCTGGCTGAACTGGTCGAACGTGCCGCCGGCAACAAACTGATTGTATTTGTCGATGAGGCGCAGCGGCTCGAACTCGAACACTACGAATGGCTGCGGGACGTGCAGGACGAACTCGAACGTCGCGGCGTGCGGATGTTCACGTTCCTGGTTGGTCAACCTGGCATCCTGAACCGCAAGAGTTCGTTTCGACAGAGCGTGGACACTTCGCAGATCGTGTCCCGCTTCATGGTCGATGAGCTGCGCTTCGACGGCTTCCGTACCGCCGACGATCTGAAAATGTCGCTCGCTGCTTACGACACGTCAACTTTTCCAGACGGCAGTGACTGGCCTTACACGCGCTATTTTCTGCAACGCGCGTTCGACACCGGCTTCCGCCTTGAGAAGCAGCACCTCGCGTTGTGGGATGCTTTCGATGCTGCGCACCGGCGCGCGCGGTCTGATTTCACGATGGAGGTACCGATGGAGTATGTCGCGCGCACTATCGAGATCGCGCTCGTCGAGAACATGAACCGCGATGCGATGGATTTTGGGCTCAGCCCGGCATTGTGGGCGCAAGCGGTAGACGAATCCAACTACGTTGCGGCACTGGAGGATTTGCGCATCGTATTCATTGACGACGTATCCGCTGGACTATGAAAAGTCGCTTCGAAATTCTGCTCCCCGGCGCCGACGCCTGGCAAGCCGGTGACTGGTGCTGGCGCGACGACTGGAATCTGCCAGGGCAGTCTGCGTTCATGTTGCTCGCCAGGTTCCAGCAATTGAATGCGTTGTCATGTACCGCACTGGCGGAACTTTTCTTACGAAAGCCGGGTCGCTGGACTTTGAAGCACGGCATTGACCTGCGCGACATGCGACAGTTCGATCTCCTCCGGATGTCCGATCTGATGTGCATTCCGCTGTGCGACGTCGCGGCTGCGTTTTTGCCGGTTAGTGATGTCTCGCTGGGTGCCGGACCGCAACAATTGATGTGGTGCATGCAGTGTGCGGCGCGCGGCATTCATCTCGCCGTCTTTCAGTCTGACGGTTGCAAGACATGCCCGGTCCACGGCAGTCCACTCCGTGACCGCTGCATCCAATGCGGCGAGGCCTTGATGACCTACCGGCTGCAGGTGTTCAATTTCCGGCTGCCGCTATGTTGTCCGACGTGCGGGCGCAACTGGGTGCGCTCGCACGCCGCGGCAGGAGATCCCGCGACCCGAATATCGCCTGCGTACCGCTCCAAGGTCGCGCAAGGCCTTGCGCGGGATTGGTTCGGCCGCCGTTCATCAAACCTTCGGCGACTGCTGGCTAACTTAGGCCAGTCGGACGTTTGCGAGGCCTGGCTGGCGTCGGCGCCGCCAAGGGTCAGCGGAGCGGATGGCTCCGGCGGCTTCTGCGCGCGTGTCGTGCAGGGGCAGACTGAAAGGGTTTCGGACGTCCTGGTCCATCCGGGGGCTTTTGCTCGCGATTCGTTAGAAACAGATGTTGACCATCGCCGTAAGTGCGTCGGAGATTTGCCCCGTTCGCTGGCGATACGCACTTCCGATGACGTGCTGCCTGACGCCATCGCGTGTTATAAGTCGATTCGACGATATCTCATACGCCATGTCGTGCAAAGGCATCGCAGGTGTGTCTATACCGCTGGCCACTATCTCACATGGCGGCTCGATGCGTGCACAACGACACCGTTCTGTCCGGTTGCTCAAGCGGTACTGCGATGGCGGACAAAATGGGAGGGCGTCGGCGTACCGGCGTATCTTTTCGGCCGATGCGAGCATGGGTTGCTTGGTGTCCTTGTCTGGCTTTCGCTCTTCGCGCCAGTTGGCTTGCCCGGATGGACCTCGTCGGTCGAGCGCTGGACAATCCTGCGAGTCTTTGCACTGGCTTGCCTCGACAGTTTTTCCTGCTACCTTGAGGCGGCCAACGACGGAAGCGCGCGATCGGGACCTTTATGGATGCCGTTTCCAGCGATGGATTATCCGGAGCGGGAGTGGGTTGTGCTGGACTCAGAGCCTGTCCGGAAGCAGTGCAGGATGGTGATCGCTCCGGGGCGACTACGACCGCTCGCATCCTTAGAAGCACTACAAGCGGGAGCGGAACACTACAGACGTCACGTCGCAAACCTTCATAAAGCTCAAGCACCGGAAAACTGGCCGGCGCCTGTCGCGAAACGTAACGCGCGATCGGACATTTTCGTACCACCCGTTCGCTCGCCACTGACGAATCGTCGGCCCCGCGTCAGTGTTACGGCAATGGTCCTGGCGGTGTTGGCGGCTTCCGATGCAGAGTGAGACGTTGCATGCGAACCCACGCTAGGTTTTGTTCACATTCTCACCAGCGGGCCAAATGCACAGGCAAGCGACGCGAAGGCGAGATAGTTGCCTGAAAGCTTGTCGTAGCGAGTGGCGACACGACGAAAATGTTTGATGCGATTGAAAAAGCGCTCCACGTCCTACGGCAGGAGGGCAGATCAGGCAGGATTGTGTGAGACTGCAGGGAAACGGCTGACCGCCGCTTTCAGGCGACGCCTGGAAGAAATCGCCATCCACTTAGCTGTGTCATTGAATATTTTCCGGGAGCGTCCGAGTCGCTACTCAGGGCTTTTAACGCTCAGCCACTCACCAATGTCGCCATGAACCCGGATACGGCCTCATGTAATCAGACTGTCTGCACAGTTCATGCGAAAAGTCCCGCGCTTCGATATGCGCGGACCGTATCGTCGAAGACCGACACGTCGTCGCGTCCACGAGCGACCAGCTGAGCGCCTTCAATAGACGCGAAAATTGCAAGTGCCTGACGCTTGATCGACTGGGCATCGCTCCCGTCGTCCCTGAAGGACAGAATCTTACAAAGCCAGTCCACGTTCACCTCTGTAAAGCGATCGACTTCCACGCGAACTTCGTCGGGAAGGTCGTGGTGCTCTGCCGCCATGATGCCGCAAAGACACATTCGATTGTCTTGCACGAGTGCTGAACGGAAGACGCTTGTGTAGCGCTCCAACGTCTGCTGCTCGTTCTCAAACGTCTCGAGTAAGTCATCCAATAATGCGACCGCTTCTTCCGTGTACTGCCGGGCTAAAGCCGCGCCGAGATCGCCCTTGGTAGGAAAGTGGTGATGCACGCCAGCGCTTTTGATGCCCACTTCTTTGGCGATCTCCCGGAAACTCAGCGCGTTGTATCCACGCGCCTGAACCATACGTCGAGCCGAGGCAAGGATGCGCTGTTTGGTGTCCGTTGTCATGAGCAGACTATATCACGCTACCTATCGATAAGTAAGTGTTGACACGGGCAGTGGTTTGTCGATAGAGTTCGCGAACTTACCTATCGATAGGTAATGACCCCTTTTTTCAGGATCATTATGAAAATTTTCGACATTCCCGGGTTTCCTAACCCGCTTCGCATCCGGATTGTGTTGGCGGAGAAAAGTCTCGCGTCGCAGGTTGAGTTCGTCAAAGTCGATCTTCCCGCTGCGGAACACAAGCAGGATGCCTTCCTCGGCATCAACCCTACCGGGACTGTGCCTGTTCTGCAGTTGGATGATGGAACGTACATTTCGGAGTGCACCGCTATCACCGAATATCTTGATAATCTCGACGGCAATCCCGTGCTGACGGGCAAATCGCCCAAAGAGAAGGCATTGGTTCATATGATGCAGAAGCGGGCTGAGTCAGAGCTCATTGACGCGGTAGGCATCTACTTTCACCATGCGACACCCGGTCTTGGACCGGCGCTTCAGGCGTACAAGAGCCCTGAGTGGGAAGGCCGCAGGGAATGGGGCGAACGGTCACGCGACAAGGCCGTTGCCGGTATGCGCTACTTTGACAAAGTACTCGCGACACAACCATACGTCGCGGGCGAATTCTTCTCAATGGCGGATATCACAGTTTGGGCGGGACTTCTTTTCGCTGGTTTTGCAAACATCGCGGTCCCAGAGGATTGCACCGCACTACTCAATTGGCGGCGGACTGTTGACGAGCGTTCTTCCGTCAGGAGTCCGGCGTAGGAGCGTTCGATCCCGAAGCAATTCCAGCTTTGGGAGTACAGCGCGGAACATTTTAAATTTGTTTAATTCAGGAATACTAAAGTGCAAAAAACAATGCCAATCTCGATGGTCAAAGCTGGGGTGCTTGCGCTTGCTACAGCTGCTGCTTTCGCAATTACGCCGTCGCATGCCGCGGGGGCCGGACAAAACCTGCGCGCCGTCTACACACATCAGACTGCGCCGACGAAGTTTGTTGATGCGAATGGTACGAAGCTCGCCTATCGCCGTTTCGGAAGACCCGGCGGCGTGCCGCTGGTCTTCTTCCAGCATTTTGTTGGCAACATGGACAATTGGGACCCGGCAGTCATTGACGGTTTTGCTAAAACCCGGGAGGTGATTCTGTTCGACAACGCTGGCGTCGCCAGTTCGGAGGGGGACGTCCCCAAGACCGTCGAGGGGATGGCAGGGCATGCCATCGATTTGCTCAACGCACTCAACATCAAAAAGGCTGACCTTCTTGGATTCTCTCTGGGAAGTCTTGTTGCGCAGGAAGTTACCGTTGAGCGCCCTGAGCTTGTTCGACATCTGGTATTGGTTGGAAGTGGGCCCCGGGGCGGCGCTGGGATGGCTACGCTGACCCCAGAGTTCCAGGAAATGATCAAGAAGGACAGTAGAAACAACGATCAGCTGCTGCTCGACGTGTTCTTCACGCAATCAGCCGCGAGTCGCGCTGCTGGACATGAATTCCTCGATCGCCTTCATGCTCGTTCGAGAGATCGTGACCCGGACGTGGATGATAAGGTCGCACCGGCCCAGGTAGCGGCCTTCGCGGCATGGGGCGCGCCTCACGCTGATGCGAATGCGTACCTGAAAAACATCAAGCAGCCTGTGCTCATCGTTGGCGGCAACCACGACATCGTCCACTATCCGGTGAATTCGTTCACTTTGGAGGAGAACCTGCCGAACGCTCAGTTGATTCTGTACCCTGACTCGAGCCATGGGGCGCAGTATCAATATCCCAAGCGCTTTGTGGCCGAAGTGACGGCCTTTCTCAATCGCGAAGACTAAAAACTTCGTGGGACAGCCGATGGGCGCCGCTGTTCACCGTCTCATAGCTGTTAGCAACGGACCGGTCTCGCAGCGATGAGAGACGAGTTTGTCATCTTTCGGCGCGCGGGATTCCCGGTCGCAGGCGGTACATGCATGCCGTGTCTGACGCGACTCCGAAAGCCAGTTGCCCAGTAACGAGTCGGTGCAGTCGGGCATAACTTCAACCGTCGATTAAGTGTAGGAGGAAACTAGATGCGCAACGCGGCCACTATGGTCAGCTTTCCCCGTCCGGACGGTCAAGCCGTTGAGGGCTATCTTGTTAAACCGGCGAAGCTGGAAGGCGCGCCGGCAATCGTTGTAATCCAGGAATGGTGGGGGCTAAACGCTCAGATCCGGGGCGTGGCGGACCGTTTGTCTCGCGCCGGCTACCTCGCGCTGGTCCCCGACCTGTATCGAGGAAAGTCTACGGTCGAGGAAGAAGAGGCCCACCATTATATGGATGGTCTCGACATTGCTGACGCGATCTCGCAGGACGTTCGCGGCGCGGTTCAATACCTTTATACGTACACGGAGATCGTCGGTGTAACCGGGTTCTGCATGGGCGGCGCCTTGGCGCTCCTTGCCCTCAGTGCTATCCCTGAATTTGCTGCTGGCGTCGTCTGGTATGGATTCCCGCCTCTGGACCATTTCGATGCGTCCGACATCAAGGCGCCGATTCAGGCGCACTGGGCCACTCAGGATGCGTTCTTTCCCGCTGCAAGCGTGGACGTGCTTGAGACGAAGTTTGCCGGCAGTGGGATTTCTGCGGAGTTCCATCGCTATCTGGCACATCATGCGTTTGCCAATGAAACTGCAGTGGGCGATGGGCGCATACCGGGTACGCAATACGATCCGGTCTGGGCGCAGCTGGCGTGGGACCGCACACTAACCTTTTTTGGTCGCACGCTGTGGAAGTGAGCTGGTTGCGCTGAGACGTTCGTCAAGAAAAATTCGGTTTTCTTCCTGGCGCGAGGCGACGCGACGATCCTGCTTTGCGCTGTTCGGAAAGTGCCGCGGCGACGCCGTGGCCACCGACGCCTTCCGCTGTCCACGAATTAACGCAGGCTGCGGAAGTGCCACGACCGCAAAACCCCGACATGCCCCGTCGTTTGCTCTTACCTGGAGTAGACCAGATTCAGCGAACCTGCTCCCGGGCTATCACTGCCACCAGTTCCCGGCAGTCGTCGTCAGCCAGGCAGTCCACTGGCACTAATGGTGCCAACTCGATCTGAGCGGCATCCAGGAACTGAGTGGCGACGATTCACTGAGGCCACCCAAGTTCCGTCTGTCTTCTCAAGGTCCGCATGCCCTCTGCCTGGTCGCGTCGCCACCCCGCCAACGCGACAGCGCCTTGAAGAGCACCCGTTGACCATTCGGTTCAGCGCGCGTTCTTCCAGTATGCGGAAGCTACATCCTCACCCTCCTTCAGAAACTGATCAATCGCTGATTTCTGCATGCCTCCATTTGCGTCCTGGGTGTAGGACTGCATCAGTCTATTGAACAACTCGTTCCCCGCGCGGATGCTGTCATTGACGCCATCAACGTATTCCGAAACGGTGAGCTGACCATCGTCTGATGAGTCAAACGTTTTGAAGAGCTTGTCTGCAGCGCCTGTCGCAAGACCAGCGCGTTTCATCTGCATTTCAAACTCGTCTTTCGAAAGCTGTCTATCACCGCTTGAGTCGCCTTGCACGAACATCTGAGGGGCCCAGGCGACAGCCAGAGGTGTCGCAGTCAAAGAATCCGACTTTTTCGCCCCATCGCTAAGAGTGACGACAACTGATTGACGTGTGCTCTTGTTGGCAAGTTCAGCGGCGCTGGGCGAGCCGAGGGGAGCACGTCCGCTTCGCTTAGCCTCCGGGTTCATTTGCAGAAGGATTGTTAGTGAGTTTCCGACAGAACCGATTGACATACCTAAACTCCTTCTAAGCGTTGATCCGAAATGGCCGGGACATTAATCGGCCGCGCGCACTACACCATTGCTTCAAGGGCAAGCGTCGCAAAGCCTGAACAGCCGCCTCCTGAGCGCGGGCGACACCTACCATTTGGATTACGTTCAAACTCTAAATAACTTTAGCCATTTTTGTCTTTCATCCGTTTTTTTCTCGGCCATGCCTTTAACTTCAAGGTTTGGAAGGAACGAGAGGGACACGTCTCGAAGAGGGCATCGCTAAACCGATACTCGACGACGAATTGAGTGAACTGAGGCTCTGGCGGCCAAAGGTTACCCGATTGTCTTTACGGCGTTCCCCGCATACCCATGCGTTCTTTGCTTCCTAAAAACCCCGCACAAAGCGAAGAATCTCCAGGTTCTGCTTTTCCGTGTTCTCGACATGTTGATCCTGCTGGGTATCTACGTCGGTCCTGCTCACGCCAATGCCTTCAGGCGAAGCGCTGATCGATGAGGTTTGTGGCGTAGCTGGTTGGCTGGACGTAGTTGTTATGCAAGCGGAAAGTAGCAATGAGGACAGAAGCAGCGTACCCACCGCGATAATTTTGCGTGTGATCATTTTTCAGGTTGTCCGGGAAGTGATATCTCTGATTGCACTGAACGAGGCTCTGGCGCAAGAAGACGGGTGCGGCGAACCTCAGTTCGCCGCACCGATCCTGTTGCGACCAGTCAGAGCACGCCCGTGGCACGTGCCGCGTCGAGAATCACCGCGGCCACTGCGTCAGGTTGAGACATCAGGGCTACATGGCTCGCGCCAGCAACCGAGGTAATCCTGGCGCCGACCTCTTTTGCCTCGGCCTGCTGGAGCGCCGCTGGAATGATCTGGTCCTGGTCGCCATAAACCCACCACGACGGTCTGGACTTCCAGGCGGCCTGAGACACCTTGTCGGTAAGACAGCGGGCATTGAGCGGTGCCTGAGCGGTGGCAAGCACACTCGAGGTGTCTTTCGGAAGATCCGGCGCAAAACTGTTCAGGTAAGTGTCGGTGTTCAGTGTGAGGAATCCAGCTTCGTCTGCTTTCAGACCCGCCTGCCAGGCCGGTTTTGGGAACGGGCTCGTCAGGTCGGAGATCGACTGGTTGTCTCCGGGAGCGAACGCAGATACATAAACGAGACCCGCGACCTTGTTATTGATACCCGCTTGCGTAATGACGGCTCCGCCGTAGGAGTGTCCGACCAGAAGGACGGGTCCCTGTTGGGCATCGATGGTGCGGGTGACGGTTGTGGCATCGTCCGCTAACGACGTGCGGGGAAGCTGCACGGCGACCACTTTCAGACCACGTGCCTGCAGTACGCGCGTGATCGACGACCAGCTAGAGCCGTCCGCCCAGGCCCCGTGTACTAGCACGACTGTGCCCGTGGTGCTCGCTGAAGAGCTCCCGCATGCAGCGACGGATGCAAGAGTGACGAGACTGAGCGATGCGACAAGAGCGGCAAAGAGCCGCAGAATGTAGGACTTCATGATAGGAACGTGAGAACGCGTAGGAGGTTGGAATATCGCACCCGCCTATCGACAGGATGAACCGAGGGCGAGCGCGACGCCAACGTAAACCGTAACCTGCCTCGGGGACGCCGCCTATTGCGCATCGTCCGGTTTCAATGACATTGCGTCCGAAAGCTTAGAAGGGATTTGCACGGACGATATGCTGTATGGACGACGCATGTTGCAGCGCCGGCCGGCGCAGTGTGACGACGGAAAAATTGGCTGATGTCTGGAGACCCTTCACAAAGCAGTCCTCAGACGGCATGGAACGACTACATCGTTGACAAATGTGCAATTGCACATGAAAATGCGATACATGAACTCGCTCACTGGTCCCGATCTGTGTCACTGTCTGGCTGCGCGTCGCGCTGCGCGGTATGTGTCGCGTATCTTCGATAGCCATCTGTCGGGCGTCGGTCTCTCGATCTCGCAGTTTTCGATACTTGCGCTTGTTGAAGAACATCCTGGCATCGCGGTTGCCGATCTTGCCGATCTGATGGTCATGGAGCGGACAACGTTAGTACGTGCACTCAGGCCTCTCAGGGAGGCTAAGTGGTTGACGAGCGCCGCCGGGGGACCGAAAGCGGCGCTGGCGTTCACACTGTCCTCCGCGGGCAAAGCAAAGCTGCTGGAAGCCGAGCCGTGCTGGCGAGCAGCGCAGGCGGAGTTCGAAGCCGGCGTCGGTCGCAAACAGGCAGTTGCGCTCCGGGCAGGTCTGTTGAGTGTCGTTTTTGAACGCTAAAATTTTTTGTCGCAATATGTGTAATTGCACATGTTGAGCGACCTTGTTCCGATAGGCATTTTCTTTGAAGGATTTTGCATGACAGCCTTTCCCTCCGTTCCACATACGAGCGCAGTCAGCGCCGACGACCGCGCCAGCGCCGTCGATTTCGTCAATCGCGTCAACTGGTTCTTCGAGACGTGGGACGTCGAAGCCATGATCGAGGCGTTCCTCCCCGACGCCGTCGCGTACCACTTTCACGGAACGATTAGTGGACACTCAGAAATCCGACGCTTCTTCGAGCACGACTATCCGTACCTGATACCTGGCGTGGGGCGTCACGCCACGAATCATATCGTCGATGCGGACGAAGACGGCGTTGTCGTGCGATACCAGAATCTGCTGGTGCGCCATGCAGCGCCTGAGGATGCGACGAAACTGGGTGCCGGTCAGGTGACGCACAGCGATAGCGGACTGCCCGCGATCTGGCTGTATTCTCCGATGCGTGACCGTCTGCGCAAGACGGCAACGGGATGGAGAATTTACGAGCGCTATATCGGTGGCTCGACCACCAACCGTGCGCTGACGCCTGCCGACACGTCGGCGGCTGCGGCGGCTCCGTATCTCCCGAAACCTCAAGGAGTGTAAACGTGCGATATCGTCTCTTCGGTCAACATACTGGCCTGCGGGTATCTGAGCTGGTTCTGGGCACAGCCAATTTTGGCGGCCGGTGGGGGTACGGAGCAGATCTCGACGCCGCGCGTGAGATCGTCGACCGCTACGCGGACGCGGGCGGTAACTTTCTGGATTGCGCCGACGTGTATCAGTTTGGTGAATCCGAGGAGTTTCTCGGTAAGCTGCTCTCAGACCGTCGGGATAACTTCGTGATTGCGACCAAGTACACCCAGGCAGCCGCGCCCAACGCGGGGGCTCTGGCGACGGGCAACAGCCGGCTCGCGATGCGCCTGTCCGTCGAGGCGAGCCTCAAGCGTCTCAAGACGGATCGCATCGACCTGTACTGGGTGCACTTTTCCGATGGCATCACGCCAACGGACGAGATCATGCGAGGCCTCGACGACCTCGTGCGCAGCGGCAAGGTGCTGTATATCGGACTGTCGGATTTCCCTGCGTGGCGCGTGGCGCGGGCGACAACGATCGCCGAATTGCGCGGCTGGGCGCGAGTCGCCGGGTTGCAGTTTGAGCACAGCCTGGTCGAGCGCACGAGCGAGCACGAACTGATGCCGGCCGGGAAGGCCCTTGGACTCGGGATGGTGGCATGGTCGCCGCTCGGTGGTGGATTGCTTTCGGGCAAGTACCGTCGGGGCGAGAAAGGCCGGCTCGAAGCGCTGGGCGGTGCCGTATTCCAGCAGGAAAATTCCAGTCAGCGTACTGCCATCGTCGATGCAACCCTTGCGGTTGCGACCGAGCTTGGAGTCTCGCCGTCCGAGGTAGCCGTGGCGTGGGTCTTGCAGAAGGGTTCGCTGCCGATTATCGGTCCTCGGACGAGCGAACAGTTAACAGCATACCTTGGCGCCTCAAAGCTCACGCTCGCTCCGCATCAGGTCGAGCTGCTGGATCGCGCCAGCGCATTGTCGCCGATCTTTCCGCAGTCCATGATCGATGCGCCAGCGTACCGGCAAGCTGCGGCCGGAGGCCAGTACGAGCGCGTAGTCATGCCGGAAACGCCAGCTCCCTGACGATGCTCGACGATGTTGTCCTGTACGGTGCGAAGACGGGTAACTGTCTTCGCGTGGCCATTGCGCTGGAGGAACTTGCCATCGCGCACCGCGTCGTGCTACTTGACCTGGGGGCGGGCGAACAGCACACACCAGAATTTCTTGCACTGAATCCACGTGGAAAAGTGCCGGTGCTGCGAGTTCGCTCGTTGAGGGAGCCGCCGCTCGTGCTTGCGCAATCCAACGCGATTCTTCTTTACCTTGCACAGCGAGCGGGCGGGAGGTTGTTGCCGCGCGAAAAGGATCCATCGGCTCCCCTCGCATTAGAACGATACTTCTTTTTTGTGACTGACGTGATCGCGCCCAGTCACGCGTCCTTTTTTCTGAAGAGGGAAGGATGCGAGGAGGGGCGAAGATTGATGGAACGGCGCAGCCTCGATGCGCTCGTTGCGAGCGAGATGTTTCTGGAAGCCGCCCCATTCATGGCGGGGCAGTCATTCACGCTCGCAGACATCGCTGCCGTCAGCATAGCGGCCGCGCTGTCGTCGTCAATCGACTGGGCGCAGTATCCGCGACTTCATCGATGGTTCGCCGGCGTGATGGCGCGCCCGGGCGTGAAGCGTGGCATGACCGCCTTCGGCTGACGCTCAGCGCAAGGATATGCGTTAGTTCGAATCGCCGCCATCGCGCGCGGCCCGGGGCGAATGTCCGAAACAAGCCTTGAACGCCCGCGAGAACGAGGCGTCCGACCGGTAGCCGGCGACGGACGCTGCTTCGCCGATCCGCACGTGGCGGTTGCGCAGCAGGTCGGCAGCGAGAGTCAGTCGCCACCGGGCGAGATACCGGAGCGGTGGCTCGCCGACAACCTTCGTGAACCGCTCTGCGAAGTGTGACCGGGACATGGCCGCGATCTTCGCGAGTTCGCCCAACTTCCATTCCCGCGCAGGCTCGCCGTGCATTGCCGCCAGGGCACGCCCGAGTCGGACATCGCCGAGACCCCGGAGCCATCCACTGTGAGCCGGACGAGTGGTTGCCCATTCACGCAGGCTCCGTATCACGAGCAGATCAATCAGGCGTGAAATCATCAAGGCAGCGCCAGGCGCCGGCTCGCTCGCTTCCAGCCGCACGAATCGTAGGATCGCGCGTTGCCATTCGGGCGCGCCTGATGCCTCGGCGCGAAGATGTATGACATTCGGAAGACCAGCAACCAGCGGGCCGACCGAAACCGATTCGAACTGAAATGAGCCGGTCAAAACCCGAAAGGGTCCGCTGGCGAAACGGTGTAGATGAACGGATGCCGGGAGTGAACTGAACGCAGACTCGGGTGTGTCGACCGTCGTCAGGATATGCGCGCACCCTCTCGGTAGAAGGACGAGATCACCTGTGGCCAAGGATGCGGCCTCACTAGTCGCGGTATCAAGTCTGAACGCGCCGTGTTCAACAAAGTGAAAGCGGGCGCGTCGGCCGTCGAACGCTCTCGGTTGATTCTCGCCGGTCTCGTGCACCTCGATCGATTCACCCCTTAGCCGTATCAGATCCAGAACGTCGGAAAGCACATCCTGCCGTGACAGTCTGTCGCCGTGCAATGCGCGCTGACGCGCGAGTACGTCAGTTGCCTCGTCGACAATCATGCCTTGAGCCCTATAAAAAAACGCACGTCCGAGAACGTGCGCTGCGACAAAGGAAGGATCGGTATGGAGGAGCGCTCCTTCGCGTCGCAAATACAAACGCAACCGACCGGTGTTGCATCTTCTTCCCGCCGGTGTCATGCCTTGCGCGGGCGATCCGCTTGCACAGGGTACCGCATAAGGCTCTCCAAACATATCTGTTGACGACGAACACACTTACCGGCAGGTGCGAATAATCAGCTGAAGCCCCGCTGAGCCTGTAATGCATCGATGCTTGTTCAATGAGGCGCCTGAACCTCTTTTGAAAACGCTTGACCAAATGGATTTCACTGATAATCTAACTCGACTTAGAGTACGTACGAAATCTAAATAACCGTGTTGTTGTCCGCATGGCGCGATCAATTCCTGCGCCGGCCAACGAAGGCGCCATTTCATGAAAGGGCGAACGGCAACACTTTTCAAGGTGATTGAAGGTGGATACGAAAACAAGAGTGGAGAACGGTGAAACGGTTCGCCGCCCTCGGCATGCGTCAAACGGGCTTCGCACGAGAACGTGGGCGGCAGCGGCAGTTGTGATCATTGCGGGTGGGGGCGCGTGGTTTTTCTACCCGCATGGTGGGGGCGGCAGCGTCGCCAATGCGCGGCCGGTGCCTCCTCACGAGGTGTCAGTCAGCAAGCCACTCTTGCGAGATCTCGACACGCGACTTGGGTTTCTGGGGCAGTTTTCGGCAGTCGATCAGGTGGAACTCCGCGCGCAGGTGGGCGGGACGCTCACGGGCGTTCACTTCCGGGACGGCGACATCGTCCACAAAGGCGATCTGCTGTTCACCATTGATCCGGTCCCGTACGAAATCCGGCTTGCGCAGGCGACTGCGCAACGCCAGACGGCCGGGGCGCGCCTGATCCTTGCGAAGCAGGAGCTGGCGCGTGCACAGGAACTGGAGCGCAATGACGCCGGCACGAAGCAGAACGTCGAGCAGCGTACATCCGAACTGAATGCGGCACAGGCCGCGCTGGACGATGCCTCGGCGCAGATTCGGGACGCCCGTTTCGATCTCGATCATTGTCGCGTCACCGCACCGTTCAGCGGGCGCATTGGCAGGCATCTCGTTTCCGTTGGCAATCTGATCGCAGGCAGCCGCGCCGCGACGAGTCCGACGACACTGCTCGCGACGCTCATCTCGCTCGATCCGGTCTACCTCGACTTCGATATGAGCGAGGCGGATTTTCAGTCGTTTTCGCGCTATCGCGGCGACACGAAAGGGCTGCCCACGAATCGCGTCGAACTGGCGTCGGGCGATTCGACCAGATACACGCGGCAGGGCACGCTCGATTTCGTGGACAACGTGCTGGACCGCTCGAGTGGAACAATCCACGCTCGAGCGACGGTTCCCAATGCCGACCTGCGCTTTACGCCCGGCGAGTTCTCGCGCGTGAGGCTTGCAGTGGCGCATCCCACGCCGACATTGCTCGTGCCGGACGCGTCCGTGTTGCCAGACCAGTCGGAACATGTCGTGATGACGGTTGCCGCTGACGGAACGGTGGCGCCGAAGCATGTCGAGATCGGCGATATACGCGGCGGATTGCGCGTCATCCGCTCGGGCCTTTCCCGCGACGATCGCGTGATTGTCGACGGCCTGCCTTATGCAGCTCCCGGTACCAAAGTGGCGACGCGCGCTGGTGCGATCCGCTATGAGCCTCAACAGAACTAGCGGATAGCGACGCCATGCGTATTGCCCATTTCTTTATCGACAGGCCGCGCTTTGCGACGGTGGTCAGCGCATTTCTTACGCTGATTGGCCTGGGCGCGATGTTCGTGCTGCCTGTCGCCCAGTACCCGGAGATCGTTCCGCCGACCGTGCAGGTGACCACGTCATATCCTGGCGCGTCCGCGGAAACGATCGCACGCACCGTGGCCACTCCGCTGGAACAACAGATCAACGGCGTCGAAAACATGCTCTACATGAGCAGTCAGTCGACGGGCGACGGGAGGCTGACGGTCACCGTGACGTTTCGTATCGGCACAGACCTGAATGTTGCACAGATGCTCACGCAGAACCGCGTTCAGGATGCATTGCCCCGTCTTCCGGAAGATGTCCAGCGCCTTGGTGTTCAGGTCCGGAAGTCGACGCCTAGCATTCTTCTGGCCGTTCACCTTTACTCGCCGGACAAATCGCGCGACACGCTTTATCTCTCGAACTACGCAACGCTTCACGTGAAGGATACTTTGGCGCGGTTGCAGGGTGTCGGCGATGTGCAGTTCCAGGGCGCGCGGGAGTATGCAATGCGTGTCTGGATCGATCCGGACAAGGTTGCCGCTAACAACATGAACGCCAGCGAAGTGCTCACGGCACTGCGCGCGCAGAACCTGCAGGTCTCGGCCGGTATCCTGAACCAGCCGCCGACGGCGGGGAACGATGCCTATCAGATCAACGTCGAAGCGCTGGGCCGGCTGTCAACACCGCAGGAATTCTCGGATGTGGTTGTCAAGTCCGACACCCAGGGACGAGTGACTCGCATACGAGATATCGGTCGTGTCGAAGTGGGGGCCGCGGACTATGGCTCGACAGCGTTCATGGATCGCGACAATGCGTCGACCTTGCTCATCTATGCGGAGCCGGGCGCTAACTCGCTTGCGGTTGAACAGCAGGTTCTGTCCGCCATGCGGGGGTTGAAGAACGACTTCCCGCCGGGAATGGATTACAAGATCATCTACGATCCGACTATCTTCATCGGCAAGTCTGTCGACGAGGTGATTATCACGATCTTCGTCGCCATCCTGCTGGTTGTTGGTGTCGTCTTCCTGTTTCTGCAGAACTGGAGGGCCACGATTATCCCGGTCGTTGCAATTCCCGTCTCGCTGCTCGGGTCTTTCATCGTGCTCGCGACGTTCGGGATATCGCTCAATAACCTGTCTCTATTTGGCCTCGTGCTAGCGGTCGGAATTGTCGTCGATGATGCGATCGTTGTGGTCGAGAACGTGGAGCGCAATATGCGCTCGGGGATGTCGCCAGCCGAGGCCGCGCACCGGACTATGGATGAAGTGGGCGGCGCACTCCTATCCATTGCGCTCACACTATGTGCGGTCTTTGTGCCGTCTGCCTTCCTGAGCGGTATCTCGGGGCTATTCTTTCGCCAGTTTGCGGTGACAATCGCCGCGTCAACGGTGATCTCCTGTTTTGTGTCGCTTACTCTCAGTCCAGCCCTTTGCGCGGTGCTCTTCAAGTCACACGAGCCACACGACGTGTCGCATGCGGGATTTGGGCAGCGTCTGCTGCACGCAGGCTTTGACCGCTTCAACCGGGGTTTCGACAAGCTGTCGTTCGGGTACGGAAACGTCACGCGTCGTCTCGTTCGTGGCCTGACCGTTGTTCTTGCAATCTACGTGGTACTGATAGGGGTTACGGGTTTCGAATTCTCGCGCACGCCAACCGGCTTTATTCCGGAGCAGGATCAAGGCTATCTGATTACCGTGGTGCAGCTTCCTCCCGGAGCGTCACTGGACCGTACCGAGAAGGTCGTCCGGAATGCAATCGACATTATCCTGTCCACGCGCGGTATTGAACACGTTGCTCCGTTCGTGGGGCTTGACGCGACAACGTTGACCGTTGCATCGAACTCGGGAACGATTTTTTCGGGGCTGCCGTCGCTCTATAACCACGAGCTTCCGGGGGTGACAGCAAACACGGTATTGGCCGACCTGCGCAAACGCCTGTCTGTCATCAAGGATGCGTACGTACTGACGATTCCGCCTCCACCTGTACAGGGGCTCGGCAATTCAGGCGGATTCAAGATGATGCTGGAAGACCGCGCAGGGCTCGGGTCGGAGGCGCTCGTGCATGCGGCGAATGCTCTTGTTTCCGCAGCGAACAGGGATCCGAGTTTTGCTGGGGTCTTCACCCTGTTTAACGCGGGGTCGCCATCGGTTTTCGCGAATATTGACCGTGTGAAAGCAGAAAAGGTTGGGCTGACACCCACGGATGTGTTTTCCACCCTGCAGGTCTATCTGGGTTCGCAGTATGTGAACGACTTCAACTATCTGGGCAGAACTTATCAGGTCATCGTTCAGGCTGACGGACAGTTCCGGCATGCGCCGCAGGACATTACCCGACTGAAGGCGCGAAACCAGTCCGGTGAAATGGTCCCGATCGGTACGGTGGCGCAAATGGAAAACCGTACGATTCCCTATCGCGTACCGCGCTACAACCTGTACCCGGCGGCCGAAGTCCAAGGCGTCGCAGCGCCGGGCGTTGCCACCGGCACGGCTCTGCATCGCATGGAAGAGCTTGCCCGCGAGGTTCTGCCACAAGGCATCGGTTTCGAATGGACGGACTTGGCTTACCAGCAGCAGCAACATGGCACCCCGACGCTTCTGGTCTTCGGTGCGGCGGCTCTCTTCGTGTTTCTCGTTCTCGTCGCGCAGTATGAGAGCTGGAAGCTGCCCCTTGCGATCGTCCTCATCGTACCGATGTGCATTCTGGCCTCGGTTACCGGCCTGATCGCCCGTGGCATGCCCGTCGATATCTTGGCGCAGATCGGCTTTGTCGTTCTGGTCGGTCTCGCCGCGAAAAATGCAATTCTGATCGTCGAGTTCGCACGTCAGAAGGAGGACGAAGGATCCGGCCCGATTGATGCCGCCGTGCACGCTGCACGTACGCGGCTACGTCCCATCCTGATGACATCTTTCGCTTTCATCCTGGGCGTCGCGCCGCTTGCTGTGGCGACGGGTGCTGGCGCGGAAATGAGGCAGTCGCTGGGCACGGCAGTGCTGTTCGGCATGCTGGGCGTGACCTGTTTCGGGTTGCTGTTCACTCCCGCCTTCTATGTCTTTATTCGCAGGGTCGGCCGCAAGGAGCGCACATGACTTCTTCTATTGCCGCTGAACACAGCGTGTTTGCCGTACGCAAAAGGCCGGGAAAGATCCTCTGTGTCACTGCCGCCGGTCTCGCCTTGGCGACAGCCGTATCCGGTTGCGCGGTTGGGCCCGACTACGTGGAGCCCACTGCCCATCTGAGCGCGTTCCACAACCGCATTGCAACCAGTAGCCAGCACGCGACAACAGCCGCCGCGCAGCTGGACACATGGTGGACGGGCTTTAACGACCCGATGCTCGTCACGGTGGTCCAGCGTGCGCTCGCGCAGAACCTCGACCTTGCAGCCGCATTTGCCCGCGTCCAGCAAGCGAGAGCGGTCGCAGCAGGCGCTGGTGCTCAGCTTCTGCCAACGTTTGATTTCGACGCAAGCGTCACTGCTGAGCACCAGAGCCTGCAAAGTCCGGTCGGCTCGATCGCGAAAACGTTCGCGGGCTATAGCCGCGACCAGCGCGAGTACAACGTCGGTGCCGCCGCCAGCTGGGAGATTGATCTCGCTGGCGGCTTGCGGCGCAGTGCGACAGCGGCCCGAGACGAGGCGGAAGCGGCCCAGGCTGAGCAACTCGGCACGCGCATTACCGTGGCCGCCGACGCCGCCGACGCCTATCTGCAGATCAGGGGATTTCAGGCCCGGCTCGCGGTGGCGCAAGACCAGATCGAGACGGACGCACATCTGCTTGAACTGGTCCAGGTCCGGCGTCGCGCGGGTGCGGCGGACGAGCGCGAGATTGCACAGGCGGACGCACTGCTCAAGCAGGCAAGGTCCACCGTGCCGACGCTGCGCACGGCACTGGAGGGCCAACTGAACCGGCTGGACGTGCTCATGGGCGCACAACCGGGAACATACGCGCAGGAGCTGGCCGTCCCCTCCAGCATACCCACGATCCCCAGGATTGACGATAACGTCGGTCCACTGGACGTGCTGAGGCGTCGACCCGACGTCATCGCGGCAGAGCGGCGAGTGGCCGCTTCGAGTGAGCGAATTGGCGTGGCGATCTCGGACTATTACCCGAAGATCTCGCTGTCCGGGGCCCTGGGCTTTGACAGCGTGAGCACCAACCACCTCTTTACTGCGGGGGCGTTTCAGCCCATCGGTACAGGGGCGCTACGGTGGCGTCTGTTCGACTTCGGGAAGGTGGATGCAGAAGTCAAGCAGGCGAGGGGCGGTAACGCTGAGGCGCTCGCTGTATATCGCCAGGCGGTCCTCAAGGCTGCTGAGGACGTTGAGAATGCGTTCACAGTGCTTACGCAGACAGAGGCCCGGCGACAGGAATTACAAGGTGAAGTGACATCGCTGACGCGCGCCCGGGATCTGTCCGAACGCGCCTACAGGGCGGGCGCCATAACCCTCACGGACGTATTGGACGCGGACTGTCAACTCCTCGTCGCGCGTGACGATCTGGATAGCTCCCGGGCGGATGCCGCGCGCGCTGCCGTGGGCGCATTCCGTGCGCTGGGTGGTGGCTGGCATGTCCGCTCCGACGCTAAGGTGACACAGAATGAGTCGCCAGCGACAGGTCCGACGAGGTAAGACTCCCGGCTCGTCGACTTTGGCGGGATCTGCTCTCCGCTTCAATCGAGCCGGGGTCTCTAGAATGTTTGTCTCAGCACCGCTGAGAACGATTTGTTGCTGTGGTCTGCCTTGCGCCGGTTCCAGGACGGCGCAAGGCAGCAAGTGAGACGATATGGACCGGTTTCAGTCAATGCAGGTCTTTGCCAAGGTGGTTGAGCTGAACAGCTTCTCGAAAGCGGCGGACGCGCTTCGACTTCCGCGCTCAACGGTGTCAATTATCGTGGGAAAGCTTGAAGCATATCTTCGGATTCGCCTGATGCAGCGAACGACCCGGCGCCTTAGCCTCACGCCGGAAGGCGCGGAGTACTATCGCGGCTGCATACGGATTCTGGCCGGGATTGATGAGGCGGAAGATCTGTTTTCGAGCGCACCAAACAGGCCACGAGGGCGGCTCCGCCTGCAGATGCCGACGACGCTCGGACGACTTGTCGTTGTGCCTCGCCTGGATGATTTTCACAACCAGTTCCCCGACATGGAACTGGTAATCGAACTGGAGGATGGACAGCATCGCCCGACCCACGAGTCCGTGGAGTGTGCAATCCGTTTCGAGGAACCTGACGACGGGAATGGTGTGAGGCGCAGACTTGGCGACGTGCCGCTGCTTACGGCATGCAGTCCCGACTATCTTCGTCGGTACGGCGAACCTCAACGGGTCGAGGATCTGCAGCAGCACCGTTCGGTGCAATGCTTCTCGCGACGTTCCAAAAAGGTCAACAACTTCATGTTCGACATCAACGGCGATTCAGTCGAAGTCGGGATGTCTGCAACGCTTGCGATCAGCGATGAAGAGGCCTGTGGGATGTGTAGCGCTCGTGGCGCAGGGTTGGTGCAGGCTCCCCGGTTCGTACTCGCACAGTACATGGAGTCAGGCGAACTCGTCGAAGTGCTCTCTCAATGGAGGCCACGGCCGATGCCGGTTATAGCCGTTTATCCACAAAATCGCCACGTTTCGCTTAAAGCCCGCGTTTTCGTCGAGTGGGTTGCCGGGCTGTTCGAAGATTGTCCGTTGTTGTCGAGTGACCCCGACTCGAAGGATCAGCCGTCCACTGGCAATCGCGTCAACTCCGGGGTTACCTCTGAGCGGCTTATGCCGTGCGGGTAACGGAGGCAGATCTGTAAAAGCGGGACAACAGTAGTTTCCGTCATCCACGGCGAACTCGATTGCACGCCTGCGGCTGCCTACGGATGGACGTTTCGCACGATGGTCCGGCAACGTAGAAGAACACCGGAGGTGAAGCAGGAGTCATTGCAGCACTGCTTTCCTGGCTTCACGCAGAATCGCCGCTGAGAGCTGCTCGTCGTTGACCATACGCGACATGGTCAGTGCGCCCATCATGGTCGACAGTATGACGAGCGCCTTCTTTTTTGCAGCGGCACGTGGAAGTTCGGGAAGACGGTTCGCGATCAAGTCGACCAGCTTCAGGATGCCCTCCGTCGTCGCGTCGCGAACCTCGTCGCTGGCGCGAGCCAGTTCGCTCGCGAGCGCAACGAACGGGCAGCCGCCGCCCGGATCGTCCCGGTGTTCGGCAGAAAGATAGTCGCTGATTGCCGCATTCAGACCGGGCGTGCCGGCCGAGCGCGACAGGGAAGACTCCATGGTGTCGCGCAGCGAGCCGGCGGCCAATTGCAACGACTCAAGCACCACCTGTTCCTTCGATGCAAAATGCTTGTAGAATCCGCCGTGCGTAAGACCAGCCTGCGCCATCAGATCGGCGAGTGCGGTGCCCTCAATGCCGCTTTCCCTGAAGCGGCTGGACGCAGCTTCGAGAATGCGTTGGCGGGTTTCGGCCGTCTCCTGTCTGGACTTTCTCATGGGGTCGATGATGTACCGAAATTTTAGATGTTATACAACATCTCGATTTCGGTCGCAAGTCGAAAAGACACTGATGGCATCGGAGACGAAGCGGCAGGGTAGCGGAAGGGGCTATTGCAACAGATTAGATTTTAAATTGCTGTCTACCCTTTTCGGGCCAGAGATCGGCATGCAATGTGGGAATCGCACGTCCACTGTGCTGGTCTCACGGACCAGAGCCCAGTTGCTGCTCGCGGTAAGCGAGCAGTCCCGCGACAGGGGTGTAATTGTATTTCTGCGCGCAAGGCCGTTCACGACCTACTGCGAGGGTGTGCCGCCACGCCTATGCACGGCTCGCGTTGGGAGTTCAATTGGGGGCCGACGCGTTGAATGCGGCTGTTCTCGACGAGCATGAGCAACGGTTTCCGGATCGAACGGATCCGCCTTGCCGGCACAGACTGGATCCCTAGCGTGACGAGATCGTTCGCTTCTGGCACAGCTTTCTCTGGGCGCGTTGTCGCATCGCCGCGTCGGGTCGGACGCTCCCGTTCTCAGCCGTTGAGGTCTTTCCTTATCACCGATCTTTTTTTGTTCTAGCCGTCGTAACACCGCACGTCTGCGCACAGGTATAGGAGCCGGTTAGAGGGAGGGCACTGGCAGTATGATCTCCGACGCGATTCTCCACTGGCTGTCTACATTCAGCCATTCGATGATCATGATGAACGGACGCGGAGATGGATCCTGACCACCGTAGCTAACGGCAATTTTCATCGGG
>DASVNP010000018.1:0-14883 GCA_036383775.1 Paraburkholderia sp. | reverse complement strand
GATCTCAGCCGCGCGGATAACGCGTTCTTCCTTAAGTATTTCCTGTCGAGCCAGTCCGCGATCCTGTGGATGAGCGCGCTCTTCGTGTTCGCCACCGTGTTCTACTGGATCGGCCTCCTGTCGCGCTCGCCGACCGGCGCCGCGATCGGCTCGAAGATGACGTGGGCCGCGGTTGTGATGGGCTTTGTCGGCCTGATGGTGCGCTGGTACGAGTCGTACCTGATCGGCGCGGACGTCGGCCATATTCCCATTTCGAACCTGTATGAAGTGTTCGTGCTGTTCAGCCTGATCACCGCGCTGTTCTACCTGTACTACGAGCAGCACTACAACACGCGTGCGCTCGGCGCGTTCGTGCTGCTGGTGATCAGCGCCGCGGTCGGCTTCCTGATGTGGTACTCGGTGGCGCGCGACGCGCAGCAGATCCAGCCGCTCGTGCCGGCGCTGCAGAGCTGGTGGATGAAGATTCACGTGCCGGCAAACTTCATCGGTTACGGCAGCTTCGCGCTGTCGGCCATGGTGGGGGTTGCGTACCTGATGAAAGAACGTGGCGTGCTGGCCGACCGCCTGCCGGCGCTCGACGTGCTTGACGACGTGATGTACAAGTCGATCGCCGTCGGTTTCGCATTCTTCACGATCGCCACGATTCTCGGCGCGCTGTGGGCCGCGGAAGCCTGGGGCGGTTACTGGAGCTGGGACCCGAAGGAGACGTGGGCGCTGATCGTGTGGCTGAACTATGCGGCCTGGCTGCATATGCGGCTCATGAAGGGCCTGCGCGGCGCCGTGGCGGCCTGGTGGGCGCTGACCGGCCTGCTGGTGACGACCTTTGCGTTCCTCGGCGTCAACATGTTCCTGTCGGGTCTGCATAGCTACGGCAAGCTGTAAGAGGGCGCTCGCGCGTGCCGGGTTTGCGCCCCGAACCCGGCAGGCAGAGGGCATCGCGCGGCGGCCTGGAGGCACTGCGGGTCTCTACCCACCCATGGAGGCGGGTATTCCCACTTCCTGTCGTTCCCGATCCGCGCGAGAATGGTGTTACGGGTCTGAATGGATCTGGATTTACGGTCAGAGAGGCCGCCATGAGACGCATATACTTTCTGCTGCCGAGCACGCAATGTGCGCGGATGATTGTCGATGAACTCCTGTTGAAACGGATTACCTGGCGGCACATCCACGTGATCGCCAACCACAGCGTTACCCTCGACGATTTACCCGAGGCCTCCCTCGTGCAGAGCAGCGACCTGCTGCACGCACTTGCGCGAGGAACGGCCGCGGGTTGCGCGACCGGCATGCTGACCGGCCTGGTCGCCATGGCCTTTCCCCCTGCCGGATTGACCATTGCGGGCGGGGTGGTCGTTGCGCTTACGCTCGCGGGCGGCGGTTTCGGCGCATGGACCGCGACCATGATCGGCCTCGGTGTGCCGAACACCCGGTTGAAACGCTTCGAGCACGCGATCGAGCAAGGTGAACTGCTGATGATGGTCGACGTGGCGCAAAGTCGCGTTGAGGAAATAGAGGCGATGGTCAAGCTTCATCACGCAGAAGCCGACATCCAGGGAACGGAGCCGACCATTCCGGCATTTCCGTGATCCATCTATTTCCGCGCTCTGCGGCAGCATGAAAATCCCGGCGCGCGCCCGCGCCGGGAAGCCCATGTCCGCGGTGCCCGCGCGGTGCCCGTTATCGGCGGTAGCGCGCCACGCTAACCCGCGGAGAGCATGCGCCTATAGCGCTCCAGAACTCGCGGCACGTAAAGACGCGTCTCCCGCAGCGAGGGCACGCGATAGCCCGCACGAATCACGGCATTTTCCCCGGCGTTGTAGGCGGCCACGGTGAGTTCGACATCGTCCTTGAAGAGATCGAGCAGGAAGCGCAGATAGCGGGCACCGGTCAGCACGTTGTCGCGCGGATTGAGCATGTCTCCTCCCGCGAAGCGCTTTGCTGTTTCCGGCATCACTTGCATCAGTCCTAGCGCGCCTTTTTCCGACACCGCCTTCGGGTTATAGCGGGATTCGACGTCGATCACCGCGCGCAGGAGCTCGGGCTGCACGCGAAAGGTGCGGCTCGCTTCGGCGATCACATCGGCGAACTGCGACGGGTCGCTGTTGCCCGCCATCGGGGTGTCCGCGCGTTTCACGCCGCGTTCAGCGGGCGGATCGCCGGCCACGATGACAGTCAGTCCCGCTTTGCCAGGCTCGTTGGTCAGGACGATCGCGCCATTGCTCTGAACCGCTCCAAAAATCTCTGCGCATGCAACGACCGGTGACGCCATGCCAAGCACCGCGCATGCCGCGAGTATCGCGTTTACCGGTCTGAATGAAGTGCTGCAGAGCATGGTTATGTTCCCCCGCATCTAAATTGTGGTGTGGGGGAAAGCCGGGCGGCAATGGGGCACCTCCCTACACTTTCGAGGTGCGGGACAAACGCATCGGGGGGCTGTACAAAAGCGTTACATCCGTAACGCGCGGTAAACGTCCGCGATCGAACACGTCTCGCGGCGAATTCGTCGTCGAGGGGAAATATTTCTGGAATTGTTAAACGGACGGTAAGTCTTGCTTCGCGGAGAGATTTTGCGCGTAATGCCTACCGCATCAGTATTGGCACTAACCTCCGCGCCGACGCGGATCAGTTCAAATATGAAACATTCGCGTAGCCGTTTTCAGCCACGACAAACGTCTTACGAATATAACGTATGGACAACATTGGGTTACAGCGGCATGGCGCGAACCTTGCGAAGGGGAGGCGGACTGTTACCCATCCGTGCATGAAGTTAAGGGAACGGTTAGGAATTCGAAGGTAGCGGTTGCAAGAAAAAGACGAGACCTGCGGCGAGCAGCACTGAGAGGCCTCAACGCATGGTCGCGACCAGTTCATGGTTGCAGGGGTAAACACATGAATGCCAACTGCCGCGTCGTGATTGCCGAAGATCACGATCTGCTGAGAAACGGCCTGCGCTCGATGCTCTCGGCGCAAGGCGACTATCACGTCGTCGGTGAAGCGCGAGATGGCAAGGAAGCCTGCCAGCTGGCGATGACGCTGCATCCCGATCTGATCCTGATGGATCTGTCGATGCGCGGCATGAATGGCATCGATGCCAGCGCGGCAATCAAACGCCGCTTGCCGAACGTGCGCATCGTCGTGCTCACGGTTCACCAGAGCGAAGAGTATGTGCGTGAGGCGCTGCGCGCCGGCGTCGACGGTTACGTGCTGAAAGACGTCTCGTTCGACGAACTGCTGATCGCGATGCGCACCGTCATGCACGGGAAGAAACATCTGAGCGCCGACGTGTACGGCTTTATGGTCGACTCGTTCGTGACGGGCCACGATGCGCCCACGCCGAAGAAGGCCTGGGACATCCTGACGGCGCGCGAGCGCAGTGTGCTGAAACTGATCGCCGAAGGACGCACGAACCGGCAGGTCGGCCAGTACCTGAATCTGAGTCCGAAGACGATCGAGAAGTATCGGGCCAGCATGATGCACAAGCTCAACATTGCCAACCTGACCGAACTGGTTCTGGTTGCCATCAGCATGGGTTTGCTGACGTCTCTCGCCGAGAAATGCTCCGAGCCGCACGCCGATGACGTGCCGTTGCGAGCGACGGCCGGCCTCGAGGTGGAACTGGCCCCCCCGCCGGAATCGCCCGCGGACGCGGATCTGCCCAGCTACCGAATGGGCGGCAGCGCGGTCTGAGCGCAGTCCGGGCGCGAACGGCAAGCACATCAGGCTGCCCATGCTGCCGAGACCAGTGTTCCGCTCTTGCCAAGCGACTGGATTGAAAACGTGCCGCCGTGCGACTCGACCCGGTGTTGCATGCCGATGAGACCGAGACCGGTTGCACAGTCGTCCTCGGTCGACAGCGGACGGTTTTCGTAACCAATGCCGTTGTCCAGAATCGTCATCAGCAGGCCACCGGTAACGAGCCGAAAGCCAAGCGTCACCTCCGTGGCCGCAGCGTGCTTGACGGTGTTGTTCAACGCCTCCTGAGCGAGCCTGAACATGTCGGCTTTAAGATGCTCCGGCACGTCATCGTCGCTTACGTCGCAGTCGAACACCACCGAGATGCCGTCGGCGCTGCGCTCGACGCGCCGGCACAACGAACCCAATGCAGCGGGCAGTCCGAGTTGATCGAGCATCTGCGGACGCAGTTCGCCGCATATCTGCCGCACGTCGCCGATCGTCTCGCGGATTCTGAGCACGGTGGCATCCAGCAACTGCGCCGCGTCGTCGACCTGTCCGCGGCGGATCCGCATGAGCGCGTCTTCAGCCATCAGCTTGACGAGCGTCAGTGCTTGCCCGAGACCGTCATGCAATTCCGCCGAAAGGCGTTGGCGTTCTTTCTGTTGGCCCATCGTCAGGTACGTGAGGCGCTCCCGCGCAACGGCATCGAGCGAACGCGTGGCGTTGGTGAGTTCGGGCAGGGGGAGCAGGGATTCCTCGAAAAGCGTCAGCAATGCAGTGCGGCCGCTCGAGCCGGCTGGAACCGACTGCTGGTGCAACATGAGGCGCATCGGCTGGCCGTTGCGGCCGGCAAGTACCGCGCGAAACGAATGAAAGTCGCGCCGTGCGCTCGCGGACAATTCGTTTGCCAGCGGCTCTTCGAAGTCGGCAGCCGCCATCTCGAGAAGCTGCCTGCCGACGAGATCGGCGCTCGTGTAGCCGAGCAGGGCGGCGGCTGTGCGGTTCGCTGACAGAAAGGTCCCCTCCGGCGAAAGAATCGCCAGCGGCGCGCCGCGCGCATCCGGCATGCTGCCGGTACCCGCTTCGCGGGGCCGGGCAGCGCTGCACAGCTTGCGCATGGCGTCGATCAGGTCGGCCAGCTTGACCTGCCATTGCGCGGGCTCGTTGGTATTCATGTGAGCTCCCGATGCATTTTCTTAAGGAAACCTTAAGCCTATGACTGATTGTAGGCCGCGATTGGAGCTCGCCGCAACAGGGCATCTACTGAGAAGTGATGTGGTGGCTCCCCGGCTTGGAGTAGCGGGTTTTCCCTCGTAGCGGACATGCCCTACCGCGCTTTGGGGGCTCTTATCCAATGACGATCGGGCGCAAATTCATGAGACTGAACATGCAAGGTGGCGCGCCTTTCCACACAGTCGACGTGACCTGCACGTGACGTCGCGCGACCGAACCTTGCTGGCCACTCCTGGAGGCAGCGATGAGAACAACCAACACATTCCTGCTTGGCGCGATCCTGCTGGCCGGTGCCGGATTGACGGGCCCCGCGGCATGGTGCGCGTCCGCCGCCGACGCCGACGACAGCGCCGCCATGCAGATGCATATGCATCACCACATGATGTCGGGCACGACGCGCACGAGCGCCGAATACACGCTGCCGCCCGTGAAGCTCGTGAGAGACGACGGCAAGACGGTCTCGCTGCCCGACGAATTAAACGACGGCCGGCCCGTGATCCTGACGTTCATCTACACCACGTGCACCACGATTTGCCCCATGGTGAGCCAGACGCTCGAGAAGCTGCAAGGGGAGTTGGGCACCGAACGTGACAAGGTGCACATCGTGTCGATCTCGATCGATCCTGAGCAGGACACGCCGGCGCGCCTCAGAACCTACGCGGCGAGATTCGATGCCGGCCCTGAGTGGCAGCACTACACCGGCACCGTCGCGGCGAGTATCGCGGCGCAACGCGCCTTTAACGTCTATCGCGGCGACAAGATGAATCACACGCCGGTTGCCTTCGTGCGCGCGGCGCCCGGCAAGCCGTGGCTGCGCATAGACGGCTTCGCGACGCCCGCGGAACTGCTGGGCGCCTACCATGACGCTGTCGCGTCCAACTAGAACCAGCCGCGTGCAGCCCTGTCAGGAGCGACGAAAGTGGAAAATCGGCATCGCGTGCTGATTGCTGAGGATCAGCATCTACTACGCAGCGCGCTTTGCCGTATGGTGTCCGAACTATACGACTTCAGCATCGTGGGCGAGGCGGGCGACGGGCTCGAGGCCTACCGGCTCGCGATCACAACGATGCCCGATCTGATCCTGATGGATCTGTCGATGCCAGGCGGCAGCGGCTTCGAGACGATTGCGGCCATCAAGCGCCGCGCGCCGCAGATCCACATCATCGTTCTCACGATTCACCGCAGCGAGGAACACGTGCGGGAGTCATTTGACGCGGGCGCCGACGGCTATGTGGTCAAGGACGCGTCATTCGAAGACCTCGTCAGCGAAATGCGGCTCGTCATGCAAGGCAAGCGCAATACGAGCCTCGAGGTTCGCGGTCAGTGGTCCGCTCCAGCCGGGCTTGCTCCCGGCGCCCCGCGCAAAGCGCATCTATGGGACGCATTGACCGGCCGCGAGCGCTCGGTGCTGCGGCTCGTGGTGGAAGGGCACACCAACCGGCAGGTCGGCGAGTGCCTGAATCTCAGCCCTAAAACCATCGAAAAACACCGCGCGAGCCTGATGCGCAAGCTGGGCATCACCAACGTGACCGACCTCGTGCGCATCGCCATCGAAATGGGTGTGCTGGCACGGCCGGACGAAGAGCACATCCGTCATCCCTCCCTATAGGCCCCACCAGGACCCTCAAAACTGGAGGGTCTTTACCCATGTCTTTGGACGGCTCTCCCTACTTCTTGCCCGTATCGACCTGAACAAGAATGGATTCAACGGCTTCGGCAACGCCGAAGCGGTGAGTCGATACAGGGGGGAGCCGTGCACAACGAATTGTCCTCTATCCGGCCCGGCGCGCCTGGGTGTCCGCAGCGGTGTGTTCGCCTTGAAACGAACCGGCGCCGCAGCCGCGGTTTCACGCTCCTCGAACTGCTCGTGGTGATGGTCATCATCGGTCTGCTGGCCGGTCTCGTTGCGCCCCGGTACTTCGAACAGGTCGGCAAGTCGAACACGAAGATCGCGCGCGCGCAGATCGTCTCGCTGGGCCAGGCGCTCGATCAATACCGGCTGGATGTCGGCGAGTATCCGACCACTGAAGAAGGTCTGCAGGCGCTCGTGGCCAAGCCGCAGGATGCCACGCGGTGGAGCGGGCCGTATCTGGCGAAAGCAGTGCCGGTCGATCCGTGGGATCGTCCCTACCAGTACCGTTCGCCCGGTGAGCATGGCGACTACGATCTGTTCTCGCTTGGCAAGGACGGACGCGGCGGCGGCACCGGTGAGAACACGACGGTCTCCTCGTGGTAGCGGTGCATCGCGCGGTTGCCTGAGCGCAGGGTGGGTAGTGGCGTAGTGAGTTGTTTGCAAGGAGAGTCGACGTGAAGTACGTGTTGCGTGTCTTCGATACCAGCGGTGCGGTTCAGACGCTCCGTATCGACAGCGATTCTTCCTCGAGCGCGGCGTCGCTTGCGCGTGCGCGCGGCATGCGGGTCGTCTCGGTACGCGCCGACGCGGGAAGACGGCGCCAGCGTAAGCACTGGGCGGCGCTGCCCGGCGCCAGGTTCAACGTCGAACTGTTCGCGCGCGAACTGGCGGCATTGCTCGATGCCGGCGTGGGTGTCGTCGATGCCTTGCGCACGCTCGGCGGCAATGAGCGCCGCGAGGGTTCGGCCCAGGTGTACCGCGATCTGTTGCGCTTGCTGGAAGAGGGCCAGTCGCTGTCAGCGGCGCTCGAACACGCAAGCCACATCTTTCCGCCTGTGCTGGTGGCCTGCGTGAAGGCCAGCGAGCAAACCGGCGGCCTCGCGGACAGCCTCACGCGTTACTCACGCAATAGCGCGATGCTTCACGAACTACGCGGGCGGGTCGTGTCGGCGGCGATCTATCCAACGGTCCTGCTGCTGGTGGGCGCAGCAGTCGTGCTGTTCCTGCTGGGTTTTGTCGTACCGAGGTTCGCCACCTTGCTGGAGCACAGCGGGCGCGAACTCCCGCTGCTGTCGCGCCTGCTGATTGCGTGGGGCAGCATGGTGCACGCCAACGGGGCGGCGTTGAGCATCGGTCTCGCCGTGCTGGCGGTCGCGACCGGCGTCGCGCTGCGCAGGCAGGCGGTGCGCAGCTGGATCACCGATCGCATGCTCGCGCTGCCGGGCATCGGGCAACACTTCCGCGTGTTTCGCCAGTCGCAGTTTTATCGCACGACCGCCATGCTTGTCGACGGCGGCATTCCCGCCGTGCGCGCGTTCGATCTGGCTCACGGCCTCGTCGGCCGCGCGGACCAGACCGCGCTCGCGAACGCGCTGCAACAGGTGCGCAACGGCTCGAAGATCTCCGATGCTTTTCAGCAGGGCGGGCTCGCCAATCCGATTGCCTACCGGCTCTTGACCGTCGCGGAGAAGACCGGCGGCCTTGGGCCGGTGCTCGACAGAATCGCCGCGTTTCAGGAGGCGCAGGTGTCGCGCACGATCGACCTGATCTCGCGCCTGATCGAGCCCGCGATGATGATTTTTATCGGCGTGGTAATCGGCGGAATCGTCGTGCTGATGTACATGCCGATCTTCGAAATCGCCTCGAGCATTCAATAGACCTCCTGGAGAAACCACGTGGATACCGCCATCACGACTCCGGCCAGCCTCGATGCCGAACCGCGCGTCGATCTGCGCGACGCGTTGCGAACACTCGGTGAGCGGCATGGTTCCGGCATTCGCGCGCTGGAGGAACTGATGACGCAGACGGCCCTGAGCGCGGACGACATGCGCGCCCAGCTGGCGGTGCAATTCCGCATGAAGCCGATCAGCATGCGCGAGCTGAATCAGTACGAGCCCGATTTCGACGTGATTCCCTTTGTCGAAGCCACTACGCGTCTGTGCGTGTGCTTTCGCGACATGGACGGTGCAAGCGGAACAGACGGCACGCCCCGCGGCAACAGGGGCCTGCTGTTCGTCATCGCCGATCCGCTCGATGCGCGCACGCGCGGCTGCGTCGAACATCGCATGCGTTCGCAGCCAACCGTGCCTTACCGCTGGGCGCTCGCGAGCGCCGGTGATATCAGCGCGTATCTGGCCGTGCGCGAAAAAGACGTGCGTGCGATGGATTCACTCGCGTTCGACGACCCGATCCAGAACGCGGTCGATCCGGCTTCACTCGCGTTGACGCTGCAGGGCATCAGCAGTGACGACAGCCCCGTGGTGCGGCTGCTCAACTCGACGATCTACGACGCGCTGAAGATGATGGCGAGCGACATTCACCTCGAATGCCGCGCCAACGGGTTGATGATTAAGTGCCGCGTGGACGGCGTGCTGACCGTGGTGGGGCGCGTGGAAGGCCGCGACGTCGCGGATCAGGTGCTGTCGCGGGTGAAAGTGATTTCCGAACTCGATATTGCCGAGCGGCGCGTGCCTCAGGACGGGCGTTTCAAAGCCGTGTACGCGGGCCGCGAGATCGACTTCCGCGTGTCGATCATGCCGAACCAGTTCGGCGAAGACGCGGTGTTGCGGATCCTCGACCGCTATCAGCTGTCGCAAGCCTCCGGCGGTCTGACGCTCGAAGCGCTGGGTTTTCAGCAGGGCGATACGCGCTTCATGCGCTCGGTCGCGTCGATGCCTTACGGGATGCTGCTCGTGACCGGGCCGACCGGCAGCGGCAAGACGACCACGCTCTACGCGATTCTCACCGAGATCAACAACGGCCTCGAGAAGATCGTGACGATCGAAGACCCGGTCGAATATCAGCTCGGCGACATCCTGCAGATTCCGGTCAACGAGGCGAAGGGGCTGACCTTCGCGCGTGGACTGCGCTCGATCTTGCGGCACGACCCGGACAAGATCATGGTCGGCGAAATCCGCGATCCGGAAACCGCGCAAATTGCCGTGCAGGCCGCGTTGACCGGCCACCAGGTGTTCACCACCGTGCACGCGAACAACGTGTTCGACGTGATCGGCCGCTTCACGAACATGGAGGTCGATCCCTACAGCTTCGTATCCGCGCTCAACGGTGTGGTCGCCCAGCGTCTCTTGCGGCAGTGCTGCCCGGATTGCACGACCGATGACACAGTCGACGCCGATACGCTGGTCCGTTCCGGCATCGATCCGGATACCGCCGGCAGCTATCTGTTTCATCGCGGCACGGGCTGCGCGTCCTGCCGCGGCAGCGGATACCGCGGACGCCGCGCTATCGCCGAAGCCTTGCGCATGAACGACGAGTTGCGCCAACTCCTGTCGGAGCGCGCACCGCTTGGGGCAATCAAGGCGGCGGCGCTGCGCTACGGCATGCAGTCGCTGCGCGCCGCCGCGGTCGAGCTGGTGAAGCGCGGCGAAACGACTCTCGAGGAGATTAACCGTGTCACGATGGTTGAATAATCCGGTTGCAATCGGAGCGGGCACGCGAGAGATCGTTGTTGGAGCCCGTGCGCCCCGGTTGATGCGCCTACGCCTGCGCCGCCCCGCACCAGCGTCCGCGCCGGTGCCCGCGGTCGAGCCTGCCAGCGTTGCGATTCCCGAAGAGCACTGCTGTACCGAAGCGGGCCTGCTCGACGCGCTGCGCATGGCGCTCGCCAGCACGCCAGCCACCGCCGGTGCGGTCCCCGATGCCGATGCAGGTGCCCAGAGTGCCGCCACCATTCCAGCCGCGATTGCGCAAAAACGCAGCGCCTGCATGGTGCTGGACGACTTCTGGGGCTATCACGCGATCTTGCGCGGCGACTTCCGCACGCTGCGCGCGCGCGAACTCGAAGAGATCGCGCTGGCCCATTTCGCCGATACCTACGGGATCGACGGCGAGTCGCTGGTGGTGCGTTTCAGCGTGCAGCGCGGCGGCCGGGCGCTATTTGCGAGCGCTATGTCACGCGCGCTTCACCACGGCATCCACGACGTGAGCACGGCCGAACGGGTCGGCATTAGCCGCCTGAGGCTATGTCTGCCGGAGATGCTCAATCGTATCGACGATTCAGCCGTGAGCGATGAAGGGCTGCTGCTGTTCGTCGCGGACGAGCTGATGCAGGCGGTCATGATCGAACAGCACCGCTGGGTTGCCTACGACGCACAGCGCCTCTTTCCCGGCGATGCCGCCGACGCCTGCCGGCTGGCCGAACTCGCCGAGCAATTGTTCGAACGCTCCGCGACCCGCGCGAACCTGAAGCACGAAGACTGCAAGCTCTATCTGGTTGGGACCGTCACGGAGCTGGAGCCATTCGAAGCGCGTTTCGCCGCGGCGGTCCAGCTCGCGCCGCCCGCGGACGCCTCGCGCGCGCATCGGCTGATGGAGTGTGCGCAATGATCCCGCGAATCCCACGACTCGACCTTGACCTCGGCCGGCGACTCGATCTCGACTTCAGCCGGCGCCGCGCTCTACCTCCGGTGGGCGGCATGGTCCTGCTGTGCCTGGCCGCCGTGCTGCTGCTCGCAAGCGGCGTGCGGCTCTGGCATGTCCATGCGGTGAACGAGCGCGCAGAGGCGCAACTCGACGCGCTCCGGCAGCAGACCATGACAAGCCGGCACGTCGTCAAGGCGCCGCTCACGCCGGCGGCGAAGCTCGCGGAAAAACAGAGCCAGTCGGTGCTGCGCGAACTGACCGTGCCCTGGCAGGACCTTTTCTCGATCGTCGAAGACTATCCGGATCACGATGTCGCGCTGATCGGCATCGATCAGAACCCCGCGCAAAGCCAGATCCGCATCACGGCCGAAGCGAAGAACTTCGACGCGATGATCGCGTACCTGAAGTATCTGCAGGGCAGCGTGCTGCTGCGCGAAGCCGTGCTCAACGATCACCTGATCGAGACGAACGTGCCCGGAAAACCGGTGCGTTTCCAGATCACTGCTGTCTGGAGGAAATCATGAAAGCAGACCAGCTACATGACAGGCTGCTGACGCTGCGCTTCGAGTTGCAGCGCACATTCGGCCTGCAGGGACTGCTCGGCGCGCTGCTGATCGGCGCGGCGGCCATCGTGACCGTTTCTGCGACTAGCGTCGAATCCGGCTCGCACGACGCGCTGGTTCCCGCGCAAACCTCACGAGCCGCGCGAACGGCGGGCGCGCAACACGCCACGCACGAACGCAGCGCGGTGGGGGATGCGGTCGCGCTCGATACCTTGCCGGCACTGTTCCCTGGTTTCACGCAGAGCGCGGACGACATCGCGGTGATCTTCGCACAGGCCCACGACAGCAATCTGACGCTCGGCTCTGCCGAGTATCAGGTGACGACTGAAGCGGGGGCGCCCTTTACGCGGTATCAGGTTCTGCTGCCTGTCAAGGATCAGTACAGCGCGATCCGGCGCTTTCTGGCGGCAGTCCTGAATAACGTGCCGAATGCGGCACTGCAGGCAATCCATGTCGAGCGGCCTGCCGTCGACGGCAACATACTCGATGCGCGAGTGCGCTTCGAGCTGATCTACCGGGCCGCGCAGCCATGAACTCCGCTCTCGTCAAACCCGTGCTGCTGACGTTCTGCGGGATAGCCGCCGCCGGGATCGGATATCGCGCGCAGATCGCAGCGCCCCAGACGCCAATGGCGCTGGCCGCGCTCCACGGCCAGCGGCTCGGCGACTGGCGGGCTCAGCCGGCGTCCATGCGTGCGCGGCCCGCATCATCCGCTGCGCCCGCAGCCACCCATGCGGCGGCGCCGGCGCCCGGTTCCGCGCCGCACACCGCGGCCGCCCACGCCACACCGGCAAGCGCGCCGACTCCGCACGCGAGGCTGGTTTCCCTGCGCGCGCCGCTGTCCGTCGAGTCGACCAACAATCCGTTCGCCGCCTCGTCGTGGCTTCCGCCGCCGCCTCCCGTCGAGGTGCCGGTCGTGCCCGAAGTGCGCGCGCCGGCGCCGACGGCGCCGCCCGTGCCGTTCACTTACCTGGGTGAACTGGACGCGAAAGCGGCGAAGCCGCAGGTTTTTCTCAGCAAAGGCGACCAGTTGCTGATCGTTTCACCGGGGGACGTCGTCGACAACCAATACCGCGTCGAGTCGGTGTCGGAGTCCGACGTGGTGCTGACCTATCTGCCGCTTAACCAGACCCAGGCCGTATCCATTCCAAGAGAGGCAAAGTAAATGACAACCTCACGCAACGGGGATGCGAGCCGCACAGGGGACAGCGGCCCATCGATCCATCTCTCGCGGCCCGTCCCATGCTGTGCGCCGCGCGTAGCCGGCTGGGAGGGCACCGGGGGCATGACGAGACGCGTGATCGCGCTCGCCATTTCCATGCTGGCCCTGAGCAGTTGCATGCATGTTCCGACCCGGCAGGAAAGTCCGACCGACGCCGAGTTGAAACTCAACTATCTGAACGATCGTAATGCCCGGGTCAACACGCTGCTCGACCAAGCCGACCAGTTCCGTCAGAGCTACCAGTTCGACGCCGCGATCCAGAAACTCTATGCAGCCAGCCAGATCGATCCGACCAGCGAACGCGGCCGCAAGATCGGCGCGCTGATCGACCAGGACCGCCGCGACCTCACCACGCTGCAGGAAGCGGACCGCATGATGCAGCGCGGCTCGTATGGACCGGCGGCCGACCGCGTGCACCGCGTGCTGCTGACTAATCCGACCAGCGCGATGGCATTGCAGCTGCAAAAGGAAATCGACGACAAGATTCACGAGCAGCGCATGAACAAGGAAGAGCAGCTCGCGGAATCGTCGATCATGCGCACGCCGGTCTCGCTGCAGTTTCGCGACGCGAACGTACGCATGGTGTTCGAGGCGTTATCGCGCACCTCGGGCTTGAACGTGATCTTCGACCGCGACGTGCGCGCGGATCTGAAGACGACCATCTTCGTGACGAACGCGTCGTTGAAGGACACGGTGGACATGATCCTGATGCAAAACCAGCTCGACAAGAAGCAGCTCAACGCGAACACGCTGTTCATCTACCCTGCGACGCCCGCCAAGCAGCTCGAGTATCAGGAACTGAAGGTACGCACGTTCCAGTTGTCCAATGTCGAAGCCAAACAGGTCCAGTCACTGCTCAAGAGCCTGCTGAAGATCAAGGAGGTGGTGGTCGACGAGCGCGCGAATACGGTGACGATCCGCGGCACGCCGGACACCATCAAGGTGGCCGAGGAGATGATCGCCGCCCAGGATCTGCCGGAGCCCGAAGTGATGCTCGAGGTCGAGGTGCTGGAGGTGTCGCACGAGCGCCTGTCCGATCTCGGGATCGAATGGCCGAACTCGTTCACGATGTCGACCCCGTCCACCGCGGACACATGGGGCGCGTTGCACCATCTTCCGATCAATGCGCTGAATGTCAGCGGCCTGTCCGCGACGGCGAACTTCAAGCTCACCGATACCGACGCGAATCTGCTGGCGAGTCCGCGCATCCGCACGCGCAACAAGGAGAAGGCGCGCATTCTGATCGGCGACAAGCTGCCGGTGATTTCGAGTTCCAGCACGCCCAGCACGAGCGGTCCGTCCTATACGCAGATGATTCAGTACATCGACGTCGGCATCAAGCTCGAGGTGGAGCCGCAGGTCTATCGCGATGGCGATGTCGGCATGAAACTGAATCTCGAAGTCAGCAACATCACCAAGACGATCCAGAGCGGCAATTCGCAGACCGGCCTGAGCTCCCTCGCGTATCAGATAGGAACGCGCAGTGCCTCGACCAGCCTGCGCCTGAAGGACGGCGAGAGTCAGATTCTCGGCGGCCTGATCTCGGACGAGGACCGCCGCTCGGCGGACAAGGTGCCTGGTCTCGGGCAATTGCCCGTGCTTGGGCGTCTGTTCTCGGATCACAACGGCGATCACACCAAGACTGAGATCGTGTTGCAGATCACACCGCACATAGTCCGGCCGCAGCTCGCGGCGGATGTGGACACGCAGGAGGTCTGGTCCGGCACCGACGTCAACGTGCACGCCGACCAGCTTCGGCTTGATCCCGTCATGGCCGCGGCGGCAGTGCCCGGCGCGCCGGCCGCGAAGCCGCTGCCGGGTAGTGTGGGAGGCGGCACGACAGGCGGCAGGCCCGCTGCGACCAACAGCTTGCCGGCGGGGCCCGCGACCGGTTCGTTTGGGCAACTGCCGCCGCCGCAGCGCACGACGCCGCCGCCGTTGCCCTATGGCGGACGCTT
>DASVNP010000017.1:0-1572 GCA_036383775.1 Paraburkholderia sp. | reverse complement strand
ACATTTCAATCCGCTGATTCGCCGCCTGCAAGCACTTCCGTTGCCCGTGATTGCCGCGGTCAATGGCACGGCCGCCGGCGCCGGCGCCAATCTCGCGCTGGCTTGCGATCTCGTGCTTGCCGCTCGTTCGGCCAACTTCATTCAGGCGTTCGTGAAGATCGGTCTCGTTCCGGACTCGGGCGGCACGTGGTTCCTGCCGCAACGCGTCGGCATGGCCCGCGCCTTGGGTCTCGCCATCACGGGCGACAAACTGAGCGCGGAGAAAGCCGAAAACTGGGGGCTGATCTGGCAAGCGGTTGACGACACCGAGTTAGCCGCAACAGCAAGCAAGCTCGCAGCCCAACTGGCGCAGCAGCCCACGCGTGCTATCGCTGCGATCAAGCAGGCAATGCGCGCCGGCGCGACGCAAACGCTGGATCAGCAGCTCGATCTCGAGCGCGATCTGCAACGCCAACTCGGTGCTTCGCACGATTACGCGGAAGGTGTGCAGGCGTTTGTGGAAAAACGCGCGCCGTGCTTCGAGGGTCGCTGATATGTCCGCACAACCGAACCACCCCGCCCAAATGACACCTGACGAACTCGCTCGCGCAACCGCGGCCGCCATGTACGAAAACGATGCGTGCAGCCGGGCGCTCGGCCTCGAAATCGTAGAAGTGCGCCCAGGATACGCGCGCCTGCGCATGGCCGTGCGCGACGACTTCCTCAATGGTCATCAGATTTGCCACGGCGGTCTGATTTTCACGCTCGCTGACTCGACATTCGCTTTCGCGTGCAACACGTACAACATCAACACCGTCGCAGCGGGCTGCTCGATCGAGTTCCTGCGGCCGGTAAAAGGTGGCGACGTGTTGACTGCAGAAGCGGTCGAGCAAACGCTGAGCGGCCGCACCGGCATTTACGATATTCGCGTCACGAATCGCGCAGAGGAGACCGTGGCGATGTTTCGCGGCAAATCGGCACAGATCAAAGGCAACCTGATTCCTGCCGGCGATTGAACAGCAGATTGAACGGCAGGGCCGCGACACGTTCGCGACCTATTGCCGGCACCTATATAGAAAGCAGATAGAAGTGAGTCCCCGGTTTTTGCGCGCAAGCGCACCGCACCCCAGACCCAAGCATTGAGGCAGCAAGGAGACATTCGATGACCACCGCCCTCCCGCTCGATCCCATCGAGACAGCCAGCCGCGACGAACTTGCCGCGCTCCAACTCGAGCGGCTCAAATGGTCGCTAAACCACGCTTATGAAAATTCGCCGGTGTACCGGCAAAAATTCGACGAAGCCGGCGTTCACCCGAGCGAAGTAAAAACTCTTTCGGACCTGGCGCGCTTCCCCTTCACCACCAAGAAGGATCTGCGCGACAGCTACCCGTTCGGCATGTTCGCGGTGCCGCAGGAACAGATCTCGCGGATCCACGCGTCGTCAGGAACGACGGGCAAGCCGACAGTCGTTGGCTACACGGCCCGCGATATCGACACATGGGCGAATCTCGTCGCACGTTCAATCCGCGCCGCGGGTGCGAAGCGCGGCGATAAGGTTCACGTGAGCTACGGCTACGGCCTGTTCACAGGCGG
>DASVNP010000016.1:0-11759 GCA_036383775.1 Paraburkholderia sp. | reverse complement strand
GCCCATGCATTTGGTGACGTGCTGGCTGCCGAGACGATATTCGCCGTCGGGCATGCCGGCCGCCGAGGTGCTGTCGGTGACGACATACAGACGCGGAATCGCGCGCAAGGCGGCGCGGATCGCGCCCGGATGGACGTGCAGCAGATCGGGAATGATTTCGGCGAACTCGGCGTGAGCGAGCGCTGCGCCGACCAGCCCGGGATTGCGGTGGTGCAGCGGCGACATCGCGTTGAACAGGTGCGTGAAGCCGCAGGCACCGTGCTTGAGCGCGGCAACGGCGTCGTCGTAGGTGCCGAGCGAATGGCCGAGCTGCACGCGCACGCCGCGCGCCGCCATTTCGGAGATGATCTCCATGTGGCCGGCAATTTCCGGCGCCAGCGTCACCACGCGAATCGGCGCGATCGACAGATACTTCAGCACTTCGTCCAGCACCGCCGAGACCGCCGCGTCCGGCTGCGCACCGAGCTTGCCGGGGTTGATGTACGGCCCTTCCAGATGCACGCCGAGCACGCGCGCGCCGCCTGGCGTACGGGTGCGCGTCACGTTGCCGAGGCCGGCGACCACGTTCATCAGTTCGCTGCGCGGCGCGGTCATGGTGGTGGCAAGCAGGCTCGTCGTGCCGTAGCGCGCATGCGTGCGGGTAATCGTTTCGATGGCGTCGCCTGCTTCCATCACGTCTGAGCCGCCGCCGCCATGCACGTGCAGATCGATGAAGCCGGGCAGGATGTACGGCGCGTCGTTCGTCGACGGATCGACGCGCTCGCCGGTGAGCGCCGTGATACGGCCGTTTTCGTATTCGAGCGTGCCGTGAATCCACCCATCGGTGGTGAGTATGTTTCCGGTCAGCATGAGTCTCTCTGGTGAGGCGTAATACGGGGTGTGGCTGAATGGCGCTTGTCGCGTGGCACATGAGCCGGCTTCGCGGCCTGCCCAGGCACGCGGATCAGGTGCGCAACTCAGGTCCGCAATTCAGCGACGAAGTCGTAGTAATCGTCGCGGCAATAGGTGTCGGTCAATTCGATGGCGCGCTGGTCGGCGCTATAGCCAATCCGGGTGATGACGAGCAATGCCGAGCGCGGTTCGATATCCATCAAGGCTGCGATCTCACTCGAAGCGTTGACCGCGCGAAAATGCTGCAAGGCACGCACGACGGCAGCGCCACGTTGTTCGAGGTAGCTGTACAGCGAGTCGCCGATAGCCTGCGGATCGGGCACGATCGCCACCGGCAGCGCTGAATGCTCGACCGCCATCACAATGCCGTCGGCGCGCCGCAGGCGCCGCAGGCTCGCCACGGCCGCGCCGGGCGACAGCCCGAGGTGCACCAGTTCGTCACGGTTGGCGGCGCGGGTATCGCGCTCGAGCCACACCGAATCCGGCCGGAAACCGCGCTGCTGCATCTTCTTCGTGAAGCCGGTAAGGCGCGACAGCGGATCTTCCACGCGCGGCGTGATGAAGCTGCCCGCGCCCCGTGCCCGCCGGATCAGGCCTTGCTCGACCAGCAGCTCGATCGCCTTGCGCGCGGTGATGCGCGACACGCCGATCGCGTCCGAGAGCGTGCGCTCCGAAGGCAGCGCCTCGCCCGCCGACCAAACGCCGCAGTGAATCGCCGTCGCAAGATTGCGCGCGAGCTGCAGATAGAGCGGCGTGACGTTGCGGGCGTCAGGCGTCAGTGCGGACCAGCGAGTTTCCATGGGGCTCCGGCGGCCGTCGCGAAAAGGTCGGCCTACGAAAAATGAGAGCCCATTATATAACCAACATAATACCAGTCAATCAACTGGTTCCATGCTGGTTAGATCCACCGCAAAACCTTACTGGGTAAGGCTTGCGAGGGTCCGCAGAGGGGCTTGGGAGGCGTTCCGGGAGCCTGGGATTTACCCGTATTTAAGCACCTCGACGGCATCCACACGGTCCCCAGGTGGTTCTCATCGCCGTCAAAAAGTGGGCTGCGATCGATACCTTTTTAATACCAATTCGATCGAAACCCTGCCGGCGCGGCTTTTGTTAATGGGGCACCTTCCAATATAGTGGTGAGTAGCAAGCCATAAACACTCCCCGGAGAGCAGCACTTGACTGATCCTGAGGCGCTGCGGCGCGCTCATGCCGTCCGCCATTTCAACCGTTTTTATACGCAGCACATTGGCGCACTACATGAGCATCTGGCGAAGACCGAGTTCTCGCTGACAGAGGTGCGCGTTTTACACGAGCTCTACCGCGGACGTGCGCAAACGGCCTCGGTGCTCGGGCGCGCGCTCGGTCTCGACAGCGGTTATCTGAGCCGTCTGCTGACCAGTTTCGAACGGCGCAACCTGATCACGCGCCGCCCCTCGGAGACGGATGCGCGGCAGTCTCTGATCGCCCTGACGGAAAGCGGACACGCCGCTTATGTTCCGCTTGATAGCGCGTCGCTCGAAGAAGTGTCGGCGATGCTCAACGGCCTGTCGGCGCTCTCACAGGAACAGTTGATCTCCGCGATGAAGGTGATCGAGCGCCTGCTCCGCGACAAGCCGCTGCACGAACTCGTGATGCTCCGCCCGCCGCGACCCGGCGAATGCGGTTGGCTCGTGCATCGGCAGGCGCAGTGGTTCGCCGCGCAATACGGTTGGGATCAATCGTTCGAGGGACTGCTCGCGCGGATCGTCGCCGACTACGCACAACGCAACGATCGGGTACGGGAGATGTGCTGGGTGGCCGATCAGAACGGCGTGGTGGTCGGCTCGGTGTGCATCGTCGGGGTATCGACGACGGTGGCGGGAGTGCGGCTGCTGTGGGTCGAGCCGGATGTGCAACGCCTCGGCATCGGCACGCAACTGCTCAGCGAGTGCGTGCGCTTTGCGAGGCGCGCAGGCTACACGAAGCTCACGCTGACTACTGCCGCCTCGCTGGAAGAGCCGCGGCGCCTGTGCGAGCGCGCCGGCTTCAGGCTTGCCGGCACGGCGGCCGAGCGCCGTTTCGGCAAGGACCTGATGATCGAGCGATGGGAGCTCGAGTTGTAGGGTTGTAGAAGCGCCGCCGCTTAGAACGACGGCACCACCGAACCCTTGAACTGCGTCTTGATGAACTGGCGCACGTCTTCCGACTGATACGCTGCCACCAGTTTCTTGACCCACGGCTTGTCCTTGTCCTGCGTACGCACGGCGATCAGGTTCGCGTAGGGGCTGTGCACGTCTTCGAGCGCGATGGCGTCTTTAGTCGGCTGCAGACCAGCGGCCAGCGCGAAGTTCGTGTTGATCGCGGCTGCGTCGACATCCGCCAGCGAACGCGGCAGCTGCGCGGCGTCGAGTTCCACCAGCTTGATCTTCTTCGGATTCTCCGCGACGTCGAGCGCCGTCGCGTTATTGCCGTTCGTACCCGCGCCAGCCTTCAGCTTGATCACGCCTTGCGCCTGCAGCAACAGCAGTGCGCGATTTTCGTTCGACGGATCGTTCGGCACCGCGACCTTCGCGCCTTGCGCCAGATCCTTCGGCGACTTCAGCTTCTTCGAGTAGATGCCGAGTGGGGAGATGTACGTGAGGCCCGCGTTGACGATCTTGTAGCCGCGCTGCTTGATCTGGCTATCGAGATACGGCTGGTGCTGGAAGCTGTTCGCGTCGAGGTCGCCCGCGTCGAGCGCGGCGTTCGGCTGCACGTAGTCGTTGAATTCGACGACCTTCACGTTGAGGCCCTCGCGCTTCGCCACTTTCGTGACGACTTCCCAGATTTGCGCGTCCGGACCGCCGATGGTCCCGACCTTGATGACTTTGTCGTCGGCGTGCGCGCCGAAGCTGGTGACGATCGCCGCGCCGGCGACCAGTGCCGAGACGGCCTTGAGGAGTGTTCTGCGCTGCATGTGATTCTCGCTGCTTCTAGTCGGTTTCTAATCTGTCTCTGATCGGTGTCAGATTCGGGTGGAAGCCGGCGGCACTTCTGCTTTTGGCAGACGCCGCCAACTGGACCGCAAATGGTCTCATAGGACCGGCGAGAAGTGAAATATCACGATCGCATATGGATATGCGCCTTGAAGGGCGAGGCTTAGGCGGCTTACGCGGCGCTAACCCGGAACGCGCTCACCGTCTCGCGCAGACGCCCCGCCTGATCCTGCAATGAAGCGGCCGCGGCCGCCGCTTGTTCGACCAGCGCGGCGTTTTGCTGCGTCACTTCGTCCATCTGCGTGACGGCGCGGCCTACCTGGGCAATGCCGCTGCTCTGTTCTTCCGACGCCGCCGCAATCTCGCCCATGATGTCGGTCACACGCTGCACCGCTTGCAGAATCTCGCCCATTGTCGTGCCGGCCTGCTGCACGAGGGTCGAGCCATTGTTCACGCGCTCGACCGACGCGTTGATCAACTGCTTGATCTCCTTGGCCGCCGTGCCCGAACGTTGCGCGAGGCTGCGCACCTCGCCCGCGACGACCGCGAATCCGCGACCCTGCTCGCCGGCGCGCGCGGCTTCGACCGCTGCGTTCAGCGCGAGAATGTTGGTCTGGAAAGCGATCCCTTCGATCACGCCGATGATGTCCGCGATCTGCCGAGAGCTGTCGTTGATCTCGCCCATCGTGCCGATCACGCGGCTCACCACGTCGTTGCCACGCGTCGCGATGTCGGATGCGTTATGTGCGAGGCCGCTCGCCTGCCGCGCGTTGTCGGCGTTCTGCTTCACCGTCGCCGTCAGTTCCTCCATGCTCGCCGCGGTCTCCTGCAGCGAGGCAGCCTGCTGCTCGGTACGCTGCGACAGATCGCCGTTGCCGGCCGCAATCTGCTGGGTCGCCGACGCAATGGATTCCGCCGAGCGGCGGATCTCGCCGATGGTCCGCTGCAACCGGTCCTGCATGTCGTGCATGGCCGCCATCATGCTGGTCGAGTCCTGCGGACGAACGTGGACCACCTGCGTCAGGTCGCCTTGCGCGATACTCGCCGCGAGCCGCGCCGCCTGGTCCGGTTCGCCGCCGAGACTGCCCCGCACATTGCGGATGATCAGCACCATCGCAAGCGAGATGATCGCGCCGATCACCAGCACGACGACAAGATGCCCCAGCAGCGTGTCGTAGTACACGGTGTCGATGTCCTTGATGAACACGCCACTCGTGATGTTCCAGTCCCACGGCGCGAAACGCACCACGTAACTGATTTTCGGCACCGCGGTTTCGCTGTGCGGCAGACGTCCGCGATACTCGGCGAAGCCGCGGCCGCTTGCCTTGGCTGCGTCGACAATCGCCACGTACAGGAGCTTGCCGTCGGGGTCCTTGAAGTCGCCGACCGGCTTGCCAGTCATTTGCGGCAGGGTCGGGTGCATCAGCACGACCGGTTGCGAATTCATCACGAACAGATAGCCGGATTCGCCGTAGCGCATCGTGGCGAGGCGAGCGAGGGCTTCGCGCTGGGCGTCCGCTTCGCTCAGCTTGCCGCCTTGCACGAGCGCGTAATAGCCGTTCACGACACCCTGCGCCGCTTCGACCAGGTTCACCATGCCCGCCTTGCGCTCGGCCAGCATCGTGCTGCGCGTTTCGACCGCGCTCCACAGGCCGACGCCAAGCAGCCCCAGCCAGACGAGTGCGAGCGACAGCCATAGTTTGCGATTCAAACTCATCCTGCTCATTGATGTGGTCTCTCTCGTGTGAGTCATGTTCTGTTTGTGCCGCCGCGTCGCTCGCCTATCGCGCGCAAACGATTGCTACGGATATATCGGCATGGCTAGCGGTCAACTTGAGCGACGCTGCAAGGGTGCCGGCTACGGCATGAGTCGAGGTTCGGGTGGGACAATTGCGCACACTGCGCTGTTCGCTGACCGATAATCGAACACTTGGGCCGCGTAGTTTGCGGTCTCCCTGTTGTCTGCGAGAGCCCTCATGTACGTCATCAATCTCACCTACACCGCATCACTCGAACGCGTCGACGACGCGCTGGAAGCGCATCGCGCATTTCTGACGCAGCAGTTCGACGCGGGCGTGTTCGTGGCGGCCGGCCCCAAAGTGCCGCGCGACGGCGGCATCATTCTGGCGGTGCGCATCGAGCGAGAGAGACTGGATGAGATTCTCGCCAGCGACCCGTTCGCGCAGCAAAAGCTCACGCATTACGAGGTGACGGAGTTCAAGGCGACACGGCTGGCGCCGGGGCTGAATTTGCCGGTTCCGGCTTGAGCGCTACTGCTTGCGTGCTATTTGGCGCGGGGGAAGTGAAGGCGGGCGCGTGACACCGCACGCGCCCGCAGGCAATGCGTGTATCAGTCGAGCAGCAGCTTGATATCGTGCACCCACGGCGTTGCGCCCTGGCCGTCGCGCGCGAACAGACGCAGCTTGCCGTCCGTGTCGAACACATAGCTCGCTGCGGTGTGATCCATCGTGTAGCTGTCGGGCGTCTTGCCCGGCACCTTCGCGTAGTACACGCGGAAGTCTTTCGTGATCTTGGTGAGCTGCGCCTGATCGGCCGGACGCAAACCGACGAACGTCGGATTGAACGCCGGCACGTATTGCGCCAGCAAGGCCGGCGTATCGCGCTCGGGATCGACAGTGACGAACAGCACCTGCACGCGTTTCGCGTCTTCAGGGCCGAGCTGCTGCAGCGCTTGCGAGAGCTCGGCCATGGTGGTCGGGCAAACGTCCGGGCAATGCGTATAGCCGAAGAACAGCACCACCACCTTGCCCTTGTAGTCCGCCATGGTGCGAACCTGGCCGGACGTATCGGGCAGCGAGAAGTTGCTCGCGAATTGCGTATTGCCGGTGATGTCGAGATTCTGGAAGGCTGGCGGCTGCTTGCCGCAACCCGCCGCCAGCAACGCGCCGCCCAGCGCGCAAGCGATCACAGCGGCACGCGCTGCGCGCGCGAAGCGGTTTTTGAGCATGGTATTACGCGCCGATCAAGACGCGCGCATAGTGGTCGATCAACAGCGCGGCGAACAGCAGCGAGAGATAGACGATCGAATAACGGAAGGTCTTGCGCGCCAGATCGTCCGAGTACTCCCGATAGATCTTCCACGCGTAAGCAAGGAACACGGCGCCGAGCAGCACCGCCGCCACGAGGTACACCACGCCGCTCATGCCGGAGATGAACGGCATCATCGTGACCGCGAACAGGATCACCGTGTACAGCAGGATATGCAGGCGGGTGTACTTTTCGCCGTGCGTGTTCGGCAGCATCGGCAGGCCGGCGTTCTCGTAGTCTTTGCGGCGATACAGTGCGAGCGCCCAGAAATGCGGCGGCGTCCACACGAAGATGATCAGCACCAGAATCCATGCGTCACCCGGCACGTGGCCCGTGACCGCGGCCCAGCCGAGCGCCGGCGGCATGGCGCCCGAAGCGCCACCGATCACGATGTTCTGCGGCGTGGCGGGTTTGAGCAGCAGCGTATAGATGACGGCATAGCCCACGAAGGTGGCCAGCGTCAGCCACATGGTGAGCGGATTGGCGAACGTGTAGAGCGTCCACATGCCGAGGCCGCCAAGCACGGCCGAAAACAGCAGGATCTGCGTGGTGGTGATTTCGCCTCGGGCGGACGGCCGCCACGAGGTGCGCCGCATCTTCGCGTCGATCTTCTGTTCGACGAGACAATTGATGGCGAACGCCGCACCCGCCAGCAGCCAGATGCCGACGGTGCCGCCGATCAATGCGGTCCACGGCACCATGCCGGGAGTAGACAGGAACATGCCGATGACGGCGCAGAACACGGCGAGTTGCGTGACGCGCGGTTTCGTCAGGGCCAGGTATTGGGAGACCCGGCTGCCGGGCGTTTGGGAGAGTGTTGTGCTGTCCATGTGAAGTCACGCTGGCGCGGCATCGCGCGCTGGGAGCGCGGCGCGGCCGGGACGGCTATAAGCGATTCGAAAGTTTAACATAACGAGCAGAAGCAGCAGGATTGCGGCCCCGCCGTTATGCGCGACCGCAATGGGCAACGGCCACTGCAGAACGATGTTCGACAAGCCGGTGATGAACTGAACCAGCACCACCAGCAGCACGCCGTTCGCGGGCCGGCGCAGCGACTCGAAGCGGCGCAGCTTCAGCGCGATCCAGACCAGATAGGCGACCACCACGATCGCGAACGTACGGTGCGTCCAGTGGATCGCCACCAGGCCGTCCTGGGTGATCATGTCGCCGTCGCCGGTCATGCCGAGCGCGCGCCACAGGTGGAAGCCGTGCGCGAAATCCATCGGCGGAACCCATTGGCCGTTGCAGGTCGGGAAATCCGTGCACGCGAGCACCGCGTAGTTGGTGCTGACCCAGCCGCCCAACGCGATTTGCGCGATTAGCAGCACCAGTGCCGCGAGCGCCGCTGCGCGCCAGCGCGCGGCCTCGGGTTCGTAGGCGGGCAGCGGCGTCTGCCGCGCGGCCAGCCAGCCGAGCGTGCCGAGCAGCGCGAGACCGAGCAGCAGGTGCGTGGTCACGATAATCGGTTGGAGCTTCATGGTCACGGTCCAGGCGCCGAACGCGCCTTGCACCAGAATCAGCAGCAGCAGCGAGGTCGGCCACCAGGGCGACACATGCAGTGGACGGCGCTTGATGCGCGCCGTCCACGCAATAATTGTTTGCGCGATGATCAGCACGCCGATCGCCATCGCGAAGTAACGGTGGATCATTTCAATCCAGGCCTTCGTCATGCTGACGGGCCCGGTGGGCATCGCCTGATGCGCGGCCGTAATCGCCGCATGCGCGATGAACGGCGACGACGTGCCGTAGCAGCCCGGCCAATCGGGACAGCCGAGCCCCGAATCGGTGAGGCGCGTGAAGCCGCCGAACATCACCAGGTCGAGCGTGAGGAAGGTGGTCAGCCAGACCAGCTTGCGGAATTTGTTGTCGTCGGCCTTGACCCATACGTAGGACAGGGGCAACAACGCGATACACAAGCCGATCAGGGCCAGTTGCAGTACGAACATCTTTTCTTACCCTGGTTGCGGCATCAGCCGATCCTCGACCATTTGAGCAGCTTGGTCAGATCGCCTTTGATCTTGCTGGGGTTCGGATCTTTCGGGAAACGCATCATCAGATTGCCGTTCGGATCGACCAGGTAGATGTGGTCCGTCAGCTTCGTGCCGTTGTCCACAGGCAGCCATGTGGACACCTGCGCCGGATCGGCAATCATCATGTCGGTGTCGGGATAGGCCTTTTGTATCACGTCCGCGACGTTGCCTGCATCGGTGCGCAGCCACACTTCCACGACGCGCTCGCGTTCCGGGCCCTGAGCTGCGCGGATTTGCCGCATGAAGTACAGCTTGGTGGCGCAGGCTTTGTCGCATGCGGTGCTGTCAACGGAAATCATCAGCCAGCGGCCGCGCAATGACGAGAGCTTGACGGGCTTGCCGTCCTCGCCCGTGACCACGAGCGAGTCGGGAATCGGTCTTTGCGGCTCGACCAGCGTGCCGTAGCTCGTGCTGCCACCGGCCGGCTTGATCACGTAGTACATGAAATACGACACGGCGATCGGCGCGCCGCAAATGATCGCCACCAGCAGCAACATCCAGCGGCCGCGCTTCCATGAGCCCTGGCCGTTGGGTTGACCGGGCATCGCTTGCGGTGCTGCGGGTTTGCCGGCTTGCGGCGAACGGGAAGAATGCGTCGACACTACAGGACCTCTTTCAATGATTGCGCGTGATTGCGCGGCCACCCGGCCTTGCCCGGGCCATCAAGCCGCGTGTACTGCGCTTGTAATGCGTTACACGCCAGGCACATGCTCTTTCTTCGCGGCGCGGCGCGCGGCGTACAGGCCGAACACGAGTGCCGCCGCTGCCATGCCCCACCACTGGAACATGTAGCCGTAATTGCGCTCGACACCGCTGGTAGGCGCGGGCCAATCGCGCACCAGTTTGTCGCCGTCGTCGCTCAACTGCTGAATCACGAACGATTGCAACGGCAGGCCGGTTTCCGCAGCGTATGCGGCGGTATCCAGGTTCTGGCGGATCGCCTGATGTTCGGCCGAGCCGCCCTGCCCCAACTCGTAAGCACGCGACGCGTCGGCCCGCGCGATACCCTCGATTTCGATTTCGCCTTGCGGCGTCGCGTACGGCGCGATGGTCTCGCGATTGTTCATGTTGCGCGGCAGCCAGCCGCGATTGACCAGCACATAACCGCCGTCGGCCAGTTTAAAAGGCATCACGACGTAAAAGCCCGGCTGATCGTTATACGGACGATTATCGAGGTAGACGACCTTGTCCGCGACGAAACTGCCGCGCGCCTTCACGCGATGAAACTCAATGTCCTTCAGGGCGACCGGCGCGGCGCTCACCGGCTGCGCGGGCGCATTTTCGAATCGCGTGATGTGCGCTTCGAGCGCCTCTTTCTGATGCGCGCGGTCGCGCTGCCAGAAACCAAGCCGCACCGTCACCACGATTACCAGCAGAATCAACAGCGCCGGAACGAGGCGAATCTTCATTAGGAACGCTCCATGGCGGCCTGCGGCGTGACGGGAAACGTACGGCAAACGCGGGCGCGCGGTGCGATAATAACTGTCTTGCCTCTGCGCTTCCTTGTTTCAGCTGGTTCCATGCACATTCTCGTTCCCATCGCCTTCGTCCTGATCATCGCCAGCATGGTGTCGGCGCTGTACTTCATGATGCATGACAAGGGCAAAACCAAGCGGATGGTCTGGTCGCTCGCCACGCGGGTCGGCCTGTCGATCTCGCTGTTCCTGTTCATCCTGTTCGCTCACTGGATGGGCTGGATTCAGTCGACCGGTATTCCTTACGGGCGCTGAGCCCGGCGGCAACATCTTCACGTCGCCCCAAGCAAAACGCCGCCCTGACAGGGTCGAGGGCGGCGCTGCATAAGTCCTGCGTACTGCTCGAGCGCCCTGCCCCGCAGGGCATTGCGCGAACGGCCCGCACGCATTCCGGATTGCCGGTCGGCGCAGGCCAGACTGCTAGACCAGGTTAGAGCCAGTACACAACCACGTACAGCCCGAGCCACACCACGTCCACGAAGTGCCAGTACCAGGCCGCGCCTTCAAACGCGAAGTGATGCTCTGCCGTGAAGTGGCCGCGAATCATCCGCACCAGCACCACCGCCAGCATCGTGCCGCCGAGGAACACGTGGAAACCGTGGAAGCCGGTCAGCAGGAAGAACGTCGAACCGTACACGCCCGAAGCCAGCGTCAGATTCAGTTCGTTGTACGCGTGGAAGTATTCGAAGCCCTGCAGGAACAGGAAGCAGATACCGAGCACGAGCGTTGCCGCCAGCCACGCGATCGCCTTCTTGCGATGATCGTCACGCAGCGCGTGGTGCGAGACCGTCAGCGTCGCGCCCGAGGACAGCAGCAGCGCCGTGTTGATGGTCGGCACCGGCCACGGCTGCATCGACTTGAAGGTCGAGACGAGCGCTGCCGGACCGTTGTTCGGCCACACAGCCGAGAAATCCGGCCAGATCAGCTTGTAGTCGAGGCTGCCCAGTTGATGCAGCGCGATTTCACGCGCATAGAACAGCGCGCCGAAGAATGCACCGAAGAACATCACTTCGGAGAAGATGAACCAGCTCATGCTCCAGCGGTACGACTTGTCGACGTTCTTGCCGTACATGCCGCCTTCCGACTCGGCGATCGCGTCGCCAAACCAGTGCCACAGCGTAAAGAGCAGCCACAACAAACCGACGACGACGCCGATCGGCGCCCAGTCGTGGTCGTTGATCCAGGCCGCAAGCGATCCGAGCATGACCAGCAACCCGCAGGCGGCGCTGATCGGATGCCGCGACGGATGCGGTACGAAATAGTACGGGCTCTCGTTTTGACCGCTCATTCTTGATTCTCCACTTCAGTCCAGTTGTTCCGGAATCTCCGGCTGTATCTTCGGCGGCGCGTCGATACCGCAC
>DASVNP010000015.1:0-6643 GCA_036383775.1 Paraburkholderia sp. | reverse complement strand
CCCAGTATATGACCTCCGGATGCGAATCCATCGTTGCGTCGCGCGCATGATGCTGCACTGCGTTGGCGTGACATCGACTTCCGGCCGATGCGGCTCGTAAAGCTGTGAGATGTACAGCGCACCCTCGCGAAAGCCAAATCAATCATCGTGTTCGTGTGACTGAGCATGCATGGCGATGAAGCCCATGCTCGAGTCTGGCAGGTTACGGACGCGAGAGGTGCGCCGCCTTCTCGATAACCTTCTCCAGCTTGACGTCGAGTTCCTCAGCGACCTTGTCCACGTCCGCATTCTCAAATGTCCCGAGGAGCGAAGACGGCCGATCGAACTCAATGCGAATCGTGTTCTCACTGACTTCATAGATCAAAACATTGAACGGGACGTAAAGACCGGCACGAATGTCGTGTCGTGTCATTTGAATTGCCACTCGCGGGTTGCCCATCGTATATCGGATCGCCTTACGCGGTTGCTCCCCGATCAATCGGAATCCAACTCCGTGATTGAGAGAACCGAAGATCATCAGATTCTGCTCGCCTTCCATCTTCTTGATAGCCTCATCCATAAGGCTCGGATCATTGGCGAACGATGCCGCGAGCGCAAGATCGAATTTGCCCAAAATCTTCTCGAAATTGTGGGTAAAACTGTCGTACGCGACGTCGATATCGACTGTCTGATGCACGATTTGTACTGAACTTGCTGTACCAATTTTCATCACTGCATTCCTTTTCCTGACAACAGGACGTTGTTTCGATCACGCATGGCGCGCTAGTCGACCATTGATGCCGACGGCTTCTCCGGCACAGACTGGGCGTTGCTTCCCGATACGAAGTCGACAACGAGCCGTATGGCGTCGGGCGCCCCCAGTATCCGGAAATGACCCCATCCAGCCAGAGGGGAAACCCGCGCGCCTTTGATAAGGCGGGCATAACTTTCACCGTGCCCAAAAGGCACCACGCTGTCGGCTGGGTCATGAATCACGAGCGTGTCTGCCCGAATGCTGGGTGCGATGCGGCCGACGCTAACTTCGGAAAACGATCGGCCGTAGTGCTGCTCTAGCCAGATCTGTACGGCGTCCGTGAGCTTGCTGGACATGCCTAGCATGGCCGCAAATTTTTCCAGGAACACTCGCGGGTTGTTCGGAGGCGCTATCAGCACCAGCTTCACCGCAGTGCTACGTGTGTGTGCAAGGCTGCATGCAGCGGCGGCCCCGCCAAGAGAGTGACCCACTACCGCCGACAGCGTGGGTAAGGTCGCGAGCAGTTCCAGGGTGGTGTCGATGAAACCCGACAACGACGCACGGCGGCCGGCACTACGTCCATGTCCGAGATGATCCAGCGCGACGACGGAATAGCCGTTTGCTAGCAACGGTGCAATGAAGGACGCGAACTGCAGGGCCCAGCCATTCCATCCGTGGATCAACACGACCGTCGGTTGCGTCGCGGGATTGCCCCATTCGTAGAGCGTCACGGCGCCGCTTGCGAGCGGCACCTCCCGCAGCAAGGGTGCCGGGATGTCGGCCGGCGCGTCCAGGTTGGCCCGTTTCGGCCGGACAGGTGTACTGAAAAGTGCAGCGGCCCCAGCGGCTGCACGACGCGGTGAAACCAGCGCACCGACCTTGAAGCGCAATCTATGAAAAGCGAGCATAAAAGACCGAATGGTCTCTTTTTTGAGGTGCTTGAGCATGACATGGACTTCCATATCGATCAATTGGTCAGTCGATCGAAGAGTTGCAATGCGTTGCGATTGGCATCGCCGTGGTTAAGGAGACGTTGTTCGACTTGCGCCGCGCTTTTCAATCCGATCATTAACATGACCAAAGCCTCCGGGCTTAGCCCCGACGGCAGTTGAGACGCCTCCTGTGCCTTTTGGGCCTGACGTATCAGGTAGGTGTGCCAGCGAGACCATGCGCCGTGCAGGTGTTCGCGCACATTGCTGTCCAGATCGTCGAATTCGTGTTGTGCGCTGAGAATGGGGCATCCGCCCGGCAAACTGGCGCTCTCGGGCCACTTGAGCCAGCATTCCATGGTGGCGCGCAACCTCGGCAAGCCGCTGGGCGCTTTCAGCGTCGGCTCGAAAACATGCTGCTGAAAACGCGTGAATGCGCGTTCCAGCACTGCGATCTGAAGATGCTCCTTGCTCGGAAAGTGACGCAGCAAGCCGCCCTTGGAACGGCCAGCCGCAGCCGCCACCGGCCCCAGTGTGAGCTGCGCGATGCCGGTGAGGCTCGCTTCTTGCAATGCCGCGTCCAGTACTGCGTCGCGTGTGATTTCACTTTTTCCCATTGACACACTATAGCGACCGATTGGTTTTTTTTCAATCTTAATCTCTTGTCTGATTAATAAACGGAATCGGGGCACGCAGGCGGCCCATGCAAGCCTCCTGTCATTCACAAAAACTGAGTGATAGGACCATGTTTTAGGCCTTTCGGTCGTCGGGACTGAAGCCTATATTGCTTTCACTGGCTGACGGTGGCGCACCGATTACACGTACGTGAACCTCCTGGCGGCATCCGACGTTCAAGACCCGATGTCGCAATTTTTGATTCATCCATTGAAAGGAAATCACTCATGAACCTGAATCTGACAGGCAAACTCGCGCTGGTGAGCGGCAGCACAGCCGGCATCGGTCTCGCTATCGCCAGCACGTTGGCGCAGGAGGGCGCTCGTGTGATCGTGAACGGCCGCTCTCAGTCTTCTGTGGATGACGTGGTCGCGAAGCTGAAAGCGGAGACGGGCACCGACGTCCAAGGATTTGCGGGCGATCTCAGTACCGCCGCTTCAGCAGAAGAGCTCGCGCGACGCTATCCGGATGTGGAAATTCTGGTCAACAACCTGGGCATCTTCGAGCCCAAGCCGTTTGAAGAAATCCCCGACGCGGACTGGCAGCGGTTCTTCGACGTAAATGTCTTGAGTGGGGTACGCCTCGCTCGCCTGTTTTTGCCTGCGATGAGGCGGGCCAACTGGGGGCGCATCATTTTCATTTCGAGCGAAAGCGGGGTGCAGATTCCAGCTGAAATGATCCACTACGGAATGACGAAAACCGCGCAGCTGGCGGTCGCGCGCGGGCTCGCCGAAGCCGTTGCCGGCACGGGCATTACAGTCAATAGCGTGTTGCCGGGGCCAACGAAATCGCGGGGAGTGGGTGAATTCGTGGAGACTCTTGCAAAGGCCGACGGCAAATCGTTTGAGGCGTTCGAAAAAGAGTTCTTCGAGAAGGTCCGTCCCACATCGCTCATCAAGCGATTTAGTTCGCCGCAGGAAGTCGCGTCGCTCGTGGCCTATATCGCCAGTCCGCTTTCGTCGGCCACGACGGGCGCTGCGTTGCGGGCCGACGGGGGCGTGATAAAGAGCGCCTTCTAGACTCATGCCGGCATCGGGCCGGCTTGTTTCGTTAAGCGGGTCATCCGAAGAATTCATTGAGATGCCGCACGGTTTCTTCCGGCCGCTCATCTGGAATCCAGTGCCCGGTATTGGGTAGCTTTAACACTGTCGCGTCGGGGACGGCCGTGCCAAGGAAAGCGGCCAGGAAGTCGTAGCTGATACCACCTAGCCCGAGCACCGGCATGGTCAGCGGCGCATAGCCGCCAGCATCGGCGATGTCCGTTGCAAAGGAGGAGAACCAGCTGTTGGCTGCACGTAACGCATCCGCGCTGTCGTATGCTGCCGCATACACCGCGCGGTCGTGCGCGGTGATTGCTGTCTTGTCGGCTGCCAGGTAGTCGAACAGCCAATCCTGCACGATGCCGTAGCGGCCGGCGAACACTCGTTCTGAAAGCCCAGGAATCTGGTTGAAAGCAAACCACCACGGATGTACCGCGCGTGCCGGATTCTCCAGATCGTAGGTCCCCGGCGCCGGAAGCAGAGGAATCTGCTCGAATACCGCGAATGGATGCGGCGAGTCCATCATCACCAGCTTACGCGTCGCCTCTGGATGGTTAGCGGCAAAACTGTAGGCCACCATCGCGCCGATATCGTTGCCCGCGATATTCACCGGGCCCAGGTCAAGCTGGGATACGAGGGCGTGGATGTCCGACGCCATGGTCTTCTTGTCGTAGCCGTCGTCGGGTTTGTCCGAGCCGCCCATGCCGCGAAAATCGATGGCGATCACACGATAGCGTTCGGCGAGCGGCGGCAGTACGCGCCTGAATTCCCACCAGGTCTGCGGCCAGCTCGGCAGCAGGATCAGCGGCGCGCCGGTACCACCTTCCACGTAGTGCAGGCGGATACCGTTTACTTCAGCGTAAGCGTTCGTGAAACCTGGCAGCGTTGCGACAAGGTCGGCGTCGTTGATCGGACCGAGTGATGAAGGAGACATGTGATTTCCTAGAACATTGTGTTGGCGTTCCTGGAAACGGCGGGTACCGGCTGCAATACGTCCCAATGCTCCACTATCTTGCCGTCGGCATCGAAGCGGAAAATGTCGACACCCGCAGTTTCCTGACCGGCCCATTCCAGGTAGCGCACGTGAACAAAAGCAAGATCGCCATCTATCGCAATGCGTTTAACCTCGCATGGAATGCGTCCGGCCTGTTTGATGTAGCCTAGGATGTCGTCGAGCCCATCTGGAAAAAGCGGGTTGTGCTGAATGTATGGCCCGCTCACGAAACCCGGATACAGGTCCGCGTCGCCCTTGTTAAAGATCTTGCCGTAGATAGTGTCAAGCACTTGCAGGACATGATCCCTGTTCATGATTTCGCCTCCGTATTTTGTAGCCCTCATTGGAAATGCTCTGCGGAAGATGATCCATACCTATCTGGTGCTAAAACATAGCAGTTCGTCTCATTCTGCTAGGATGGGGTCATGGATGCGTTGAACGGTTGGTTGAAAGCAGTCCGTGCGGACGGACTCGTGCTGGTGCGCACACGCGTGGCAGGCCCATGGGGGTTCGAGGTGCAACCTCGCAACGCCGTGGTGTTCCACTTCGTGGCGGAAGGGCGTGCTTTCGTGCGCCAACCCGAGACGAAAACGATGGAATTGCAGGCCGGTGAACTAGTCTTGTTTCCCCGTGGCAGTGCACATGAAGTCGCGCATTCTGAGCATGGCCATGCCATGCCGCTCGAAACGTTCCTCGCTATGCGTGATGGCGTCGTCGACCGCGACCCAAAGGCCACCACGCTGATTTGCGGCCAGTTCGACCTGGATCAGCACCTGGCGCTTCCCGCTCTGCGGGCGCTACCCCAAGCCGTGTCGCTCCGCGCCGGAATGGAACCTGGATGCTCACCGCTATGCGACACGTTGCGGATGCTTCGTAACGAGGTGGAGACGCTGAACTTCGGGAATCAGATCGTGGTTCGTAACCTGCTTTCGTCCTTGTTCGTCTACTTCATGCGCGATTGGGCCGATGCTGCATCTCCGGCAACAAACGACTGGTTTTCGGCGCTGCGTTCGCCTCACATCACACGGGTTCTCGCGCGCATACACGAAGCACCCGAACGTGCGTGGACATTAGAGGATCTCGCCAAAGAGGCGGGTTTGTCGCGCGCCGCATTCGCCCGCAACTTTAGCAATTCAGTAGGCGAATCTCCGCACAGCTATCTAACCCGTTGGCGCATGGGGATTGCCGCTCAACTGCTCGAGCAAACCGATCTGCGACTTCGCGATATCGCGGCGCGTGTTGGATACCAATCAGAATTCTCCTTCAGCCGCGCCTTCAAATCGACTCGTGGCGTCGCGCCGATTCAGTATCGGCGCGCGAGACTCGATTCTCGCTGAGTCGCGCATTATCTTTTCTTGCTGTCATGCCGTAAATCAGGATCACTGAGGAATGCAGACTCATTCGAGGTGTAGTTGCGCCCGGGTTCCTCTACCTCTCGTCCAGGTACCCACAAGTTCTCCGCCTGTGATGTCGCAAGGTCCGGCTTTGAATAATCAACTCCCAGCCTGAAGATCGATACGACCTCTCGTAGCGTGCCGGATTGCGCCGACACCGATTGCGCCGCGGCCGAGGCCTCTTCAACCAGCGCGGCGTTTTGCTGCATCACCTGATCCATCTGTGCGACGGCTGTATTGACCTGTTCGATACCCGCATGCTGTTCAAGCGATGCAGCAGTAATCTCTTCCATCAGATCGGAGACACGCTTGACTGCCTGGACTACTTCGCCCACGGCAGTGCCGGCTTCGTTCACCAGATCCGAACCGGCCTTTACGCGCTCAACCGAGTGCGTGATGAGTCCTTTGATCTCTTTTGCGGCGTTGGCACTTCGTTGTGCGAGGGTCCGCACTTCTGCAGCGACGACGGCAAAACCGCGACCCTGGTCGCCTGCGCGCGCCGCTTCAACCGCCGCGTTCAGCGCAAGGATGTTGGTCTGAAAAGCGATACCTTCGATCACCGCGATAATATCGGTCACCTTGGCCGAGCTCTCCGATATCGTATGCATGGTGCCGATCACCCGGCCCATGACATCGCCACCACGGTGTGCAATATCCGACGCGTTTGCTGCGAGCGTGCTGCCTTGCCGGGCACTTTCAGTGTTTTGCCTGACGGTGGAGGTCAGTTCTTCCATGCTTGCCGCGGTTTCCTCGAGTGAAGCCGCCTGTTCCTCGGTTCGCTGGCTCAGATCGGCATTGCCTGCTGCGATTTTCGCCGCGCCTGTAGCAATGCTGTCGCTGCCGGATCTGACCTGCCCAACCAGGTCGGCGAGTTTCTC
>DASVNP010000014.1:0-13457 GCA_036383775.1 Paraburkholderia sp. | reverse complement strand
GCGCGAGGTGGGCGCGGGCGATGGCTGCAACCAGTAGCGCAGCCCTTCGACCGGCAACGTGAAGCCGAGCGCGTTCTGCATCAGCGTGGATACGTTATCCGCGGTGAGCGGCTGCCGGTTCGGCAGCTCGAGCGTGGCCGTTGCCGGCGACGACGTGACCACCGCCAGCGTCTGGCCGAGCGGATTGCGCAGTTGCAGGGTCACGGTATCGCCAGTCTCCTGCCACGTGAAGTTGCCGTAAGCGTTGCGCTGCTGACCGTTCTGATCGTTGTACTGAATCGAGAAACGGCCCTGGTAAGCACGGCTAGTCTGGGCGGTGACGGCAGTCGCGGCATTCGACGTGGACGGTCCCTGCGGCTTCACCGACGCACAACCCGCCAATGCCACAACCGCTGCCGCCGCGAGTCCGAGCGTCGCGCTACGCGGCGCCCGGGGAAAAGAAATCAGACGGGAAAGACGCATCAAAGATCGTTCACCTGAAGACGTTGGAGCGTTTTGACGAGCGTGTCGTTGTCCGGTTCGAGCTTGCGGGCATCGCGGAATGCGGCGCGCGCCTGATCCTGCGCGCCGGACTTCCACAACACCTCACCGAGATGCGCGCCGATTTCGGCGTTTGGCTGGATGTCGTAGGCCTTGCGCAGCAGCTTGATCGCCGTCGACGTGTCGCCCATGCGGTACTTGACCCAGCCGACGCTGTCCATGATGAACGCATCGTTCGGCGCCAGGGCGGAGGCCTTCTCGACCAGCTTGTCCGCTTCAGCAAGGCGCTGATTGCGATCGGCCAGCGAATAGCCGAGCGCGTTATAGGCCTGCGGATTGTCAGGCTGCGTCTGGATCAGCTTGCGCAACTGCGCTTCCATGATGTCGTAATGGCCGGTCTTCTCGGCAGCCATTGCGTAGTCGTATGTCAGATCAGGGTCGTCGGGGAAGTTCGCCGTGGCGTCCTGCAGACGGCTTTCCGCTTCCGGGTAGCGCTTTGCGTCGAACAGGATAGCCGCGTCGGTGCGGGCGATCAGTGCCTGGTCGCGTGGATCGGGCGCCTGCAGGCCGGCGAGCAGCTTGCGGGCGGCGTCCGTCTTGCCCTGCTTGGCGAGCAATTGAGCGCGCGTGACCTGCGAGGGCACGTATTGCTGGCTGGACGGCGAAATCTTGTTCAGCCAGTCGCTCGCGGCCGCTTCGTTCTTCTGTTCGAGCGACAGTTGCGCGAGGTAGATATAGGCTTGGCCCGGATCGGCGCCCGGCGTTTTTTCGGCTTGCTTGGCGTACTGGACCAGGTACGTTTGCGCGTCGTTGAAATTCTTCTGCTGGATCTTGATCAGCGCGAGCGCCATGAGCGGCGTCAGGTCGTTCGCGTTGTTCTTGTGCATGATCTCGAACTGCTTCTGCGCGTCATCAAGACGGTCGCTCGCGAGGTACATCTGCGCGAGCGCGAGACGCGCGTCATGCGATTTCGGATTTTGCTGCACATACTTCTCGAGCGAGGCGATGCCTTCCTTGCGCTCTTCGGGGCCCATTTGCGACAGCATCATCGCTGCCGGCAGATAGTCGGGCTTGAGCGTGAGCGCCTGTTCGAGCGACTTGCGCGCGCCCGGCGCGTCGTCGGATATCAACTGCTGCCGTGCGATCGCCAACTGCGCTTCCGGCCGGTTCATGTCGTTCTTCAGCATGTCCTGCAGCACATGCAGGCCGCCGATCCGGTTCGGGCCGCGCGAAAGCAGCAGTTGCAGCGCCAGAATCGCGCCGCCGCGGCTGTCGGCGGGGGCCTTCGCGAGTTCGCTGGTCAGGATCGGCTCGGCGTCTTCGGGTTTGCCGGACAGCACGAGCAGCGACGCGTCGAGTTGCGCGGCGCGCTCCGAACTCGGCGCATACTGCTGCCAGAGTTGCGCGGCGGCCAATGCGTCCGACGGGCTTTGCGCGGCCAGCGCGATTTCGGTGGCGCGCTGCGCCATGCGCGGGTCGTGCGTGTCGCGCGCCAGAGCGAGGTAGGTCTGATAGGCGGGCGCCGGCTGGTCGCGTTGCAATGCGACTTCGGCGGCGAGCACCTGGAATACGATCTGGCTCGACAGCGGCACGTTGGGCAGTGCCTTCTGGTCCTCCGCCGAGGCGGGGCCGAGCGGGTCCGGCAGGGTGACCGAGGTGTCATCCGAATCCGGCGATGGGTCCTGCGCGTGCGCGGGCACGGCGGCCAGTGCCCAGGCGGCGAGCGCGGCTGCGCCAAGCATCCGGCGAGCGGACACTGCTTGCGGTACGCGGGATGCGCTAGCCGGGCGCTTCAAAAACAGCTTCACGAAGGACAAGTTCATGGAAATCCGTTCAATGTTTCGGACGATTGTAACGCGCTCGCTACAATACGCGCACAACCACCAACGCAAGTTGCAGACCAGTTAGACATGCCAGAGTTGCCAGAAGTTGAGGTTACCCGAAGGGGAATCGAACCGTATGTGTCCGGCCGCAAGGTTGAGCGCGTCGACGTGCGCACGCCCGCCTTGCGCTGGCCGATTCCGGCGGACCTTGCGAAAACCTTGCGCGGGCACGTGGTGCGCAAGGTCGAGCGGCGCGGCAAGTACCTGCTGTTCGAGATCGACGCGGGATGGTTCATTGTGCACCTTGGCATGACCGGGACGCTGCGTGTGCTGCGCCATGTGCCGCATCCACCGGAGGCGGCGAAGCACGATCACATCGACTGGATCTTCGACGAGTTTATTTTGCGCTATCGCGATCCGCGGCGCTTCGGCGCGGTGCTGTGGCACCCGCGCACAGCCGGCGACGTGCTCGGCCATCCGCTGCTCGCGGACCTCGGCGTCGAGCCGTTTTCGCCGGCATTCTCCGGCGCGTTGATGCACCGGCTCACGCGCGGGCGCAAGGTGTCGGTCAAGCAGGCGCTGCTGGCCGGTGAAATCGTGGTGGGCGTGGGCAATATCTATGCATCGGAGAGCCTGTTTCGCGCAGGCATTCGACCCACTACCGCGGCGGGCCGCGTTTCGCTCGCGCGCTATGAACTGTTGGCGGACGCCGTGCGCGTGACGCTCGCCGCGGCGATCGAGAAGGGCGGCAGCACGCTGCGGGATTTCGTCGGCAGCAACGGTGAGAGCGGTTATTTCCAGCTCGACTATTTCGTCTATGATCGCGCGGGTCTGCCGTGCCGCGTGTGTGGAACGCCGATCAAACAGATCGTGCAGGGGCAGCGCTCCACTTACTTCTGTCCCACCTGCCAGCGCTAAATCGTCAATGCCTTCCCGTTTAACTCCGCGTACAACTTCGTCCGCCGCGCCTGAAGCGCTTGCTTTCCAGGTCATGTCTGATTTTTCCACGCGCCTGATCGCGTGGCAGCGCCAGCATGGCCGTCACGATTTGCCGTGGCAGAACACGCGCGATCCGTATCGCATCTGGCTGTCGGAAATCATGCTGCAGCAGACGCAAGTATCGACTGTGATTCCGTACTACGCGAAATTTCTGGCGCGCTTTCCGACGGTCGCCGTGCTCGCCGCCGCGCCGTCGGACGATGTGATGGCGTTGTGGGCCGGGCTCGGTTACTACACGCGTGCGCGCAATCTGCATCGCTGCGCGCAGGTTGTGGTCGAGCAGCATGGCGGCGCGTTTCCGGCGTCGGTTGAGGCGCTTGCGGAATTGCCGGGTATTGGCCGTTCGACGGCGGCGGCAATTGCGTCTTTCGCTTTCGGCGCGCGCGCGACGATTCTCGACGGCAACGTGAAGCGCGTGCTGGCACGTGTGTTCGGCGTCGAAGGATTTCCTGGGGAAAAGAAGGTCGAAAACGCGATGTGGACGCTGGCGGAGTCGCTGCTGCCATCGAACGCATCGGACGCCGATGTCAGCGCATACACGCAAGGGTTGATGGACCTTGGCGCAACGCTGTGCGTGCGCGGCAAGCCGGATTGCCTGCGCTGCCCCTTCGCCGCCGACTGCGTCGCCAACGTGACCGGACGTCAGCGCCTGCTGCCCACGGCGCGTCCGAAGAAGGCGGTGCCGACGCGCCGCACATGGATGCTCGTGCTGCGTGACGGCAACGCGGTGATGCTGGAGAAGCGCCCGCCGTCAGGCATCTGGGGCGGCTTGTGGAGCCTGCCGGAAGCCGCCGACGAAGCCGCGCTCGCCGAGCGCCTGCGTGCGTTCGGCGGTGCCGGCGTGGTCTCGCCACTGGCGCCGCTGACCCACGTCTTCACGCATTTCAAGCTGGATATCGAACCGCGCCTCGCGGAACTGGACCGCAGCGCGGGCGCATTGGCCGCACTGGGCGATGCCGACACCGCGTGGGTTCCGCTCAGCGATCTCGATTCGTTCGGGGTGCCCGCGCCGGTGCGCAAACTGCTGGACAGTTTGCAAGGCACGCTAATCTGATCAATCTGCGAGCGGCGCGGTCGCCGTCAAAGCAACTGGTGCTGCTGCATGTAGTGATGGACCACGTCGATCCGCCCGCCGGCGTCCTGCATTTCCATCAGTTTCTGGCGAGCACGCAGCGCAATGGGCAGCACTTCGGCTAAACGGTTCGACACCCATGAGGGATCTTCGAGCCTGAACGGCTCCGCGAACGGCAGGCTTTCCGGGTCGCGCTCGCGGATCGTTGCAATGATCCGTTCGAGCACCTCCGCACAGGCTCCGAATTTGGCCAACTGGTCGTTGCCTTCGAGCGGCATGTCTTCGCCGAGCGGTTCCGCCATGCCGACCAGCAAGCCGCTCGGCTCCACGCGATGCGACAGCAGGCGAAAGCGCCGTGTGCCGCGCGCGCGAATCAGCAACATGCCGAAGGCTTCGACATCGCACTCCGCGATCTCGGCGAGACAGCCGATCGCTTCGGGCACCGAAGGCTCTTCTTCGCGCGCCACCTCGGCGCCGCTTTTCAGCAGACACACGCCGAACGGCGTCTTTTCACGCAGACAGTCGCGCGCCATGTCGAGATAGCGCGCTTCGAAGATCTTCAGCGGCAGCAGCCCATCTGGAAACAACACCGTATGCAGCGGAAACAGCGGCACATCGGCAAGCACAGTAGAAGTAGAAGACATGGCGCAACGCTTCGAGTTGAGGCCGCGCGATGCGGCCGGTTAAGCCACTAGCTTCGATGATGCGCCGACTTCCACCGGCGCATCGCGGTGCCGCACAATGACATTCGCCGACGATGCGAGACGCGCGGCGAGCGTCTCCGCAATGAACACCGAACGGTGTTGGCCACCCGTGCAACCGATCGCGACGGTCAGATAACTGCGGTTGTCGTCGCGGAAATGCGGGAGCCATTTGGCGAGAAATCTCTCGATGTCTTCGATCATTTCATGCACGACCGGCAGCGCATCGAGAAAATCCACCACCGGTTGGTCGAGGCCCGTGAGCGGCCGCAACTCATGATCGTAGTACGGGTTCGGCAAGGTGCGGACGTCGAACACGTAATCCGCGTCGAGCGGCACGCCGCGCTTGAAGCCGAACGACTCGAACATCAGCACGAGGCCCGCGGCCTCCTGCTCGATGAAGCGTTTGACCCACGCGCGCAGCACGTTCGCGCGCAGGTTGCTGGTGTCGATCTGATGGCCGAATTCCGCAAGCCCCGCCACGAGTTCGCGTTCGCGCTCGATCGCCTCCCCGAGCGAGGTGAGCAGGCCGACGTCCGCGTCGAGGGCAGTGGACCCGGACAGCGGATGGCGGCGGCGTGTTTCGGAGAAGCGTTGAATCAGCGACTGCGTGCTCGCGTTCAGGAACAGCACGCGCACGTCGTGAGAGCGCGACAGGTCGCGGATCATGGCGGGCATCTCGTCGAGCGAGGCGCTCGAGCGCGCGTCGATCGCAACCGCGAGACGGTCGTGCCCGTCTTCGGCGAGATAGGAGGCCAGTTGCGGCAGAAAACGCGGCGGCAGGTTGTCGACGCAGTAATAGCCTGCGTCTTCAAGCGCGTTCAGGGCAACTGATTTGCCAGAGCCGGATATACCGGTGATCAGGATTATGCGCATGGAGTCGTCAAAACCGTACATTTCATCATAGCATCTGAGTCCCCTTGCGCGCGCCCGCGGCCTGCCGTCGGCCGCGGGCGCGACAGGCTGTGCGGGCTCAGATCAGTTTGCCGGGAAACTGGCTGTCGGGGTCTTGCATTGCCAGGCGCTGGCGATCCATGAAGTCGCGCAGCGTGTCGATGCCGCGCAGTTGCAGAATCGTGTTGCGCACGGCCGCCTCGACCAGCACCGCGAGATTTCGGCCGGCCGCCACCTGAATCGTGACCTTGCTGATGGGCAGGCCGAGCACGTCCACCGTCTGGCTCTCCAGCGGCAGCCGCTGGAATTCGCCGTCAGGACGGCGCACCAGTTGCACGATCAGCTTGAGCTTCATTTTCCGGCGCACCGCGGTTTCACCGAAGATCGTCTTGATGTCGAGCAGACCGAGGCCGCGCACTTCGAGCAGGTTTTGCAGCAACGGCGGGCAGCGCCCTTCGACGAAGTCCGGGCCGAGGCGCACGAAGTCCACCGCGTCGTCCGCAACGAGGCCGTGGCCGCGGCTGATCAGCTCCAGCCCGAGTTCGCTCTTGCCGAGACCCGAGTCGCCGGTGAGCAGCACGCCCATGCCGAGAATGTCGAGAAACACGCCGTGCAGCGTGGCGCGCGGCGCGAGAATGCGCGACATGTAAAGGCGCAGGCTGTCGATCACCGCGGCGGCGGACATCGGCGTGGTGAACAGCGGTGTGGACGAGCGCGTGCAGCGCAGGACGAGTTCCGGCGGTGCGGCGACGCCGCCCGCCACCACCAGGAAAGGTGGCTCCAACGCGATCAGTTCGGCCATGTGGCGCGAACGGTCTTCGTCGGTCTGGCGCTTGTAGTAGTCGATTTCGGCTTCGCCGAGCACCTGAATCCGGTTCGGGTGGATCAGGTTCAGGTGGCCGACGAGGTCGGCGCTCGACGTGGCATTGGCGACCGATTCCGAAGAAAAGCCGCGTTCCCAGCCTTCATGCCCCGTCAGCCAGCTCAGCTTCAGCATGGCGGCGTTATCGTCGAAAATGCTCTGGGCGTTGATGCTGGACGTATCCATGAGTCAGTGACTCCAGTGTTGGCCGCAAGCCTAGCGAAGCGACGGCTGCGCTAGCGCGGGTCGCGTATTTTGCCAGACCGTACCCGCGTGCCGGCAGACGCCGGACAGGCGGATAAACGGCGTGCGGATGACCGCCGATGCCTCAAGGTTGCCACTGAGTGAGCAGGCGATGCAACGATTCCCGGTCTTCATCCGTGTGCAGGCGCTCGCGGGCCTCGCGGTCGGACAGTAATTGGGCGATTTCCGAAAGGATTTCGAGGTGCTGCTGGGTGGCCTGTTCGGGCACGAGCAGGAAGATGAGCAGCGAGACCGGCTGACCGTCGGGCGATTCGAAGGGGATGGGCTCGGCAAGGCGGACAAACGCGGCGAGCGGCTGCTTCAAGCCTTTGATCCGGCCATGCGGAATCGCGACGCCTTCACCAAGGCCCGTTGATCCGAGGCGCTCTCGCGCAAACAGATTGTCGGTGACCGTGCTACGGGCGATGCCGTTCTGGTTCTCGAAGATCAGGCCCGCTTGCTCGAACACGCGTTTCTTGCTGGTGACCGCTAGTCCGACGACGACGTTCTCGAGGGGAAGATATTTGGCTAAACGATTCATGTTGACAGGCGAAAACGTGGCCTGGGTTCTCCTCGCAGGGGCGTTTGGGTGGTGATCCATTCGTTTGATGCTCACGGCGATGTGTTTTGGCGTCCGAAAGCGCAGGACTCCGGCCGACCGATTTCCGTTCGAGCTAGCTTGACCCCGATGGTAACCGGAACATTATAGAACACGGTAGCCGCGGATGGTGCGGCGCGCCATCAATGCGCAATAGGTTGTTTTTTAGCGTCGTTTCGTGCCGCGCTGCGGCGTGAAAGCGGCGTCTGAAAACGAAAAACCGCCCGGTTCCGGGCGGTTTGGCTGCTACAAGGAGTCAAGCGGGAATCAAGCGAAAATGAAGAAAACCTTCTAATTTCCGTTATTGCGGCGGCACGTCGAGTAGCGGCGCCGGTTGATACTTGATCGCCTCGTGCGCATGGCCTTGCAGACGATCCTTGTGGCGTATCACTTGCCGGTCGAGCTTGTCGATCATCAGATCGATCGCAGCGTAAAGATCGCTGTCACAACTCTCGACGAAGATATTCTTGCTCTTGAGATGCAGGTTGATTTCAACCTTTTGCCGCTTTTCCTTTTCCTTGTGGTTGTCGACCGAGAGGACCACACTGCCGTCGATGACCTGATCGAAATGTCTTAGCACCCTATCAAGTTTGGAGATCACGTATTCGCGCAAAGCTGGCGTTACTTCGAGGTGGTGTCCACTGATCTGCAGATTCATAGTGCTTCTCCAAGCTAATGGCCGCTTGGTCCGCACGATGACAGAAGTCCGGTCGATCTGTCGGCTTGCCTGAGTCGCCCCCCGGTGACTGACTTCTGGCAGGTCGCATCGGCCAGCCTGTCCGCCAACTGCGGAGCGGCCGGTAAATGCCCGCCACGGAAGGCGACGGGCTACAGAGACTTGCGCAGGTTGACTGCCGGGATCTTGAGTGCTTCGCGATACTTCGCAACGGTACGCCGCGCGACCACGAAGCCCTGTTCCGCCAGCAATTCGGCTATGCGACTGTCTGAAAGAGGAGATTTCGGGTTTTCCGCTCCTATCAGTTGCTTGATGAGCGCGCGAATCGCCGTTGAGGACGCCGCGCCGCCCGTGTCAGTCGAAACGTGTGATCCGAAGAAGTACTTAAATTCAAGCGTCCCGAATGGGGTCAGCATGTATTTACCGGTTGTCACACGCGAGACAGTTGACTCGTGTAGGCCCAGCGTATCAGCAATTTCTCGCAAAACCAAGGGGCGCATGGCAATTTCGCCGTGCACGAAAAAGCTCTTTTGACGCTCGACAATGGCCTGCGCGACCCGGAGGATCGTTTCAAACCGCTGCTGGATGTTTTTGATCAGCCAGCGTGCTTCCTGCAGTTGCTGGCGCAACGAACCGCTGCCAGGGTCACCTCGGTTATTGCGCAGAATATTGGCGTACAGGTGGTTGATGCGCAGCTTCGGCACCACTTCCGGGTTCAGTTCCGCTTGCCAGCCCTGGGCGGTCTTGCGCACCATGATGTCCGGCACGACGTAGTCCGCCTCCGCCTTGCCGTAGGCGGCGCCGGGGAACGGCTCGAGCGAGCGGATCAGCACGTGCGCGTCGCGCAGATCGTCGTCGTTCGCCTTCAGATGCTTGCGCAGACGCGTGAAATCGCGTGCCGCGAGCAGTTCCAGGTGGTGGGCGACAATCTCGAGCGCGAGCGTGCGGGTGGGCGACGAGTCGAGCCGCACCAGTTGCAGCTTGAGACATTCCGACGCGGACCGCGCGCCAACCCCGGCCGGGTCGAAGCTATGCAGCAGCGCGAGCGCGGCGTTCATTTCGTCGAGGTCGACTTCGAGTTCTTCGGGCAAGTCGGCCAGCACTTCTTCGAGGGTGGCGGCCAGGTAGCCGTCGTCGTCGAGCGATTCGATCAGGAAGGTGATTAGCGCCCGGTCGCGCTGGCCCGCCTGGGTCACGCGCAATTGCGCCATCAGGTGATCGCGCAGCGAGGTGCTCGATTCGTGGATTTGCAGCGGCGGCATATCGTCGTCGTCCGAAGCATTGCCGCTACGGCCGTAGTCGTCCAGATTCCATTGCGACGCGTCGCCGTTGCTGTCGCCCGAGAGGCCGTTGTACTCGTCCACGCCCTGCGGCTCGCCGCTCTCGCTACGCTCGCTGCTGCTCGACGACGAGGCCGAATTGCCGCCCATCTGGTCGGGCGGAGGGGCGGAATTGGGCGCCTGGGCGATCACCGAGCCGTCAGCCGCCACGCGCAGCGGGCTCGCGATCCAGTCGTCCTCGTTTTCGAGGAGCGGATTCTGCGAGATCGCCGTTGCGACTTCCTGCTGCAGTTCGAGCGTAGACAGCTGAAGCAGCCGGATGGACTGCTGCAGTTGCGGTGTCAGCGCAAGATGCTGCGATAGGCGGAGTTGGAGGCTGGCTTTCATGGCAATTTGAATTTCATTGTAGAGAGTTTGCCACGACCGCGATACCTTGCGACATGCGCAATTACGCGTGCGCCGCTTTTCATCGACGCTGGACGCGATACGGACCAGGCTAGACAACCGGATGTGCGCTGCACGCAAAGGGATTCCCGGCGGTGCGCGAGCGCACCGCCGGGAATCCCCCTTGTGTACTTACATGCGGAAGTGCTCGCCCAGATAGACGCGCCGCACGCTTTCGTTTTCGATGATTTCGCTCGGCGCGCCGGCGGCCAGCACCGAACCGTCGCTGATGATGTACGCGTGATCGCAGATGCCGAGCGTCTCGCGCACGTTGTGGTCGGTGATCAGGACGCCGATATTGCGCTGCTTCAGGAATTTGACGATCTTCTGAATTTCCAGCACGGCGATCGGATCGACGCCCGCGAACGGCTCGTCGAGCAGAATAAAGCTCGGATTGGTGGCCAGAGCCCGCGCAATTTCAACCCGGCGCCGTTCGCCGCCCGACAGCGACAGGGCCGGATTCTCGCGCAAATGCGCGATTTGCAACTCGTCGAGCAAGGCTTCCGTGCGGGCCGTGATGGTGTCTTTGCTCAGGCGCTTGCCGTTTTCTTCGTGTTGCAGCTCCAGCACCGCGCGAATGTTTTCTTCGACGCTGAGCTTGCGGAACACCGAGGCTTCCTGCGGCAGATACGACAAGCCCAGCGAAGCGCGCTTATGGATCGGCAGCAGGCTGATCGACTTGCCGTCCAGGTCGATTTCGCCCGCGTCGAGCGGCACGAGGCCGACGATCATATAGAACGAGGTGGTCTTGCCGGCGCCGTTGGGGCCGAGCAGGCCGACCACTTCGCCGCTTTTCACGTCGAGCGACACGTCTTTGACGACTGTGCGCGAGCCATAACGCTTCTTCAGGTTGCGCACCACCAGTGAACTGCTGGTGCCGGCCGGCTTGCGATTGGGGAGGGACGCGGTATTGCTCACTGGTTCGGCGCTCCCGGGATCGACGAGGACGGCGCAAGCGTGGCCGGCCCGCCGTTCAGCGGCACGGCGCCGCCATTGCGCGGCGCCAGCATGGCGCGCACGCGGCCGGTCGGGTTGCCCGGGCCGGCGACGTCCTTGCCGGCCTTCGCAGTGTAGAAGTCGTTCTGGCCGTCATACGTGACGACGCTGCCGTGCACCTGATCCATGACCGTGGACAGGCCCTGCAGGCGCTTCACGGTGGCGTTGGTGGTGAGCGTGGTCAGATCCTGCTTGCCGTCGTAGTCGATACGGATGGCCGTGCCTTCGATGTATTCGTCGAGGCCTTCGCGTTTCTGGCGGAAATACGACAGATTGCCGCCGCTCGAGGTGCCGGTGGCGTACTGGTAGCCCTGCGGGTCTTGCGTCACTTCGACACGGTCGGCCTTGATCACGATCGTGCCTTTGGTGGCGACCACGTGGCCGGTGAAGATGTTGACCTGCTTGAGGTCGTCGTAAGTCATGTTGTCCGCTTCGACGTTCAGCGGCTTGTCCTTGTCGGCACGGTCCGCGTGCGCGAGCGGCGCGAAGCCGGCCAGCGGCAACGCGACGATCAGCGCGGCGAGTCCGGCGCGCCACGCGGGCAGGGAGCGCGAGCGGCCGGTATCAAAACGGGGGAACGATTCGTTCATGCAGTCACGCCTGGAATGGATTACCCGGGTAGTTTGGGCGAGCTGCCGCCGGCGTCGGAGGCGGCGATCGCGCCTTTCACGTTGCCGAACAACTGCATCACCCGGGTGACGTTGTTGTAGTTCATGCCGCTGGCGGTCATCACCGACAGGCCGCGCTGAAGTTTAACCGGCTTTTCGGTCTCGATCACATCGTCGTTGACTAGCACCCTAAAATGCTGCGAATCCGCTTGCATCTGCGGATCGCCGTTGCCGGGTGCCCGCAGGATGCGAGCGTTGCCGTACAGATTGACGATGGAAGCGTCGCCGTTCACAGTGCCAGTGTCGCCGGTTGCCGTGACGACCGGTTTACCGGGCTGGAACGCGCGCATGGCCGGCTTGACCATGTCGCTCAGCTCGTCGTCTTCATAGTGGATCAGCGACTGCGCGGTCAGGCGGTACTGCGTCGCGCCCGACTGATCGAGTTCCGAGACCGAGAAGTTGTCCGCGAAGTAGTCCGGCGTGTGCTCCTTGGGGCGCGCCACGCCTTCGTTCTGCCGGGGCAGGGTGGCTTGCAGCAGCCACCACGTGATGCCGGCGAGCGCGGCCATGGCAACCAGCGGGATCAGGGAAGTCAGGCGAAACTGATTCATCCGACGAGGCCCCGCTGTTCGCCGCTACAGGCGGCCGCGAGCAACGCCTCGTATTTGTGCTGTGCGCGCAACAGCGCGTCGCAGACTTCGCGCGCAGCGCCGTGGCCGCCGCGCGCCTCGCTGACCCAATGGGCCCGCGCGATCACTTCAGGGTGCGAATTGGCCGGCGCCGCCGCGAAGCCGACCTTCAGCATCACGCCGAGATCGACCCAGTCGTCGCCCATATAGCCGCATTCTTCCGCCGTCAGGCCGGTCTGACGCAGCAGGTCGGCGAATGCCTGAGGTTTGTCCTGCACGCCCTGATAGACGTGCGTGATGTTCATTTCTTTCGCCCGCGCCGCCACGATGCCCGACTTGCGGCCGGTGATGATCGCCGTCTCGATGCCGGCTTCGCGCAGCAGCTTCATGCCGTGGCCGTCGAGCGAGTTGAAGCCTTTCATCGTGTCGCCTTCCGCCGTGAAAAGCAGGCCGCCGTCGGTCAGCACGCCGTCGACGTCGAAAATCATCAGCTTCACGCGGCTCGCGCGTTCGGCGGCGGTAGGTGGGGCGATGGCCATCAGATCACCTTCTTCGAGAAAAGGTCGTGCATGTTGAGTGCGCCGATCAGCTTGCCTGCTTCGTCGACGACCAGCATCTGATTGATGCGGTGGCGCTCCATCAGTTCCACAGCTTCCACCGCGAGCTGGTCCGGGCCGATGGTGCGCGGGCCGGCGGTCATGACCGAAGCGATCGACAGGGCGCGGAAGTCGCCGTCGCGCTCGAGCACGCGGCGCAAGTCGCCGTCGGTGAAAATGCCGGTTACGCGGTCGTCGTGATCGACGATCGCGGTCATGCCCATGCGCTTGGCGGTCAACTGGAACAGCGCGTCGCGCACGGTGGCCTCGGGCGTGACCTTCGGCACCTGTTCGCCGGTGCGCATGACGTCGCGCACATAAGTGAGCAGACGCCGGCCGAGCGCGCCGCCCGGGTGCGAGCGGGCGAAGTCGTCGCGGCCGAAGCCGCGCGCGTCGAGCACAGCGACCGCGAGCGCGTCGCCGAGCGCGAGCGCGGCGGTGGTGCTGGCGGTCGGCGCAAGATTCATCGGACAGGCTTCTTTCGACACGCCGGAATTCAGATGCACGTCGGCCAGTTGTGCGAGACTCGACGACGGTCGCCCGGTCATCGCAATCA
>DASVNP010000013.1:0-9125 GCA_036383775.1 Paraburkholderia sp. | reverse complement strand
TGCCGCGGTTTCCTCGAGTGAAGCCGCCTGTTCCTCGGTTCGCTGGCTCAGATCGGCATTGCCTGCTGCGATTTTCGCCGCGCCTGTAGCAATGCTGTCGCTGCCGGATCTGACCTGCCCAACCAGGTCGGCGAGTTTCTCACTCATGTGTTGGAGCGCTCGCAGTAGATGGCTCGTTTCGTCCTTGCCGCTCACTTTGATATTCGAGGTGAGGTCGCCTTGCGCGACTGTCTGGGCAATCTTCACGGAGACGCCAATTGGAACCGTAATGGAGCGGCTAATGACGAACGCAACAGCAAGGCTCAACAGGATGGCTATTCCGATCAGCCCGTATGTGAGCAGCGAGGCGCTGTGAAAGACGGCCGCAGCCTGCTCACTGGAGTCCTTTGCTCCCTGGCTGTTCAAGGCGATATCCTGAGCAATGAACTCAGTGACTTTGCTGAACGCGCGCGAAGACTCGCCTCCTGCGAAAGACCGAGCGTCATTGAAATGTTCTTCGCCGCTGTCGGAAAGCTCATTGAGCTGTTTGTCCAGAGAAAGGTAGGTGGTCCATGCGGCCTTGATCTGGTTCGACAGTTGCAGTTCCTCGGCGGAGCCGACCACCGCTTCGTACTGTGGCCATACCCGCGAAAGTTCGTTCAGCGCGGCGTCATGTTTCGACCGCTGGGACTGACGTTCCGAGGCACTGGTGGCGATCAGATAACTCAAGGAGGCCTGGCGGACCTCATCGGCCAGCGCCCGGATATCGCCCAGACGTTGGACACTGGGAAGGAGATCGGTTGCAAGCTCCTGTGTGCCGTCATAAATACGGGACGCCTGGACCAGACCAAGCGCGCCTACCAGGCATAGCAAAACGAGCGTCGCGCCAAAGCCGATTCCGAGGCGCACGCCGATCCTGAGGTTGCTAATAGCCTTCACGATTTTTCCTTCGCATGTGGGTTGCAGCAAGCGTTGACTCTGTGCCCTGTCAGCACGTCAATCCGTATTGATCAAAAAGCCTGTTTTCCTGCGATGCGGTTTCGCCTCGGGCCATCGCCGGACTACCACCGCAAGTAGAGCGGAGCAAATACAGCACCTATAGCAGCGGTTATGACAATGCCCAGTACGTACCAGGTACCCCAGAACGGTACGGACATCTCTGAGCAGTAAAGGGAGTACACGAGTGAGCCTTGCGCGCCGGCGAGCAACCCGGCGCCGGCGCCCGCCAGTGCGAGGCGGGTCGGGGCAAGCCCCTTCATGGCGTGCATCACGGCGGCAAGTGAAGGCAAGGAGAGCAGCACGATATTCGCTGTGGCGACTCGCCATGTCGTGCCTAGCATCAGCGCCAGGCGATAGCCTGGCGGAGTCGCGATCAGCATGAACGAGGCAACCAGCAACATGGCAATGAAGGGTAGTGCGACTGCGAACCAGGCGAGCTTGACGGGTACGCCGGGACTTCCAAGACGCCCGGCGAGTTGCAATGCGGTGATGAGTGTTGTTACCGGGAACGCGAGCCGTATCCAGAACATCGTCGTCAATAGCAATTGCGGCATGTCGCTGCGGATTCCGTAAAGGACCACAAGCATCGCCATGCTGCCGGCAAGCCCCACGCTTAGCGACCGGTTAAGTCTCCTCGAAACGGAATTCGGCTCAATTGTCGTTAGACCATTAGTCAGCCTAAGTATCAGATCTGAAGTTCTCATGTTGTTCAGTGGGGAGCGGCCCAACGATTCGACGAAAACTTCGGGTCAGGGTCTGGGCGACCTGTCACCCAGCAGGTAGTCAATGGATATCCGGCCTGGCCCCCAGGCTGCAATTCCCAGTGCCATCGCCAGCCAGGTGAGATGGATAGGCCAGCCGTCCGGGACCGTCAGCTCGATGAGGCACGTCATCAGTATCAGGCCGGCCGCCGCGAACCGGGTTCCGAAGCCCAGCACGAGCAACACCGGGAACGTGACCTCGCCGCAGCCCGACAGAAATGCAAACACGGCAGGAGCGGGAAACGGGTAAGGGCCGCCTGGCAGATGCAACTGGAACTCCTGGGTGAACAGATCGATTGCCGTGTCGTTCAGTTGAAGGAAGCCGTGCCATTTAAGAATGCCCGATTTCCAGAACGGTACGGCCAGTGCAATCCGAAGCACGAGTTGAACGAGCCACGGTTGCGCAAGATGTTGGATCAGCCGCTTCGCCGCACTAATCGTGGATATCACCACGGCTGGAAAGGGCAGTTTCGCCTGTTGTGTGTCCGGTGTCATCTTGATCAATCTCCATGTTGAATGGCGGAAAACACGCCAGCAGAGATCATCCCTGCCATGTTGGCCTGGAGATCGAAGGAAGGGGTTTCTTCAAATGCCGCCGCGACCGCTTCGCCTAGTGATGCGCCCGCGAAAAGGGCGATGAGGAACGTTGCACCGCCCGCCGGCAGGCGCGAGACGATGACGTCCTGCTCCGGTCGCGTCACGAGTGCATCCTCAGGTTCGTTTGACCGTAGCGGGGAAACAGAACCATCCGTGCGATTCATCACGAAGATTGCGACGGCCGGATAGATTGAGCGCACGATCCGCGCCGCGGGGTGCGGTCTGAAACGCAACCCGGCCAGCGACGCGGGCTCGATATCTCCTAGTGCCTCGGTGGCAAGCACAGGCAGGTCCGCAGCGTGATAGGCATCCAGCCACGCACGCTCGATGCGCGCCGTGTCCGCAAGCCATGGCATCTCGCGGGCGTATTCGTAGGACTCGATGAAGGCAGGAAAATCCCGCCCGTACTCGAACAGTAACGGCGAAACGGGGGGCGTCGCGCGGACATGGAAACGGGCCATCGCTCTGAAGAACTCGACGCCAGTGATGCGCTGGATAGCAGGGTAGATCGCTGCCAGTGCATCAATGAGGCTGACCGTGACGTTGTTGCGATAAACGTTGTAGCGCTTGGCTACACGCTTCCCTGATGCGGCCACCAGGTCTTCAGGCGCTGCGATCGCTGGGTCTATCAGTCCCGGCGCAAACGCTGTGGCGTACTGGCACGAAATATTTTCAGGCGTCATGGCTGAGTTCCTGTGCGAGTGACATCGCGTGCTCTGCCATGATTTGCCGTGCTTTCGTTGCCTGATCCCGCAATACGAGCCACGCGGGAAGATTGCTATCCCACTCGATCAATGCCGGCGTCGGGCCAATCCGCGATACGACTTGCCTGTAAAGATTCCAGACCGGGTCGGAGATGGCGCGGTCGTGGCTATCGATAAGCAGTAGTTCGTTCTCGTCGTCACGTTGCTCGCTGTGTCCGGCCAGGTGTATTTCGCCCACGGCTTCGAGCGGCAATCCGTCGAGGTACGCAGCGGCGGAGAAACCGTGATTGATTGCGGAAACAAAGACGTTATTGACGTCCAGTAGCAGGCCGCAGCCGGTATGTTGAACGACAGCCCGTATGAACTCGGTTTCGCTCATTGTCGAAGACGCGAAAGCGACATACGTCGACGGGTTCTCAAGAAGAATGGGGCGCTTGATCGCCTGCTGAACCTGGTCGATGTGTGCGCACACGTGCTCGAGCGTTTCTTTGGTGTACGGCAAAGGCAGAAGGTCGTTAAAAAACGCTCCGCCATGTGAAGACCACGCGAGATGTTCGGACACCAGCGTGGGTTCGTAGCGTGCAACCAGATCGCGAAAGCGCGTGAGGTGAGCCGCGTCCAGCGCATTCGGGCCGCCGATCGACATACACACGCCGTGAATGGAGATCGGGTAGTTCTCGCGAATAGCCGCGAGCGCCCGATGCGGGGGGCCGCCAGCGCCCATATAGTTTTCAGCGTGGACTTCGAAGAAGCCGTCTTTCAGACCGTCAGCGAGAATCGCGGCAAGATGTTCATGCTTGAAACTGGTGCCGACACACTGCCGTTGCGCAGCGGTCACACCGGAGGGGCAGCCGCGCTCGTCGATTCCGACTGGCGTTGTTCTGGTGAAATCGGTCATGGCCGCCCCCTTTCCTGTCGTCGTTTGCCGGATCAGGACTTCACAGCGGTGAGCGAGCCATGGCCGCCACCCGGCACGGCGATACTCGTGCAGGTGCCACCTTGAACGAACTTCCATGAGTTGCCCTGGAAATCCATCGCGGACGTACCTTGACACGTGGTGCCAGGACCGGCGGCGCAGTCGTTCTGCCCTTTCAGGGCGACGCCATAGCACTTTTCCTTATGAGCTGCGATTGCGGCGCTTGCCTCCGCACTCGTAAGCGGTGCTGCTTGGGCGACCGATGCGAGCAGGCTCGCGACTACGCCGGCGAGGAGCGCGGAACTGACAGTGGCTTTAGCGGACATGGAATTTCTCCAGAAGTTGAGATAGAGGAGTACCCGTGCTGGATACATCATCTAATTCGTGGACTGGAGACGTCCGGTTACAGGCAAGTCATCTTTTTTTTGCTTTCGACTTGCGCGCAACGAAATCAGGCTGCTCGATCAACGAGTTGCCAGAGCATTCACCACCGAAGGAGTTTGGGACCCAGCACCGCTCCGAGCGCGGCTGGAAGCAGCATGCCGGCCATATACCAGATGCTCCAGAACGCAGGGTTCATCTCGGGGCAATGAAAGCAGTACGCGACCGTGGCGATCGAGCTTGCAAGCCGGCCCGAGACGGCGCCGGCGAGCCGGAGACGGGTCGGCGCCAGTCCTTTGACAGCCCAGAAGATCGCAATGAAGCCTGGAACGGCCAGCAGAAGGATATTGAATGGGCATGTGCGCCAGGTGTGCCCGAGTATCGCGGGCAACCGGTCTTGCGGTGCGGCGCTGACCACCACCGCTATGGCTGCAATCCAGACGATTGCAACCGGTATTGCCATGACGGGCCATCCGGTTCCGACCCTGGCGCCGGGGCGTGCCAGCCGGAGCGTTGCAATCAGGGAGCCGATTGCGAGGCACAGCGGAAACGCGAGCTTCTCCCAGAAGATTGCGGTTTTGGCGATGGTGCCCAGATCGGGGCGAATGCCAAATACGGCAACCATCAACGCCGTCGCGCCAATGGCGGCAACCGGCACCGAGATGCCGAACCGACGGGCCACCGCGCCGCTTTTTACGGGCGCTATGCCGGTTGAGAGCAATCCGACGAGGTCATCTGTTCTCATGCCATTCTCCGGACGTACGTGGCCAGAGCCTTGAGACCCCTATGGATGCTGACCTTGACGGCCGACTCCGATAGCCCCGTCAAGCGGGAGGCTTCGGCAACAGAAAGTCCTTGCAGCTTGACGTGCACGATCGAGAGCCGCTGTTTGTCCGGCAGGTGATCGAGCAGTTTCCCGATGTCGCGGTGGGCATCGGTCGGTTCGTCGGCGGACTCGGCGAAAATGTCGTCGTGCTCGTCAAGGGGGTCATGCAACGACTCCCGTCGCGCACGCGTTCTGAAGAAATCCATCAGTTTATAGCGCGCGATCGCGTGGACCCACGCGGTCAGAGGCTCATCCGGCCGGTATGTATGACGTGCATTATGCACGGCCAGCAGGATTTCCTGAACGAGATCCTCGACGTCGTCGTGAAGTTGGGGAATCCGCTTGCGAAGATAGCCCCGCAGGTGCCGCGTCAGTTCGGACAGAAACGAGCGGTACCCGGATGCGTCGCCTGCCAGGCCCGCGACGAACAACGTTTTCAGACGCTCCTCTGCGGAGTACACGGCCATGATGTTCCTGTGCGTTGCGTTCTCAGACCGCCTGATGCGCGCGTGCTGGCTGTCGTGCGACACCAAAGCAGGTTTGCTATCGCTCCAGGTTGTTTTAGATCGAATGATTTAGAATATCGCAACGTGTGTGACGTTGCAATCCCGGCCGGGAAGACGTTGCGCGATGGCTGGAGTAAGCATGGTTCGACCACGGGAATTCGATGAAAATGCGGTCCTCGATGCAGCCGCCCACCAGTTCTGGGTCTATGGCTACGAGGCGACTTCTGTGCGGGATCTTGCGCAGTGCATGGGAATTACGGGCGCAAGCCTCTACAACGCGTTCGGGGACAAACGCTCGCTGTTTCAGCGGGCGCTGACCCACTACATTGACAATAGCTTCGGCGACCGGGTATCGAGATTCGAGCGGAGCCTGCCGCCTATCGATGCCATCAAGGCATTCTTTCGGGAAATCGTCGAGCGGTCGGTCAGCGACAGGGATCGTAAGGGATGCCTGCTGGTGAATTCGGCACTTGAGGTTGCACCACACGACGCCGGTTTCCAGACGATGATCGCCAATGTGCTGGTGGCGGTAGAAGCGTTTTTCCGGCGCTGTGTGCTCGCGGGTCAGCAGGCTGGCGAGATTTCGACTGCCCAGTCGGCTGACGATCTTGCGCGCTTGCTGCTAGGGCTCCATCTCGGCATACGGGTGCTTGCCCGGACAAGGCCGGAACGCGCGCTGCTGGAGGGTGTTGTACGGCCCGCGCTGGCGCTTCTCGAGCCTAAGGTCGACTGACGCGCCTGGGTATGCCTCAGCGGCCCCTGGCCAAGCCCTGGCCCGGCATCGAATTCGGTTTGAAGCGCGAACCGAGCCGATACCGCTTGCCGGGATGCACGAAGTGGGCGAGCGTCACCGGCATGCCGTCGGTCCAGGTGCGACGCGTGAGCATCAGGCAGGGTTCGTCGATTCGCATCTCGAGCAGCGCTGCCTGTTCAGGCGTCGGCAAACACGCGTCGACGATATGCTCGATTTCCAGTTCGCAGTGGGACACGTTGTTGTAGAGATACTGCGACGGCGGCTCGGCCGTGAAATCCTGCGTGAGAAAATCCGGTGCAGCAGCGGGGTTCACATACCGGTCTTCGAACTGAATGGGCCGCCCGTTTTCCAGATGTACGCATGTCAGATGAAACACCGGCGTATTCCTCGGCAGCCCGAACGCCGCGGCGACTTCCACCGAAGCGGCTTCCCGCGTGAGCGTAATGACCTTGCAGGCATACTCGTGCCCTCGCGAGCGAATCTCATCGCGAATATGAGCGATCATCAGCAGATTCGACTGCGGTTTGCCTTCGGCGACAAACGTGCCGACGCCGGCCACGCGTTCGAGCTCACCCTCGGCGGTCAGTTCGCGTAGAGCGCGATTGACCGTCATGCGTGCGACCCCGAACGCCGTCGCCAGATCGATCTCCGACGGGATGCGCTCGCCAACGCCCCATTCGCCTGCACGAACCTTGTCGCGCACAACGGCCTTGATCTGCTGAAACGGCGCACCGGGTTTTTGAGCCATATGTACTACCCTTCGATTCCGAATTGAGCGACACCGATTCTATTACGCTTTCAGTCTCGCCCAAGCGCCTTGAGCAACGCGCGCAGAAACATATCATTTTCCTCTTCGGTACCGACGGTTACGCGGATAAGGTCGTCCAGTTCGTATGCGCCGAGCGGCCGCACCACGATGCCGGCCTGCAGCAGCCGCTGTGCCACCGTCTTTGCGTCGTTCAGGCCAATCGCAATGAAATTGGCCTGTGTGGGGATGAATGGAATGCCCTGACGCTCCAGCGTCTGGGTGATTTGCGTAACGCCTGCGCGGTTCAGGCTCTGTGTGCGTTGCAGGAATCCGCGATCGGCGAGCGCCGCCAATGCCGCGCGCTGCGCGAGTGCATTGACGCTGAACGTCGGGCGGATTCGGGCAATGGCATCGACGAGATCGGGATGCATGATGCCGTAGCCGACTCGCAGCGACGCCAATCCGTATGCCTTCGAAAACGTTCGCGCGACGACCAGTTGCGGATAACGCGCAAGCAGTGAAATCGAATCGGGCCGCAGCGTGGGATCGACGTAGTCGATATACGCTTCATCGAGTACCACGAGCGTATCCGGACCGACCGAATCCAGAATGACTTCGATATCCGCCGGGGACAGCAGCGTGCCCGTTGGATTGTTGGGGTTGCAGATGTAGACGAGGCGTGTAGTGTCAGTCAGCGCCGCGCGCATCGAGGCAGGATCGTGACGGTAATCGGACGCCGGAACTTCGATTGCGGTAGCGCCGCGTGCCTTGATACTGATCGGATAGGCTTGGAATGCGTACTGCGAATAGAGGCCGGCGGTGCCGGCACGCAAGCTCAACGCGGCGCACAGATCGATCAGTTCGTGCGAGCCGTTCGTTACCGCGATGTGGTTGGCCGGCACCCCATGATAGCGGGCAAGCGCGTTGCGCAGATCGAATGCATCGCTGTCCGGATAGCGCGAGAGAGCGGTGTTCGTGCCGTTGAACTGCTCAGCCAACGCTTGCGCGACATGTGGGCTGCAGCCGAGTGGATTTTCATTCGACGCCAGCTTGATGATGCGCGCAAGGCCATATTCGCGCGCAACTGATTGCTCGGAACGGCCCGGTACGTAGAGCGGCAACGCACGGATATGCGCCGGCACCGGCGTGTTTTCTACGGCGTCGTCCAACTCGCTTTTCGCTTCGCTCATGCGTCCACCTGTCCCTGTTCTGCGCGCCACACGATCGGAAACAGCGGGTGTGCCATCGGCGCACCTTCGGCGAGCGTTTCGCGCAGACCTGGAAACTCCGGCGACGTGCGCCACGGGCGCGGCTGGTGACGGATATCGTCGCCGATAAAGCGCAGCGAAAACGCACGGCGCCGACGGTTACCACCAACGCCGCCCGAGGCATGCAACGTCAGCATATGAAAGCACACCATATCGCCAGGTTCGAGTTCCCAGCCGATGATCGGATACGCGTCGCGATTGCTTTCGATATCGGGCAAATCGGTCAGGCTACCTTCGGGAAACCACTTTGCTTCGTTGGCAATGAACGTGCGCGGCATCAGCCACGGCCCGCGATGCGAACCCGCAACAAATTCGAGTGTTGACGCTCGCGCGACCGGATCGACGGGAATCCACATGCTGACGTTCTGATCGCCGGTGATGTTGTAGTACGGCTGGTCCTGGTGCCACGGCGTGCGCTGGCGCGTGTTGGGCTCCTTCACGAGCAGATGATCGTGATAGAAGCGGGCCGCTTCGCCGCCCATCAACGCACCCGCAACGCTCGGCGCGGGTGATTCCATGATGAAACGGCGGTAACCGTCGTTATCTTGCCAGTTGCAGAAATCCTCAAAAAACCAGCCCGGATCGTCCGGCCTGCTCGCCACTTTGGCACGGGGACTCGGTTGGGCGATGTTGTGGTCGATAGCCTCGCGCAACATCGCCAGTTCATCCGCGGAGAATATATTGCG
>DASVNP010000012.1:0-15142 GCA_036383775.1 Paraburkholderia sp. | reverse complement strand
CGGCATATGGGTCGGGCTGGGAACAAACGACATTCGAGTGTCCGAGTAAATGCACACCCGCGGGACTGTTGATGGCCGATAGCGCCGGTTCGATGAACGGATTTCAATGCAGCCGTCGAGATTCTCAACGGCAGCTCGGGGATGGCTGGCGCGAACGCGTACTGCCGGCCAACTGCAGCTGTTCTACCATCGGCATCATACGGTCATTTCAGCGGCCGCTCAGAGCCAAACAGCGGACCTCCGAACGCTGACTAATCGGCCAGCCATCCGAACGCGCATTCGAAGAAGAGGAGGGCGACCATTGCCGGCGACGATCGGACCTCCATTGATTTTTAGCCATTCCAGGACTCAATGTTGAGGACGATGCGCGCGACCGGGTTGTCGTCGGCGGTCTTCGGAAGGAACTTGATCTGGGCGAACGTTGCGAGACCGAAGGCGACTACCACGAGCGCGGTAGACGCTGCGATGCGGTTGATGTATTTCATAGTTACCTCTATTTGCTGTTGTAGCTAAGAACTGACAAAGCCGATAGGAGCGTCAATCACCTTCAGCGGCGAGTCGGGCCGCAACCCGGCAAAACCGGACACGACCGTATCCAGATTGCGCTTGCCGATCGGGATTGGACTGCCAGGAAAGGGCCGCCCCACAATTGATGAACTCAATCATAAATTGCTCGTAAGCAGGCTGTACGCGACAAGCGGTCGCCAACGAACGCTTAATTGTTCGAGGCGGTGTCGCCGTTTGCGTTTCAAGACGAGCCCTTCACCAGTGGTATCAGGGGCCAGAGAAACGTTCGCAACGCCGGTCGTTTCGGCCAGGGTGTCCTATGGCGATGCCGTTTTTGTTCTATCAGCGGATTCCTGGCTCTGATTTACTGTCGATCAATTGCTTTGGCCGGCAACGCGAGCGCAATGATACTTACTAACGCCCTTTGGCGTTGCTCACGCGGTAGATGGGGCGGAGGTTGCGAGTCTCGTTGCATGGCTTGCGTCCGGTGAATCAAGCTTCGTCACTGGACAGGTATGGACGGTTGACGGCGGCCGGATGGCCACATTGAGCCTTCCGCAATAGAACGCGATTTTCATCAAATCACTGGGCAAGCCCCAGTTTCTATTAAATCGTTTGGAGCTGAAATGTCCGATTTCATCACCGTTTTGCGCGAAACCTGCCTGACTCCGGTCGTTGATGCCACCAAGTGGAAGCGCATCGGCGGCGACCCGCATACTGTGAACCTCAACGCTTACCTTTCCAAGGACGGCAGCAAGATCATGGGCACCTGGATCTGCACCCCGGGCAAGTTCGAGGTGAACTACGAGAAATGGGAGTACTGCCATTTTCTCGACGGCTACTGCATCATCACTCCGGAAGGCGAGCAGGCCGTGCACCTGAAGGCCGGCGATGTGTTCGTGATTGAACCCGGCATGAAGGGTACTTGGGAAGTGGTGGAGACGGTGCGCAAGTACTTCGTCTTTGCCTAAATCTTGACTTTCGGGATGAATTGAACCGAAAAGAGAAGATGCTGGCCGGAGAGATGTACGCGGCCAGCGCACCCGAAATTCAGGCGGATCGGAATGTGCAGCCCGGGCGCGGATGGTGCGCTTCAAAGCGGCGCACATACCGCTCGAACAGCGGTATCGACTCCCCCCAAGAGCACCTCGCCGCAATCGGGCCGGACTCGATGATCCGTCCGCGCTTTCATTGCGTCTATGGCTTCAACATTAGTCTCGCCAGCGTATTCCTCAATTTCAACTGCATCATTCTCGATGTGATTTCCGTCGAGTTCGGCGACGTGACGCAGATCGTAACCGGCGTGCAGGTCCTGACGGCGGACCTTTCTCACGACGGGCAGTTCAGCAACTGACTGACAGAACGAGCATGCAATGCTGCCGCGCTGGATTGTTAGCTGTGCGGAACGCGACTGACCGCTCTGCAGTGGGATGCGGCCGTCGTGCTAGTGCAGTTGCGGTTGGTCGCTCCGGGGTCGAAAAGAGCGACTCTCGAGGACGGAGACTCCGCCAATGCGAACCTCTTGCGATCCTACTCGCGGCGCCTCCTCACTGACCAGGCTCCGCGGTAGCCGGGAGGAACGATGCTTGCTGCTCCTGCGGTGAATCAACCGAACGAGCGTGATAGGGCCTAAGGGCACAAACTGAGCGAGAAGGTTCAGACGTCCGGCATCTGCAAGGTGGTGAGAGAAGGCGGCTCCGGCTTCGAAGTGACATGCTTCAAAGGCGAGCATTTCCCGCCCACACGCAGCGACAAGGGTGCGCACTACGAGTTGGTTCACGGTGCGGCGCAGGGAAGGAGACGTACTATGAGAAATCGGCCTGGAACGCGGTCAATACTTCCCACTCTGGTGATTTTGCTCGCCGGCTGTGTCGCTGGTGGCATGCCGTATACCGGGCCGCACCTCACTCCGACAGAGTGCCGCGACCTGGCGGCACTCAAGACAAACGCGCCCCCTACGATGGCGCAGCACCAAAGCGAACTCGCTGCCTTGAGAAAAGCCGGTTACGACCCGTCACCGTGGTTTGATGATCCGTATTACCCGGATGATCTACAAGCGGCACAGCGCCTGGTCGATTATTGGTTCCGAACGGAGTGCCAGCACCTTCAACCAGGCTGAGACAGAGAGAGCGAGGACTGACTCGGATGTTACCGCGCGGCCCGATTTCAGCCATTCGGCATCACCGTCTGAATCGCCGTCAATTGTTTAGGTTTATTCAACGCTCGCCCGCAGACGTTGTCGTTCGCTCACGAACCCGTGATTGAGGGCAGGCGTCGAATAAACCTAAGCAGCAACGGTCCGCTGTCGTCAGCGGTAAAGCTTTTGGGGTCAACCATTTCGCGGCTCAGGGTCCCTCCTTATCCCCCAATGCGCTTGAAACTGACGTAGTAATCGTCGGTGTAATAGCAATCGCCGGTCTGCCTGCGCGGTCCGCCACACACGATCCGGCGCTGTCCACGATCCGTCGAGCCCGGGGTGCGAACCGTGTACGTGTGGTAGTAGCCGCGCGGATGCTTCGGCAACAACTGCGCACTGTTACGGAACAACACGCCGTCGTCCCCAAAAGGGAAGGGGCCGCCCGCTTTGATCAGGCGCAGTGTCTCGGCTGCTTCCGCCGGCAACTGTGCCTTGGTGACGGTACCCAGCGCGCCGGTCACTTGCACGCCAGATGCGGCGGGTGTGCCGCTGGCGCCTTGCGTTGGCTGAGCCGGCGCAAGGCTCGCGGATGCGCCCGAGGCCTCAGTGACGTTTCCCGAGCTCTCCTTGCCGCATCCGCCGAGGATCGCGCTCAAGACGACGATGCAGGAGCAAGCCCACGCTCTCTTCACGAAACGGTTCTCCCCTAGTTGACCAGAACTCGACGACCAGGACAAATGTAAAGGTATCGCTAACGGCGGAGCGAATCAATGTTCGGCCGGAAATAGGCACTCGCCACACGACAACCAGCCCGATGTACCGTTTTCGGCGTTGAAGTTCGAGCTGCAGCTATAGAGGGTCGAAGTGGCGCGCCGTGTCAATGGCGCCCGATTGGCGCCATGCGCGTTTGCGCAGCGGCTCGAGCAAGCCCCTCAGGCCGCTATGGTCCGACTCGTGCATTCGTGCTAGCAGCCGGCCGAGTTCGCCCCGGTGGATGAGGTAATGCCCGGGTGAGCCGGCGATGAGTCGGCCTTTGTATTTGCCGAAGACCATCGCGAGGGTGACTCCGCGTTCAATGTCTGGGACTCGCACGGAGTATTGTGCACGCCTTTACGTGCCAACACGCCCGGCGCGGCGCTCCCTCGGCGTGCTGACCGATTCAACACGATGGAAGGTCGTGAAACCGGCTAAGCGCAACGGTCGGACTGCCCATCGATGATGCGTGGCGGCGGGAGGCGATTAGACACTTTCACGTCGGGCGGCACGCGGCCAACTTCAGCCGCTCGCGCGATCGCCAAGACAGACATTCAAACGTCAGTTTTCACCAGGAAGCGGTCTTTCGGTCTCGCATTGACAATGAAGTCGTCAGGCGTACGCAGATCTCATATAGCCAACAGCGCCGAGAAACTATCTCAGGCATGGCCCTGTCGACTGCCGAACCTGCAAGAGCGCATGCACCTCGTGTCCATGCTGCGATCTTTTTCCGTCGAGCGCGTCGAGCAGGTGCTGCGCCGCGAGGCGTCCAATCTCCGCGGTGTCGACGCGCATCGTTGTCAGCGCAGGACGCATTTCTTTCGCGATCGCGAGATCGTCGAATCCCGTCACGGACAATTCATCAGGAATCCCGATACGCAGCTCCTCGGCCTCGCGCAACACGCCAAACGCAATGTGATCGTTGCCGCAGATGATCGCAGTCGGGCGTTCACCCGGCGATTTCCAGATCGAGCGCAGGCAGCGCCGTCCGAAGCCGATTGTCGATTCACCCTCGAGCAGGTGCTCCGGCCGCACGGCGAGGCCGTGGCGTTCGAGCGCCGAGCGGATGCCGGCAACGCGCGCCTGCACGCGGTCATTGTCGCGCGTTGGCTGGATGCAGACGGCGAACGAGCGATGTCCGAGACCGATCAGATGTTCGGTGATCTCCGCGTAGGCCGCGCAATTGTCGAAGCCGATGCAGTCGTGCGGGCTGCCCTCGCGATACGCATACGTGACAGCGTAAGGCACGCGATAGAGCCGCAATGCATCGAACAGTTCGGGCGGATGTGCTTCGCCCACGATGGCCATCGCCTCGACGCCGCGCGCGAGCATCGCGCGCACCTGCACGAGCGCCTGGGCGGGATCGTAGTTCGAGCAGCCGAGTACAAGCGTAATGCCACGCGCCGCGAACGCCGCCTGCATACTGCTCACCTGCGAGGCGAACACATGATCGTCGAGCGTCGGAATGATAATGCCGGCAATGTGACTGCGCGTTGAGGCGAGGGCGCGTCCCGCCGCATTCGGAAACCAGTTGAGCGCGAGCGCGGCGTGCTCGACACGCTCGCGTACGTTCGCGGAGACCTTATCCGGTTCGTTGTAGACCCGCGATACGGTTGCCGTCGATACGCCCGCGAGTTTGGCGACATCGGAAAGCACGGTGCGGCCCGTGTTGCGACGGGAGCGGCTTGTCGGTGTCCGGGCTGCGTCCGGCGTGTCGAAGGAGTCAGGCATCGGGTTATGAAGCAGACGGCGAGTCGGGAACGCCCGCCATCTTACTCCTGCATGCGCAAGCGGCGCGTGAGCGGCCCACGAACCTAGCGGCTCGCACTGAGCGTGAGCGACGCGATGCGTGAGCGGAAATGCTCGGTGCCGGCGACGATCTTGTCGAGCACCGCATCGAGCGCCCAGAAGCGTTCACGCACGTCGTAGTCGATCGCGCGGCAGCGAATCGACTCGAACGTGCCGATGCGCTGATGGTAGATCTTCGCGAGCGCCGGATAGCCGAGGGCCTCGGATACAGCTGCGAGCACGAGAAACGTCGCCAGCTCCTGCGCGAGTGCCGGGTCTTGTGCTGCATGATTGCGCAGCCAGTTGTACAGATCGGGGTGGAAGTTCGTGAACACGCCGTTGAAGCCTGCGGACCCGGCTTTCATCGCATCCCATGCGATTGCCGCGTTGGCGTTCAGGATCTTCAGCGGCGAACCCTGCGCCAACGCCACGCGCCGTTTGACCGTTTCGAGGTCGCAACTCACGTCCTTCAGCATGATGAAGCGGCCGGTATCGATACACAGCTTCAGTTCATCGTCGGAGAGGAGCCGCCGATACGGCGCCGGGCATTCGTAGAGACCGAGCGGAATGTCCGAGGGCAGCCGCGCCAGCAGCCGCTTGAGGTTCTCCGCGAACACCGCCGTTCCTTCGCGCTTCGGGTCAAACCGGTTCGTCACGAGCACGATGCCTTCGGCACCGGTGTTCGCTGCGACGTTGAGCTCTTCGGCCTGAGCGTCGGGGTCGTCGCTGATATGGCCTGAGACCACGACCGGAATGCGGCCCGCCACCTTCTCGACGACGAACCGTCCCAGCGCGCCGCGTTCGGCAAGGCTCAGGAACTGCATTTCACTCGACTGTGCAACGGCGAACAGCGCGTCCGAGCCATGGGCGATGTACCACTCGATCAGGCGTTCGAGCCCGGCATAGTCGATCGCGCCGTCAGCATCGAACGGGGTCAGCATGACGGGGACGATGCCTTCGATTGAAGTGGCGGATTGCTTGGAGGTCGTCATGGTTGTTTCTCGAAAGGGTGGATTGGAGCTAAAGCGCCAGATGCAGTCACGCTGGCGCCCGCGCGGCTTCGGCGCCTGCGGAATGGCCTTCGATCGGCTTGCGCACGAGCAGCAGATAACTCATCGCGCCGACAAACGCGATGGTGGCCGCCGTCAACAGCGCGGGTACAAAGGACCAGCTCTGCGCGATGTAGCCGGTCAGGATCGGCGCGAGGGCGCCGCCCAGGAAGCCACCGAAATTCTGAATCGCACCAAGCGAGCCGACCCGATTCGCAGGCGCGGCAGCAGTTGCCAGCGCCCATGAGCTGGCGGAGGCGGCGTTCGCGAGGAAGATCACCACTGAGATGCACACGATCGCGATGGTGTTGCTTTCGACAAGCGCGGCCGGAATCGTGAACGCAACCATGCCGAGCATCGCGAGCACCACCGCATTGCGGCGGCTCGCGACCGGGCTCGAACTGCGGCTCGTGATGAGATCGGAAAACCAGCCCGCCGTGAGCGAGCCCAGAAAGCCGCAGAAGAAGGGCACCGATGCCGCGATGCCCGTATGCATCAGGCTCATGTGGCGTTCCATGGTCAGGTAGCCAGGCAGCCAGGTGAGATAGACCCAGTTGAGGTACACCGAGCCGAAGAAGCCAATCAGCATGCCCCACGTCGTGCCGTGCGAAAACAGCGAGCGCCACTCGGCGAAGGTGAGCGACGGCGTCGGTTTGTGCTCGGCTTCGTCGCCTTCGAGATAACGTCGCTCGGCTTCGCTCATCGTGGCCTTGACCGGATCGCGATACACAGCAAGCCACACGGCTGCCACGATCATGCCCGCAATGCCGGTGACGATGAACGCCCAACGCCAGTTAAATTGCACCACGATGATCGACAGGCAAAGCGGCGCGAGCGCGGTGCCGAGCGGCGACGCGGAATTGAAGATGCCGGTCGGCTTGCCGCGTGCGCGCAGCGGAAACCAGTTGCTGACGACCCGTGCCGCCGACGGAAACTGCGGCGCCTCGCCGATGCCCAGCACGATCCGCGCAAGAATGAACCAGCCGAAGGTCGAGACGAAACCGCCAGCCGCCTGCGCGAGCGACCAGACGATCAGGCCGATGCCGAGCAGCTTGCGCGGCCCGATACGGTCGACGAGACCGCCGACCGGCAACTGGAACAGCGCATAGCTCCAGGAGAACGCGGAGAGCAGAAGCCCCATTTCTCCGAGCGACAGGCCCAGGTCGTGGCGGATCAGCGGATTGGCGACGGCAAGCGTCCCGCGGTCCAGATAGTTGACGATGCCGCTCACCATCAGCAGCGTGAGCGCCACGATCTGCGCGCGGCGAATTTTCGGCGGGGCCTGCTCGTGGCTCGGGGTTGCGCTCATGATCGTTGTCTCCGTTTCTTGTCTGCGATTGATATGAGTGGGCCGCGCCGATGCAATGTCAGGCGGCCGGAAGCTGCGCGTCCAGTTCGGCGCGCGTCGGGATAGAGGTCTGTGCCCCTTTGCGCATGACGCTCAAGGCGGCGGCGCGCTGGCCGAAGGCGATGGCATCGCACAGCGGTGCGCCGCGCACGCGGGCCGCTGCGAAGCCACCGGTGAAGGTATCGCCGGCGGCCGTTGTGTCTACTGCGTCCACACGCGGGGCCGCCATGTGGCCCTCGCCCTCGGGGCCGGCGTACCAGACGCCACCCGCGCCGAGTGTCACGATGACCGTGCGCGCCTGCTTGGCCCGCAACGCGTGCGCAGCGCGGCGGGCGGAGGCGGTGTCGCTGACCGCGATGCCCGCCAGCACCTGCGCCTCGGTCTCGTTGACGATCAGCACATCGATTTGCGCATGCAGGTCGTCCGGCAACGGTTGTGCGGGCGCCGGATTCAGAAGCACTGGCGTGCCGTGGCGCGCGGCGATATCGATTGCACTGCGGATCGCGCCAAACGGCACCTCGAGCTGGCAGATCAGCATGCCCGCCTGTGCGATCAGTTCGCTGGCCGAGTCGACGAGCTCGGACGTGAGCCGGGCGTTCGCGCCAGGTGCGACGACGATCGTGTTGGCGCCGTCGGCGGCGACCGTGATCATGGCAATACCGCTCGCAGCGGCGGGGATGCGCTGAACGTGCACCGTGTCGATGCGATCGTTCGCCAAGCCGTCGCGCAGGGTGGCACCAAAGGCGTCGTCGCCGACGCAGCCGACCATCGCCACCGATGCGCCGAGGCGTGCCGCCGCAACCGCCTGATTGGCTCCCTTGCCACCAGCGCAGGTCTCGAACCCGCTGCCCAACAGCGTTTCGCCGGAAGCCGGCAGGCGGGTCGCGCGCACGACCAGATCCATGTTGGCGCTGCCGACAACGACGATGTTTTCTCGGTTGTGTTTTTCCCGGCCGTCGATAGGATCAGCATTTTTCAATTGAGTCTCCAGCAATAATGTTAGCGCTTACATTTTGAGCGTGATCGTCACGTTATACGTCACTTCTAGGGGCGCGGTTTTGTTCCATGCAAAATGATAGCGCTTACATATTGCATTGCACCGCCGAGGGGTGCAAGTATTAGAGCGCGTCTGACGGGTAAACACCGATCACTGGCGTCCGAACGCCAGTGCCTCCTTTGCTGGCGATGCGCTCGCGTGTGCCGCTCAGCTTATTCATGAGTTTCCACAGTCATCGGCCGTAGTCGAGGTCCTCAATTCCGGCCTGCGCGTTTGCGATAATTCCGCACATCCCCAAATCGTTTGGGCTGAGCGATCCGTGCCATATCCGATGGCAGGGGTGGCGGCACAAGCCGCGCCATTGCCGCCGCGGAAGCCGGTGACAAGCGAATAGCGCAGAATAAGATCGCGGGCTTGTTCAGGCGCGTGAGAGCAAGTGGCGCCCGATTTCGATCGTTATGGCGTAGTCCTTAGCGACAACCTTGCTGCAGAGGAGCCAATGAAGAAAGGAAAGACGAAATTTACCCGCCATGATGCCGAGCGCTTATTCGAGGGACTGCCTGACGGGAACGTGAGAGTATCGAGCCGGCCCGAGAACCCATTCGAAGCAGGGGTGTTCGACGTGGTCGAGCGCGTCGACGACGAAACCAAACTCTGGAAAGACAACCTCATTACTCTTCCGATGGCGATCGAGTTGCCTGCTGGCTACGAGTCGCTGTCTCGCGTGCGCGAGTCGATGGCGAGGGCATGGCGGGTGAAGTGGGTGAGGGAAGGCAAAAACGAGGTTGTCACTGAGTTTCCTGAAGGATGGACAGCCGTTCGCCGGGAAAGCGGACCCATAGAGTTGCGAGATCCTTCTGCCGTGGTCCGCGCCTTATACGGGTGGGCCGAGGATGCTGAGCTCAGGATTCTGCCGCGGTATCTGGTTGAGTCACAGGCGAACAGTTCAAGCGGACTAGGCAGCCTGGTTGTCCGTGATCGCGCGAATGGTCAAATTCTCGAGAGGTCGTCGATCTGGTCTGCCAAAACTGGTACCAACCATCCAGATTGGTCGCGGCTGTTGGCATGGCTCAACTTGCACTATCCACAACATCGCGACCCGCTTCGGTACTGGGAGGATTGCGAGGAAAACATCAAAAGCTGAGCTACTTTTTGGGGCCCTGTTCTCGCATCTACTCCATCCAGTTTGACAGAGGCGAAAGCAGTGCTCACGGTTTGATCGGGCTTCCGGGAGGTGTCAGGAATTTTGTGTGCTGAGGTCGGTTAAAAATCTCAGCTCATGGCGGCGGTGAATCGCTCGCCGAAGAGAATGGCAAACTGATTGACAGCCTGCCGCCAGGTGATAGGCGGCATCTTCCAATCCTTTTCGATGTTGCGCAAGGCCAGATACAGCAGTTTGCTGGCGGCTTCGTCAGTGGGGAAGTGGCCGCGGTTCTTGACGATCTTGCGCAACTGCATGTGCATGCTCTCGATGGCGTTGGTCGTATAAACGATTCGACGCACCTCGGGGGGATAGGCGAAGAAGGGAATCACCTGTTCCCATTGGCGTTGCCACATGGCCGCGACGGTAGGGAATTTGCGGCCCCATTCGCTTTGCGCAAAGGCGTCGAGCGCCGCTGCTGCCGCCTCGGCCGAGGCGGCCTGATAGATCGGCTTGAGCGCGGCAGCCAGCGGCTTACGGTCCTTCCAGCTCGCCAGATTCAGCGAATTGCGGATCAGATGCACGATGCAGGTCTGGACCTGTGCGGCCGGATAGACCGCCTCGATCGCCTCCGGGAAGCCGCGCAGGCCGTCAACCACCGCGATCAGGATGTCGTGCAGGCCGCGGTTCTTCAGTTCGTTGAAGACCTTGAGCCAGAATTTGGCCCCTTCGGTTTGCTCGATCCACAGGCCCAGCACTTCCTTGCGGCCGTCGGCGCGGATGCCCAGCGCCAGGTACACCGCCTTGTTTTTGACCGTGCCTTCGTCGCGAATCTTCAGCCGCAGGGCGTCAAAATACACGATCGGATACATCGCTTCGAGGGGCCGCTGCTGCCATTGCTCGACCTCGGCCAGCACCTCATCGGTGATGGTGGAAATGAGGTCCGGGGACACCTGCAGCCCATACAGCTCCAGCAGATGGCCCTGGATTTCGCGAACACTCATGCCACGCGCGTACATGCTGATGACGTGATCGTCGAATCCCGGCAGCCGGCGCTGATATTTGCCAACCAGTTGCGGCTCGAACGTCGCCTGCCGGTCACGCGGAATATCCAGCTTCAGTTCGCCATTGGGCGTGAGCACGGTCTTGGGGCTCGTGCCGTTGCGGTGGTTGCCGGCCTTGCCTTGCCCGGCCTCGGCTTCCAGGTGGTGATTCAGCTCGGCCGCGAGCATGCGCTCAGCCAGCTGCTTCTTGAGCTGGCCGGCCAAACCCGATTCGCCCAGGATCGACTCGGCATCCTTGCTCTGCACCTGGGCCAGCAGTTGATCGATCAGCTCATCGGGGAACAGCTTCGGCGCCTTGGGGTTCTTGCTCTTCTTGTTCACGGTTGCATCGGTCATAGGACGTTATTTCCGTTATCGTCTCATGACCTCGGCACACTAAAAAACTGGCAGGCTCGGCTTCCGGGTTCGGCCAAGGGACTAAAACCGCTCGCGCGGTATGCACTTCGTTTGAACGTGGTGGTTCTTCATAGGAAACCCACCCGGTTTCCTATGTTGAGCAATGAGGCACTCCGCCTCGTTACTCAACAGGAGCCCAGCCATGACTACCCCCAGCCAGGGCATCAGTCCGCTACGCCAGCGCATGATGGACGACATGCGCATGCGCCGCCTCGCGCCAACCACGCAAGCCAACTATCTTCGTGTGGTGCGAGAGTTCACCGTCTTTCTCGGACGCTCGCCTGACACCGCCACCGTCGAGGACCTGCGGCGCTATCAGCTGCATCTGGTCGATCGCGGTGTGTCGCCGATTTCCCTGAACGCGGCGATCACCGGATTGAAGTTCTTCTTCGCCACCACGCTCGGTCAAGGGGAGTTGATGGCAAAGATGCGTCCGATTTATCTTCCGCGCACCTTGCCCGTCATACTCAGCCGCGACGAAGTGGGTCGACTGATCGCAGCGGCCAGTAACCTCAAGCATCAGACAGCGCTCGCAGTAGCCTATGGCACAGGACTACGTGCCAGCGAGGTGGTGGCCCTGAAGGTCGGAGACATCGACAGCCAGCGCATGACGCTGCGCATTGAACAGGGTAAAGGTCAGAAGGACCGCTACGCGATGCTGTCCCCGGTGCTGCTTGAGCGCCTGCGGGTCTGGTGGCGAGTAGCCCGGGCCCAGGGCAAGATGCTCGACGGCGGCTGGCTCTTTCCCGGGCTCAACCCGATTGAATCGCTCAGCACCCGCCAACTCAATCGGGTGGTCCATGCGGCCGCCGAGGCCGCTGGAATCGACAAGCGTGTGTCCATGCACACCTTGCGCCACAGCTTTGCCACCCATCTACTGGAACAGAAGGTCGATATCCGCGTGATTCAGGTCATGCTTGGGCACAAGAAGCTCGAGACCACAGCGCTTTATGCCCAGGTCGCCACCGATATTCTGCGCGAGGTGGTCAGCCCTCTCGATGGTCTGGATCCTGCGTAGGTCACCGTCGTGGCGCATTGCGCGCTCGAGGTGGCTGACGTCTTTCGCTCTCTTGGTCCAACGTGGCGCCAATCCGCCCACCTGAACCTCGGGCAACTGAAGGTGATGTCAGCGATCGAACAGTGCCGCAGCGCGGCGCTGGGAGGGCACGTGCTGCGTTGCCAGGGATGCGCCGGGATCGAGATCGCCTACAACTCGTGTCGCAACAGACATTGTCCGAGGTGTCAGGCTACCGCTGCGCGCCGGTGGCTCGAAGCGCGTGAGGCCGATCTTCTGCCCGTCGAGTACTACCACGTGGTCTTTACGCTGCCGGCTGCGATCAGCGCGATTGCGTACTACAACAAGGCCGTCATCTACGGGCTGCTGTTCGATATCGCGGCCGAGACATTGCGCACCATCGCCGCCGATCCGAAGCATCTCGGGGCACAGATCGGTGCCACTCTCGTGCTGCATACCTGGGGCTCCGCGCTCACGCATCATCCCCATGTGCATGGCATCGTTCCCGGTGGTGGGTTGTCGCCGGACCGAAGCCGGTGGGTAGCGTGCAAGCCAGGTTTCTTCCTTCCAGTGCGCGTGCTCTCGCGCCTGTTCCGGCGACGCTTCCTCGAGGAGCTGGAAGCGATCTATCGCTGCGGCCAGTTGCGCTTCTTCAGCTAATACGCCGAGCTCAACGATATGGCAGCCTTTGCCGACTGGCTTGCGCCAATGCGTGCATGCGAGTGGGTGGTATACGCCAAACGCCCGTTTGCGGGACCCAAAGCAGTGCTCGCCTATCTGTCACGCTATACCCACCGGGTGGCGATCTCCAACCAACGTCTGGTCGCGCTCGACGAACACGGCGTCACCTTCCGCTGGAAGGACTACCGCGTGGACGGACGCACACGCAACAAGACTATGACGCTCCAGGCAGATGAGTTCGTGCGCCGGTTCCTGCTGCACGTGCTGCCTGGCGGCTTCCACCGCATCCGCCACTACGGTCTGATCGCGAATCCATCGCGGCGCGAGAATCTCGCGACGATACGCGAGTTGCTGGACATCGTGCCTGTCAGTATCGGCCTCAGTGCCAGCGTTGTACCCACCGTGGCAGTGCCGCCAACCTTCGTTTGCCGGCACTGCGGTTCGCCAATGATCATCATTGACATACTCCAACGCAGCAGACCTATCCGGGCACCGCCTGTCGAGTGGGCGCACGCATGAACACCACCGCGTCACGATGCACAGTCCGACTGTCGGCTCTTCGGCAACGAGAGCCAATAGCAGACACCTGCGCCTATCGTTCCAAACCGGCAGTTTGGCGCTGGCCGAGCCGCCGCGATGGCGACCCGCCGTTGTGCCGCTGCTGCAATCGTGTCTGTCTAACCTCAGATTTACCCGCGTTTATATCTACCATGCCCTCAATGGGATCGAACAAATCGCCATAGCGGTGAAATGTTCAGACCATGTCAGAGCACTCCGCGGTTTCCTCCCTTGGGGCTTGTAGGACGCCTGCCCGCTGGCGTCTGGGCAAGTCGACGTGTCGACGGCTGAGGGCAGGCGTCCTACAACCCTAAACACAACCGGACGGTCGACAAGATGCTAGAGGTCGTCAACAATCGGTAGCGTTACCGATGCTACGGTCGAGAGTTCGAATGAAGAATTTTGGAATCACGCTCCGTGCGGCGACGCCTGCCGATGAGTCGTTTCTATTCAATTTGCGGAAAGCGACGATGGACGAGCACCTAAAACGCGCTGGCGAGTCCACCGATGAGCATACTCATTGGGAGCGTCTTCGGTATCGCTACAACGACTCTTGCATAGTTTGTTGCGGGTCCGAAGAAATCGGACTCTTCAAATCCCTTCGGGACACAGGTGAGTGGGCCATCGTGCAAATTCAGATTTTGCCTACGTATCAGGGCCGCGGCATCGGGGCGCATCTGGTCAGTGAATTTCAACGGCTGGCAGACGTCGCTGGTGTACCTGTCAAGCTGAGTGTTTTGAAAGGGAATCCGGCAATAAACCTCTACCACCGCTTCGGGTTTCGCGTGGTAAACACGACGGACACGTCGTTGCAGATGAGACGCGGGTAAACGGCAGTCGGCGGCCATGACTAGCCACTCGTCACAATGACCTGAATTGCTGACAAACAAGGTGAAAATAGCCACTGCTACACTCGCAAACTCCCTACCGTTCTGAATGGCCTCGACATGAGTTGGACATTTGAACAAGCGACGCAACAGGCTCGCCACACACTCTCCTCTTTAGCCGGGGCGGTCGGCATCACCATCATCGATGCAGCAACCCGTGAGTTCGATGTAGGTTGGGTTTTCTTTCTATCAATCATCGCGTTTCCTTGAGACAGGTGACGTTCGGGATAGCTTGACGGGAAATGTACCATTGTTTGTCAGCCGGAACGATGGCCGGGCCATATTCGTCAGCTGTCACAGGCCAATTACCGAGTCCATCCAAGCGTACCGCGCGTGCGGAGATCCTAACGGATATGAAGAGTCGCAGATTCGTCTAACGCGATGGTCGGCCGGGGCGAATAAGGTTCAAGCGACGCGGTTGATTCGCCAGTATTCACGCATGGGTCTCGCGGAGGCAAAGCATTCAGTCGATCGATGTCTTGCGGCGCGTGAGACAGTAATCGAGACAAAGGACGTTGCGTCGGCCAAGCAACTCGTGATTGACCCTTGCAGAGGTCGGTTTCCATGGGGTCGTCACGTATCGCAGTACGCTGCGCTAGCGATCGGTCGATGGACGACCGCTTACTGTCGATTCGAAGGGCGGCTCAGGGGCGAGTTATGCCCATCGCATGAGGCGGCCGTCGTTAAGGGTTATTCGATGCCTGCCGTCGGCCACAGGAATGTGACGGTGCCTCCGCGTGTGTTGGCAGGCGTCGAATAAGCCTCGATGGAGGAAACCGCGGAGTGCCCCGATGCGGTTGGGGCTTGGCGGCTATGGCGAT
>DASVNP010000011.1:0-2807 GCA_036383775.1 Paraburkholderia sp. | reverse complement strand
GCTTCACTCGTTTCGACGCCTGAAGATTCGCTATGAACGCTACGCTCATATCCACGAGGCTTTCCTCTCGTTAGCTTGCGCCTTGATTTGCTGGACGCGCCTCAAGCCTTGGTTTAACTAATTTCGCAACAGCTTCTAAGTGACGACGTAAGCTGGCCGCTTAAAGGCAGTATCGGATTCGGACTTGAGTGGCGCGAAGTGATTGACGGATTCTCCGCCATTGACAGTGGCAACATCAGCGACGGTGTGAGATTGTTGGCGCGCCATGAGCAGCTCAACATTTTGCAGCCTGCCATTTATTCGGATCCGATGTTCGTCACGCTGATGCGAGGCAATCAGTTTGCGTGGGCATTGAACATTCCCACAGGATCAGCCAGGGAAATTCAGTTGACGCTTGCCAACAAATGTACCGTGACGGGGGCGAACGCTGAGATTTTGCACTTCAGCCAGACGCCTCTTGCGAATCTTGCCGATCCGGGGCAGCGCATGGCCTTTGTCATGCGCGCTGCTGCTCGGTTTGATGAGCTACTGCACAATCCGCTGCAAAAATATGACGTGGAAAACTCCCTCTACCTGCTCGCTCATCCGAGGTAAAGATGCAACGAGGAACAAGACGAGGGCTGCGCATACTTGCCCTGGCGCTCATGGTGTTGACGACGGCGCTTGTGTGGCAGATTCATGCAAGACGAGAGCAGACAGACGAGGTGATTTTGAAACTTGGCGAGCCTTACGAGCAGATGCGTCAGCGTTCTCGATCTAGTTTGCCTCCACGGGGAACGGGGTCGATTTCCATGGCTTCTGTGATCGCGAAGTTTCGTTTTGATGATCCGGTATACGGCTTCACGACCCCAGCGGCTGTATTTTCTCAAATGGGTTTAGACGACTCCGAGAATTCGAATGTCGCTTCCGTGCAGCTTTCACCGCAAATGACAGCATTGCCACTAGATGAAGCAATCGCAATTGTGATGGATATACAGGATCAGTTGCGGCGCTCAGGCTGGCGAGCGTTCCAATATAGTTATTGGCGCCCCATAGAAAACACACCGGTAACCCGGCGCGCTATTGGAGCGTGCAAAGACCCGATGTCGGTTTGGAACGGTGGTGACAAGTACCAGGTCACGCTTGATGTTCGCTGCTTTTCGACCCAGATGCAGCCGGGTCAGGAGCGTTACGTGGTAACGCTTGAACTCGGTCCACCGTTCTATAAAGATGCGGCAGGTACCGAAGCTGCCCATTGAAGCTCCCTGGCCCAACTCCGTGTGGGCGGCGATCCGATCACTGGCATCGCAGCACAACACTTAATCCGCTCGCCGCCATCGAGCTTACGTACCAGATAACCACACGGCCTTGTCTCAAAGCTTCTGCTCACAGGCCAGCAAGAAAATCCGCTGCCATTGCTTTGCCTGCCGCTCGCTCGCCATGGGCAACAGCCAGACTTCACGTCTCGCGTCTTTGACTTTCAGAGCAAGCGCCGCCTGGGCATCGCGGCCTTGCACCTCGGCGCCAAGCAGGTCGGCAAAGATATAGGCGCCCTTCTCGTCGCCGAGATTGATCTCGCAGAACCGCTTGCCGGCGGCGAGCCGGATCGAACCCCAGCCCGCCTTGAGTTCATGGGTCCAATCCCCGTCGTGAACATTCGGCGCCACTTCCTGCCGGCGCCGCCACCAGATCACCAGCGCGGCAATCAGCAACAGCGCCACCAGCACGGCAACGCCGAGCGCGGCGGCAAACCCGAACGCCGCCTGCAGGGCATCGAACGCGCGTACTGCGCCATACACCAGTGCGATCAGCGCAAATAAGGCAACAACAATCGGCATCGCAAGCTCACGAGGCAAAAGAAACTCAGCCTATCACGAGCGATGCCCTCTTCAGTCCGCAAAATACCATTGCGACGAATGCGTGAGTGCCGGGCGTCGCGCGCCGACGTTACGGCTGCTTATGCGCGGCCGCCCAGTCCTTCACCGCCTTGAGCGTGTTCTCGACATGCTTCTCCGGCGACAGGCTCGTGTATTCGTAAATGATCTTGCCGTCCGGCGCGATCACGTAGGACACGCGATTGGCCATCGAGTTATGCATCGGCAGGCCGGCATCGTATTCGCCGATCACTTTCGCATCGGCATCGGCGGCGACCGGGAATTCGCTGCGGCATTCGCTGACCGAGAACTTCGTCAACGTGTCGATGTTGTCGTGCGAAACGCCGATCACCGTCGCGCCGTATTTCTTGTATTCGCCGACGGCTTCGGCAAATTCGTGTGCCTCGATCGTGCAGCCTTTGGTGAACGCGGCCGGATAGAAATACAGCACCACCGGTCCCTTCTTCAACTCGTCAGCCAGCGAATAGGTGTAAGTCTTGCCGCCCAGCGATGCTTGCGCCGTGAACGACGGCGCGGCATCGCCCGGTTTGAGCGTTGCGGATGCCGTAAGCGAGTAAACGGCAAACCCTACCGATACAGCCGTGGCCAGCACTAACGGTGCCCATTTTCTGTTCATCTGCGTGTTCCTCCAAGGCGTTGATGCACGCGATTTCATGAATTGAATCGAATGAATCGAATGAACGGAGGCCGCGGGTCAGATTGAACCGCGGCAACGTCCATACGCTATTGGACCACGTACGCATGAATTACGTGCGAAGCGTGCCGATGGATGCAGACATACGCACACCGCCTGGTCACGAAACGAACGCGACCCGCTCAGGCCGCCGCGTCCTCGCTATGCGCGCCGAACCACGCCGCCGCCGCGAGATTGAGCTCGGCCAGCACCTCGGGCGTCAATGCGGCAAAGCCGGCCGGCGCGTCGGGCGCGGCCGC
>DASVNP010000010.1:0-3233 GCA_036383775.1 Paraburkholderia sp. | reverse complement strand
GTGCTCATGGAACCCAAGCGCACCAAGGTCCTTATCCCCGCCAAATTTCGCCATCTGTTGCACCGTGACCAGGGAGACGATGCTGGAACACCTGGCGCGAAAAAAAGCCGGCGCAAAGCCGGCCGGAAAGGATCTAGCGTCCGAGTGAGCTAGAACCTGAGAGGCCCATAGTCTAGGAAGAAACGGCTTAAGTAACGCTTAAGCCCGGAACGATTTGGCCCAAAGCAAGAGGCTCGACCAGCGAGCTGGAACGCCCGCGTATGTATTCCGTGCTCTTCAGAAGCGAGAACTCGGCGTCCGTCGTAATGCGCCTGCGCAGCAGCAACGACGGACGTTGAGACAATCCGTTAGAAGCGTGTTTTCAAGCCAATCGTGGCCGCTATCTGGCTATTGCTCGACGACGCTGACAGCCCGGTGATGTCAGCAGTGATGCCGGAATTGCCGGCGCCGCTGACGTGCTGATAGACACCCTCGATATAAACGTCGGTGCGCTTGGACAGCGAGTAATCCGTGCGCAGGTTGATCTGATTGAATTTCGGGCTGACACCACTCACACGTGCATCGGTGAATGTGTAGGACCCGATGAGCGCCAATGCCGGCGTCAGGTTGTAGCGTCCGTTCACTTCGTAGTTCGTAAATCGGGCGCTCCCGTCTGTCAGCATCAAGCCCTTACTCGTGCCCGAGGCGTACGCACCAATACCTGTGGCTGCAGACAGTTTCGTCTGCGTGATCACGACACCCGCCGTAGCAGGACCGAACGCATAGCTGAGGCCACCACCAAAGGTGCGTTGGTTGCCGGCGCTAAACGTCGCGTCGTCAGAAACCGCACCGGTTGCAAACGTCGAACCCGAGTTGTTCAATTGCAGGTAGCCGACTGCTGCATTCAACGGGCCCCAGTTATACGATGCGCCGACGCTGTACGCACGATTTGACGCGAATCCGCCTGCCTGATTCGAGAAACCGTACAAGCCGCTGAACTTGAAGCCACCGTAGTTGATGCTTTGATACTTGACCGAATTGCTGACTCGGAAGGAGTTATCCAGGTTGTCGTTGTCATACGGGTGGGCGAAATGCGTGCCGCCGTATTGTGTGCCGGTCAACGAAAGCGGGCCAAGGTAATCGACCACGGAGTCGTATTGACGACCGGCGGTCAGCGCACCATACGATTCGCTAGACAGACCGACGAACGCCTGGCGTCCAAACATGCGACCGCCTTGACCGAGTGAGCCGCTTTGAATGCTGAAACCGTTTTCCAATGTGAAGATGGCCTTCAGTCCGCCACCAAGATCCTCCACACCGCGCAGTCCCCAACGGCTACCGTTCGTATCGCCACTGGTTGCCTGGAAGTTTTTCTGACCGTGCTGATTGTTGGTGTAGGTCAGACCTGCATCGATCAAACCATACAGCGTGACGCTGCTTTGTGCATGAGCGGCGCTCGTCGCGAGGCACAAAGCACTAACTGCAAACAATGACTTCTTTTTCATTCAGGTTCTCCGAAGCGGAAAGATGGTCGAAAGGCTCAACTTCTATGAGATGAAACCCACGGCATCTTAAGCGTCGGAATGGACGCGGCTCTTGTCCGCTACACCAATTCAGAATTGCTGGTTTTCTTGCACATATTGCTACACCCCGGACCCCATAAAAGATAAAGGCCAAAATGGATGGCCTGCGGATAAGGCATCTGCGTAGCCATGGAACGCTCTTCGTTGCGTGCTTGCAACGTGTTCGCTACGTCTCCCGCATTTCCTCCTGGTAAGTTCGCATCACTACGCTTCTGGCGTCGCACATGACGAAAATGTAAACTCCCGGTCAATGCCCGGAATATGAGCAAAACGGTGCGGAGGGTCGGATATGTCATCAGGTCCGAGTAGGGGAGAAGTGAAACCCAATCCGCAATCGGATGCCATCGCGTAGCGACACCAAACACGAGACACGCAATCGCGTCAACGTGCGGCATTCCATTGCCAATCAAATCTTATGGGTACCTTAAATAGATCTGAACCATGAAAATAACAGTCCTGTAATCCGCCGGACGGCTTGGGGTAACGAAGTGGCCGCTATGCTGAGAACTAACCTCCCGTGGTCAGGCGCGCTCGTAGCGATGCGGTTCCAACCCCGCGCGGAGTCCGATATCTAGCAAAAGGAGTGTGCCCTATGGTTTCTCGCCCACCCACACCGCCGAATTGCCTCCAAAGCCTGTCATCCGGCGCGCGCCAGAGAACACGATGAACCAGTTGGCGTCAATACGCATCTTCGCCAAAGTCGCGGAGTGCCTGAATTTCGCGGAGGCTGCCAAGCAATTGGGCATTTCCAATTCGGTGGTCACGCGCAGTGTCGCGACGCTCGAGGAACACCTGGGCGTTCGACTGGTCAACCGGACTACTCGACATGTATCGCTGACGGGAACGGGTCAAATGTATTGGAAGCGCAGCATCGAGTTGCTCAGGCAGCTCGATGAGATGGACGAATGTATTGCTTCCGCGATGGGACAGCCAGCCGGTTCGTTACGGATCGCGGCGTCGTCGCTATACGCGACCACGGATCTGCCGGATGTGCTGGCTGCTTATCGCGCCCAGGAACCCCGTATGAGTTTCGACCTGACCGTGTTCGACAATATGAGCGACGTCACGACCAGTGAGTTCGATATCTGTTTCAGCGCGGAACGTCGCCTGCGTGATTCATCGCTGGTGTGCCGGCCGCTCGCACAAACACGCGACGTGATTGTTGCCAGCCCGAACTATCTGGCGCGTTGCCCGGCGCCGAAAACTCCCGGCGACCTGGCCTCGCACGACGTGCTTGTCGCATCGGATGCGCCAAGCCGTTACTGGGAGTTTTGCGATGCTCACGGCACGCAACGCGTTGTCGTGAATCCGATCATGAACATACAAAGCCCTCAGATCGTCAAGCGGGCGGTGCAGGCGGGACTCGGCATCGCGCGCTTATCACGTTCGTTTGTACGGAACGAACTGGCCAACGGCAGCTTGCGCGCGTTGCTGGACAGTGTGCCGCTTTGCGGCGACGAACGTACCGTGTGGCTGTTGTATTCCGGGCAACCGTACATGGCGGTCGCTTTGCGCAGTTTCATCGATTTCGTCGTGGAGCGTTATCGTCAGAAGCCGCCGGAAATCAAGGCACAAAATGAAGCATGCGTGAGCCCGGCGCAACACCGATCGAGCAATACTGAATTGCTGTTCAGCAGGATTCTGTAGGTCCTAAAGTGCGAGCACCTGACG
>DASVNP010000009.1:0-3461 GCA_036383775.1 Paraburkholderia sp. | reverse complement strand
CTCCGCTATCTCGAATATTACGAGTTCCGTCTGGTTCGCGAGGCGTTGCTCGAGCGGGAAGTGCTCTGGCAGATCGCCCCGCACATCATCCGTCCGTTGCGATTTGTGCTGCCGCATCACGCAGGGCTACGTCCGGCGTGGCTGCTACGTCTCGGCCTCTTTATGTACGATCATCTCGGCGGGCGACGCCTGCTTCCGGCGACGCGCACGGTTGATCTCAGGCGCGATCCCGTCGGCCAGCCGTTGGCGCCCGGTCGTTTCACCCAGGGCTTCGAGTATTCGGATTGTTTCGTCGACGACGCGCGCCTCGTGGTGCTCAACGCCCGCGACGCGGCGGATCGCGGCGCGGTGATCCGCACGCGGACCCGTGCCGTCGAAGCGCGGCGGCAGGGCGATTGCTGGGAAGTTCTTCTCGAAGACACGATCACCGGCGCGCAAAGCAGCATCAAGGCGCGTGCGCTCGTGAACGCAGGCGGGCCGTGGGTCGAGGATGTGTTGAGCCGCCGCGCGGGCATTAACGCGAAGGCAAGAGTGCGGCTGGTGCAGGGCTCGCACATCGTTGTGCCCAAACTCTACGATCACGACCGCGCCTACACGTTCCAGAACGGCGACGGTCGCGTGGTGTTTGTGATTCCGTTCCAGAATGATTTCACGCTGATCGGCACCACGGATCGCGATTACGACGGCGATCCTTCCAAGGTGAAAGCCTCATCCGAGGAAATCGCATATCTGTGCCAGTCGGTGAACGACTATCTTGCGAAGCAAGTGAAGCCTGAAGACGTGGTATGGGCCTATGCCGGCGTGCGCCCGCTCTATGATGACGGCGCGAGCGAGGCGAAGGCCGCGACGCGCGATTATGTCTTCGAGTTCGACGCGCCGGGCGGCCTGCCGCTGCTGTCGATTTTCGGCGGCAAGATCACGACCTATCGCCGCCTCGCGGAGGAGGCACTGGAACGGCTGGAACAATATCTGCCCGGCAACGCGAAGCCCGCCGGATGGACTGCGACTGTGCCATTACCCGGCGGAGATCTCGATGTGTCGGCGATCCCGGCGCTGGCGGATGAATTGATCCGCGACAATTCGTTCCTGTCGCGCGCCCTCGCGCTGCGCCTTGCGCACGCCTATGGTACCCGCGCCAGCAAGGTTCTCGACAATGTGACGTCTGCAGCCGGTCTCGGCCAGTTGTTCGGCGACACGCTGACGGAATGCGAAGTCCGTTATCTTATAACGCACGAATTCGCGCGCACTGCCGAGGACATCGTCTGGCGACGGTCCAAGCTGGGCCTGCGTCTTTCAGCCGATGAAGTGAAGGCGCTCGACGACTGGATCGCCACGCATCGCAGCGGCCTCGATCTGCCGCTGAAGGAAGCGGGAGGCCGCGCATGAGCGTCACCCTCGACAAGGTTTCCCGCGAGGTCAACGGCGCTGCGTGGATTCGCGATGTGTCGCTGACGCTCGAACGCGGGACCTTGAGCGTGCTGCTCGGGCCGACGCTCTCCGGCAAGACCTCAATCATGCGGCTACTGGCGGGTCTCGACAAGCCGACATCCGGGCGCATCCTTGTCGATGGCAAGGATGTCACCGGTTTCGATGTGCGCAAGCGCTCGGTGGCCATGGTCTATCAGCAGTTCATCAACTACCCGACGCTGACGGTCTATGAGAACATCGCTTCGCCGCTGCGCGTGCAGGGCGTGGGGCGCGACGAGATTGAAACGCGCGTGCGGGATGCGGCGAAGCTGTTAAAGCTGGAGCCATACCTCAACCGCACGCCGCTGCAATTGTCGGGAGGCCAGCAGCAGCGCACCGCCATCGCGCGTGCGCTGGTGAAGAGCGCGGACCTTGTGCTGCTCGACGAGCCGCTCGCCAATCTCGACTATAAGCTGCGCGAGGAATTGCGCACCGAACTGCCGCGCATCTTCGAGGAGTCCGGCGCGATCTTTGTCTATGCGACGACCGAGCCGTCCGAAGCCCTGTTGCTCGGCGGACGCACGGTCTGCATGGGCGAGGGGCGGGCGTTGCAGGCCGGGCCGACGCCGGACGTTTATCGGCGGCCTGACACAGTGGACGTGGCGGAGGTGTTTTCAGATCCACCGCTCAACACTGTCGGCATCGAAAAGAAGAACGGATCGATTTTCTATTCTGGCGGTGAGCGTGCCTCGGTCGCCGGGCTGTATGAAGGCCTTGACGACGGTGCGTACAAGGTCGGCTTTCGCGCGCACCAGCTTGACGTGGCGGGCACATCGCCTGGCCGCCATGCATTCGTTACCACCGTGAGCGTCACCGAAATCACCGGCTCCGAGAGCTTCGTGCATCTCAAACGCGACGGTTACAATTGGGTCGCGGTGCTGTCGGGCATTCACGAGTTCCTGCCGGGGCAGGAACTGGATGCCGTGCTCGATCCGAACAACCTCTTCATCTTCGATCAATCGGGCCGGCTCGTTGCCGCGCCAGCGGGACACTCGCATGGCTCGCATTGACCTTGTCGATTTGGCTCACTCCTACGGCGGCGAGTCCGCGGATCGCGCGTCCTATGCGCTGAAGCCGATGACCATGACGTGGCGGCAGGGCGGGGCCTATGCGCTGCTTGGCCCGTCCGGGTGCGGCAAGACCACACTGCTGAACATCATTTCCGGCATCGTCACACCATCGCACGGCAAGGTGCTGTTCGATGGCAAGGACATCACACATTCCACCACGCGCGAGCGCAATATCGCGCAGGTGTTCCAGTTTCCGGTGATCTACGACACCATGACGGTGGGTGAGAACCTCGCGTTTCCGCTCAAGAACAGAGGGCTGCCGCGAAACGAGATCGACGCACGCGTGCAGAAAATCGCCAGGCTGCTCGATCTGACGCCTTATGTCGATCGCAAGGCCGTGCGGCTCAGTGCCGACGCCAAGCAGAAGATTTCGCTGGGGCGTGGCCTTGTGCGCTCGGATGTGGCGGCGGTGCTGTTTGATGAGCCGCTGACGGTGATCGATCCGCATCTGAAATGGGAATTGCGTTCAAAGCTCAAGGCGCTGCATCAGGCGCTTGATCTCACCATGATCTATGTCACCCACGATCAGACCGAGGCGCTGACCTTTGCCGATACCGTGGTGGTGATGCACGACGGCAGCGTGGTGCAGAGCGGCACGCCGGAAGAGCTGTTCGCGAAGCCTGCGCACACCTTCGTCGGTTATTTCATCGGCTCGCCCGGCATGAACATCGTTCCGGGGCAGGTGAAGGGCCGCGAAGCGATCGTGAGCGGTCATACTCTTGGATTGAACTGGACTTACGACAGTCTGCCAATTGGCGCGAAAATCGAAATCGGTGTGCGGCCGGAATTTGTCCATGTAGCCCCACCGGCGCCCGGCCTGCTCTCGGCGCAGATCGAGCGGATCGACGATCTCGGCCGCGTGCGCTTCGCGCGGGTGCGGATCGGCGATGCAAAATTCAACGCGCGGGTGCCGAATGGTTTCAC
>DASVNP010000008.1:0-11446 GCA_036383775.1 Paraburkholderia sp. | reverse complement strand
AGCTCGACATGCAACTGGTGGTGTCGGACGAGGCACTCGAGCACGTCGGCAAGGTCGGCTACGATCCGCTGTTCGGGGCGCGGCCGCTGAAGCGCGCGATCCAGCAGGAGATCGAGAACCCGGTCGCCAAGCTGATTCTGGCCGGCAAGTTTGGCCCGAAGGACGTGATTCCGGTCGAGGTGGAAGAAGGCAAGCTGGTGTTCGAACGCGTGGTGCATTGAGCGAAGCGCGTTCAGCCAGGCAGGGAACGGCGGTGGTTGAGCCGTTCCGTGCGATGTAAAAAAAGCGGCAACGAAGGTCACTTCGTTGCCGCTTTTTTCTTGCGTGCGGTTTGGTCTGCGCGTTTGCCCGCTTTTACTCGCCAAACACGCGGGCAGACGAAGCCGCCCGCGGTTTTACGCGTTGCCCTTGCCGAACAGGCCGCCAAGCGCACCCAGCACGCTCGAGGCGTTCAACTGGCCTTCGGCCGGCACTTCACCGGTGGGCGTTGCCGCGTTGACGACATGCGGCAGAATCTGCGAGAGCAGGCCGGTAACCTGATCCGGTTGCACGCCGGCCTTGGCCGCGAGGCTGCTCACGGCGTCCGAGCCGAGCACGCTGTGCAGGGCGTCGGGGGAAATCGCCTGATTTTCGCCATTGCCGACCCACGACGACACGACGTCGCCGAGGCCCTTTTGCTTGAATTGGTCGATCAGCCCGTTCAGACCGCCTGGCTGGTTATTGACGAATTCGAGTGCGGCTGCGACCAAGGCTTGCTGGCCGCCGCCGCCTTCGGGCGAATTGCCAAGCAGGGAACCGATAGTGTCGAGTAGGCTCATGACGGTCTCTCTTGAATGCCGACGCGTGCTTGACGGGCCGGCGGGTGAAAACGCCGCGCGGTTGCGCGGCGCCGTGGAAGGAGGGCAGGCGGAAGCGGGGTGAGGACGATGCGTTCGCTGTGGAATTCACGCGTGCATCATGGGTCCGTCACATTGCCGCCGCTCGCCCTTTCGTTTCGTACTCCATTCCTATGCCTGGTTCGACGGCTTAAGCGCCGCCGGAAGCTGCTGCGGCCGAGGCGGCATTGCTCTTCTTCGCCTTCTTCGAAGCCTTGCTGCCGGACGCGCCGGCCGGTGCGCTTGCCATGGCGGTGGGGGCTGCCGCGGCCGCGGTGGCCGGCGCGGAGGCTGCTGCTTCGGATGCCGCAGCCTTGCTCTTCTTTTTCGACTTCGACGCTTTCGCACCGGATGCGTCAGCCGGTGCAGCCGGCGTCATAGCCGTGGCGGTGGCCGGCGCCGCAGTGGTGGCAGCAGGCGCGGCTGCCGGTGCGGCCTTGGTGGTCGCGGTGCTGCCTGCGGTGGTGCCCGTCTTGGCGGCGGCTTTGGCGCCGGTCGGCGGCGTTGACGCGCCGTTAACTGTCAGGCCGGCAGCTTCGAGGTTAGCGACCGATTTGGTGCCGAGACCCTTGACGCGCGTGGCGAGATCGTCGGCGTCCTTGAACGGGCCATTCTTTGCGCGTTCGTCGATGATTGCTTTCGCATGGACCGGGCCGATACCCTTGACCGATTCGAGCGCCGCCTGATCGGCGGAGTTCACTTCGACGGCCGCCGCAAATCCGGCCGACAGCGACAAAGCCAAGGCAACGCAAAGCATCAAAAGCTTCTTCAGCATGGCAAGCACTCCATTGAGGGCAAAAAAAGTTAGCCGCAAAGGGAAAATTCGTGACGGCGCATTCTGTCAGCAGGCGCTGCGCTTAAGGATAGAACAAATTGCGCGCCCTTATTTGTGAACGCGGACGATTTATACCGATCGATTCATGACAAGTAAATCGGCATGAACAATATTTAAACCTTTTGCCTGGTGATTAGCCGGTTATGTGTTTATCGACCCATCCCGAGCTCGATAAAAAATAGCGCGCACGAATGACAACACAACGCGCTTGACTTAGAGTGCACTCGAAGTCCTAACCTGTGTTTCGTCATGTCGAATATCTCCAGAACACTCACCATCGGGCAGGTTGCCGAGACGATCGGCGTCTCGACGCACACGCTGCGCTTCTACGAGCAGGCCGGGCTGATCCGCGCGGTCGGACGCACGCAGGCAGGGCATCGCCTGTATTCGCCGGCGGACCTCGACTGGCTGCAGTTCGTGATGCGGCTGAAGGCGACCGGCATGCCGGTCGCCGGAATGCAGGCGTTTGCGGCGCTGCGCGCGCAAGGCCAGCTGACGATGAGTGCGCGCCGCGACCTGCTCGCGTCGCATCGGGATACGGTGTTGGCACGGATCGCCGAGTTGCAGGTCAATCTCGGCACCATTGTCGACAAGATCGCGTTCTACGAGGCGGCCGTGGATCAGGCCGCCGCGCAGGGGCCTTTTGCGGAAATGCCGGCACGACAGAGCGACGAAACCCAGACACATTCACATTCGGAAGAGGACTCACCATGGACCACGCACAAACCGACCGTTACACCCGAGGCTGGAACAAACTGAAGGAAATCGACGGCGCCGTCGGCGAACAGGTGATCGCCGCGCTTGCGCCGATCGCGCCGGATTTCGGCCGTCTGCTGGTCGAGTTTGGCTTCGGCGATATTTACAGCCGGCCGCAACTCGATCTGCGCGCGCGTGAAATCGCGACGATTGCCTCGCTTGCGACGCTCGGCCACGCTCAGCCGCAATTGAAGGTGCATATCGAGGCGGCGCTGAACGTCGGCTGCACGCGCGAGGAGATCGTCGAGGTGTTTATGCAGATGGCGCTCTATGCGGGCATGCCGGCGGCGCTGAATGCGCTGTTCGCGGCACGCGAGATTTTCGAGCGTCGTGACGAGGCGTCGAGGCAAGCATTAGCGGGTGCGGGGGAGTTCGAAGCGGAGGCGCACGCGGTTTGATGTTCGTTTGGCACGGCTAAGGTGGAGTAGGGCCAGAGTAGGGCCAGGTAAGCGGCTGCGTTTTGCAGCCGCTTTTGCGAAAGTTATAATGCAACTAACGGTCCGGTATGGGCCGCGCTACTAATCTCACGTGGGTGGTCTTGCATCAACGCTTGGTTTCGCAGGCAGAGGGCCGGCTTTCCAATTCTCTTGTGCTTGCGCCGCCCTTCCCGTCAAACCGCCGAATCCACCTGAAGCGTGGCATCGGCGTGCAAAAACCGCCGGCTTATTCCGCGCCAGTAGATCAGCAAGCCGACGCCCGCAAACGCCAGGCTGACCGTATTCGCGACCCAGAAGCCGCGCGCGCCGACCAGCCACGCCGGCGTCAAGCCGGTCACGTTGAAGCCGAGCACATAGCCGCCGCCGAGTCCCACGCCCCACAGCGCAATCGCGTAGATGACCGTCGGCACCACCGCCACCTTGTAGGCGCGCAGCACGAACGCGGTGGTGATCTGCAACGCATCGAACACGTGATAGAACGCGACGATCAACGCCAGCGGCAGCGCTGCCGCCGCTACTTGCGCATCCGGCGTATAGCCTTCGATGATGAGCGGCCGCAGCACCAGCACAATCGCGCCATAACAGCAGGCGAGCGCCACGGCCATCATGATGCCGTGACGCGACAGCGTGCGCGCCGCTTCCGGCCGATGCGCGCCGAGCGCCTGCGCGACCAGCGTCGACGAAGCGATGCCGATTGACAGCGGCGTCATATACAGCACCGCGCCAATGTTGCCGGCGATCTGATGGCCCGCGAGCGAGGTGGTGCCGAAGCGCGAGATAAAGAGCGCCATGAACGTGTACGACGTGACTTCGATCAGATACGACAGGCCCATCGGAATGCCCAGGCGCAGCTGAGCCGCCTGGCGCCGCCAGACCGGCCAGCAGAAGTGCGCGAAGATCGCGAAGGGCTTGAACAGGTCGATGCGCGTGAGCAGCAGCATGCCGACGACAGCCAGCCCCCAATTGATCAAGGTGCTGGCGAGCGCGCAACCGGGACCGCCGAGCGCCGGCACGCCGAGTCCGCCGAAGATGAACCACGTATTGAGCGGTACCTTGAGGAGCAACGCGCCGACCTGCAGAAACATCACGAGTCGCGGCTTGCCGACCGCATTGGCGATCGAGCTGTAAATGCGGAAGGTGAGGCCGGCAGGCAGGCCGAAGGCCAGAATCCGCAGGTAAGCGACCGTCCGCTCATGCAGCGCGTCGGGCACGCGCGCCAGATGCAGCAGATGGCCCGGGAAAAACAGGATCAGAAAACCGATCACCGTCAGCGCCAGCGCGAGCCACAAGGACTGGCGAACCTCCTCGCCGATTTCGTGGTAACGGCGCGCGCCGTAAAGTTGCGCGGCAATCGGTTGCAGCGCGGTCAGAATGCCGGTCAGGCCGATATACACGGAGATATAGATCGACGAGCCGAGCCCGAGCGCGGCCAGATCGACGGCCGAATAGCGCCCCACCATGGCCGTGTCGATCACGCCGAAGGCGATGATCGCCAGCTGGCCGATCAATACCGGCCAGGCGAGGCCGGCGATTTTCCGTACGTCGGCGAGCATGGTCAATCGGACTGCTTGTACCAGCCGCGGCGTTTGACGACCGGCGGCGTCGGACGGTCGATGCGCACGTAAAGACGGAAACGTTCGTCCCGGTCGGCCACGCGGCGACCTTCCCACACGAGCTTCCAGGTGTAGTCGGGCATTGAACTCGGATCACCGTAGTCCTGCGTGTCCTGGCGCAAAATCACGTCGCAGTCCTGGTCGAACGCGAAGTGCATGTCGCCGAAATACGCGAAGGTCGCGATCTGCGCGTTACCGAGGCGTACCGGCGAAATGCAGCTGTAGTCGTCTGGCAGATGGGCGGCGATCTTTTCGGCCACGTCCTTATAGGTCCGGCTGTAGTTGACGACCGGCAGCCACAGCGTCATCAGCAACACCCACATCAAGGTGGTGCCGGCGCTCGAGAGCACCACGCTGCGCCACAAGACTTTCGGATGGCGGGCGAGACGCCACTGCACCAGCACGAACCAGCAGACCGTCACGGCGACCGCGCACACGAACGACAGGATCTTGAACTGCGGCGCGAATCCTGGCGCGAGACGTGCAAGGTTGCGCGCCAGCGGATGCGGGAAGCCGGTCAGCCCGGCCACGTACACCAGCCAGACGAAGCTGCCGAGAATCGTGAAACTCAGGAGCGCGAACCAGTCGATCGCGTTGATCGCGCCGCGCTTGAGCGTGGGCAGCGCAAACGTGGCCAGCACCGCGAGCGGCGGCAGCAACAGCATGTAAAGCCGGTTCGACTGATGGCTTTGCAGGATCACGAGCACGAGCAACGGCCCGATGACCGAAAGCGGAATCGCCACGTGCGGCGCGCGCCGCAGGCCCGACCAACTGAACCAGGCCCAGAGTGCCAGCGGCCAGGCCGGCCACGTGAAGAGCGGCAGGTTTTTCAGCGCGTAGGCGGCCACCGAGCCGGGCGGTCCGGCGAACGAACTGAGGCTTACGTGCAGCCATTGATTCAGATACCAGACGGCGTCGTCGGGATAGGTGGCGAGCGCGGCGACCGGCCACGCCACGGCCAGCGTGAGCGCGACCGGCAGGCCCGCCAGCAGCAGCCAGCGGCAGCGCGTCTCGCGCACGATCAGGGTCATCGCCAGGGTGCCGAGCAGCAGCGCGCCGACCAGCACGGGGCTGCTCGCCAGGGTGACGAGTCCGATGGCGCATCCCCAGATCAACGCGCCTTGAATCGGTTTGTCGATCATGCGCACGAGACCATACACGAGCATGGCGATGCAGAAGAACTGCGCCAGCTGCGGAGTGGTTTCGTGGCCCCGCTCGGCGAGGCCGAAGCAGGCGAGCAGGATCAGCAGAGCGCCGTCGGCGAGCGTGCGGCCGTAATCGCGTGGCTCCGGCTCGCCGCCGAACGCGTATTTGAACGGCTGGACCTCGGCGCGGCGGCCAAGCAGGTAGGCGGCATACCAGACGAAGGCGCAGCCCGCGCAGAACAGCAGGCCGGTGAACACGCGCGAGGCGTTGCTCGCATCGACCCACGGCGCGAGCACGCGGATCGCGCTGGCGCCGAACCAGTAGCCGAGCGGGCCGTCTTCGGTGAGGTATTTGCCGACCAGATTCGGCAGAAGCCAGTCGTGAGCACCGCCGTTCGCCATGGTCCACATGACGCCAAAGCCGGCTGCGTCCTCGTTCTTCCACGGATCGCGGCCGAAGAGCCCGAACGACGCGTAGACGATACAGATAGTCAGCAGCAGCCAGCGCGGTAGCGCACTGGTCGCGGAAGCAGTGAGGCGAACGGCAGGTCTCATGCGGTGTGTGGATATTGGATAAGCGATGCAACCTGGGGCGGGCAACCTGTCGGGCTGGAATGGCCAGGTAGGAGCATCCGGCATTGTAGTCGTGCCGTGCGATGCGCGTCACGGCCGGTAATGGCTTGCAACGTCGTAGATGAAGCGGTAACACTTGTCGCGAAAACACGGTGCGCCCAGGCGCTTATGCCTTCCCGGCGCATGACGCCAATCCGCGAGGCGACAAAAAAGGGCAGCTCGCGCTGCCCTTTTTCACTGCGGCTTCGTTGCGGGCACCGGCCGGCAACGAGGCGGGTATTACTTCGCTGCTGCCTTGCCGGTAGCGCGCGAGCCGAACTTGTTGCGGAACTTCTCGACGCGGCCTGCCGTGTCCATGATCTTTTGCTGGCCGGTGTAGAACGGATGCGATTCCGACGACACTTCGATCTTGGCGAGCGGGTAGGTCTGGCCGTTGAATTCGGCGGTTTCACGCGTCTGGATGGTCGAGCGCGTCACAAACTTGAAGTCGTTCGACACGTCGACGAACAGGACTTCGCGGTAATTCGGGTGAATGCCTTCTTTCATGGTCTTTCCTTTAATCTGGCGGTAGCCAACCCGCGTGCAGCCGCTTTTGAGCGCGGACCGCATCTTGGCGCGAGCCACTTGCCTAGGGTCGAAAAACGGCGATTATGCCAGAAAATCAGTCGCTTGACGACTTTTCTGCGGGCTTTTTGCTGGTTGAGCGCGGTGTTCAGACGGGTTGCGTGCCGCCGCCGCGCGGATTTCCGGCCGGCAGGCGGAAACCCTTACCCAGTAGGCGTTTAGCCTCGACCCGCGCGTCAGCTTGCGCATCAATCCGGCTTCAGTCCGGCGTGAACTGCACGCCGACGCGCGCCGGATCCTGCCGGTAATAGCGCGCCAGCAGCCGGTACAGCTGCGGATACTCCGCTTCGAATTCATGCGGTTTTACGAACAGTGCCTCGCTGCAAACGGCAAAAAATTCCGATGGATGGTCAGCCGCGTAAGGGTCGATTAGCGAGTCGCGTTCGAAGCGCGCCCAGCGCCGCTCCGGCACTGCGTCAACTTTGGCGCAGAAGTGGTCGTAGGCATGGTCGAACACGTCCGCCCACGCCTGCGAATCGAGCGGCGCGTGCCAGCGGCGCATCAGCGGCGGGTGGCCGTCGGCATCGCCGTTCTGCATGTCGATCTTGTGCGCGAACTCGTGAATCACGACGTTGTAGGCATCCGTGCCGTCCGTCATCTGCGCGTCTTCCCACGACAGCACCACGGGGCCGCCTTCCCACGCTTCGCCGCTCGCATCCTGTTCGACCTCGTGCACCACGCCGTCCTCGTCCTCGACGGTTTTGCGGATCACGAATTCGCCCGGATAGACGATCACGCCGACCCAGCCGCGATACAGGTCGAGGCTCAGGTTCAGCACCGGCAGGCACGCCTGGGCAGCGATCGCCACGGTCATCGCGTCGGTCAGTTCGAGCTCGTGCGCGGTCGAGAATTCCTTTTGCGCGATGAACAGGCTCGTCAGTTCGCGCAAGCGTGCGAGATCCGCCGCGTCTAGATGGGCGAGGAACGGCAGGCCGTCGAGCGTGGCTTGCCAAAGGTTGTCGTCGATAGCGTAGTCGCGCAGCGCGCGGTCGCGGCGGCGCGTGCCCAGCCATTGAGTGAGTTTCGAGAGCATCGCCTGATGAAACCCCTAGTCGATCTGTTTTTGCCACGCGGCGAACACGCCGCCGCATATCGCCACGCCGGCCAGAAAGTAGAAGCCGTCCAGTGAGGCCAGAAAACTGGCTTGCTGCGCAACCGTCCGGCTGATTTCCACGATCGCCAGCGAATGCGCTTCGGCCGCTGAGCGGCCGGCGGCGGCAAAGCCTCGCGTCAGCGCGGCGAGCGAGTTCTGAAATAACGGATTGTACGGATTCACGAACTCCGCGAGGCGAGTTTGATGGAGCGCCTGCCGATGCTGTTCGACGATGATCACCGAAGCTGTCGCGAAGGAGATGGTGAGTTGCCGCACGATATTTTTCAGCCGGTAGCCGTGCGTGAATTCCTCGATGGCGAAGATTCTAAACGTCAGATTGGCGACCGGCAGCACGATGAATAGCAACAGCAGGCCGCGCAACAGCATCGGCCCGATCAGCGCCGCTTCGCCGACACCCGGCGACATGTGCGTCATCCACACTGCGGCGAAGGCGGCCACCGCGAACCCTGGCACGATGATCCACTTCTTGCGCGGCAGCAGCTTCGCGTAACGTAGATAGACGAACAGGGCGCTGCCGGAAATCAGCGATGTCACGCCGACCAGCTGCCCCGTGTTTTCGACCGGATAGCCGAGCCCGCTTTCGAGAAAGCGCGAGATCAGATAGCTGAACACGGTCGAGACGTAGTAATAGAACATGTAAAGCACGAGCCCCGCCTGGAAGACCTTTTCGCGCAGTGCATGCAGGCGCACGAGCGGTGCGGGATGATGCCACTGATGATAGACGAACCAGCCTAGCGCGATGACGGCGGCGGCGGTCAGCAGAATCAGTCCGGGCGACGTGCTGAACAACCGGAAGCGAACCTGCTGCATCACGATTTGCAGCGCGCCTTGCGCGAACGCGAAGATGAGGTATGGCCAGATATGCGCGGAGCCGCGTTCTTCGGGCAGACGGTTGCCGGTGTCGGGCAATGCGAGCAGCGCCAGCAAGGCGAACAGCACGCCCACCGGCGCCGTGCAGGCGAACAGAGCGCGCCAGTCGAAGTGCGCGACCAGTTGGCCGCCGATCAGCGGCGCGAGCGCGCTGCTCAGGAGGATCAGCACCATGAACGCGCGGGTGGCCGTCGGCCGCTGCTGCGGGGTGAAGCTCATCTGGATCAGGATGCGGCAGGTGCCCATCATCGGGCCGATAAAGTAGCCCTGGAACCCGCGCGCGAATGCGAGCTCGATCGACGATTCGCACAGGGCTGCGGCCACGGCGCCGGCGGAATAGAGCAGCATGCAGCCGGCCACATAGCGCCGGTAGCCGAAGCGCTCGACCCACCACTGCTGCTGCAGGATGCCGAGTACCGCGGCTATCGCATAGGCGCTCGCGGCCCATACCAGTTCATCAGGCGACGCGTTGACGCCACCGGCGATGTAACTCGCGAAAAACGAGAAGATCGAATTGTCGAAATAGTCGAGGCCGGTGACGACGGCCAGCACCCAGGGGAAAAAATCGCCGCGCAGTTTGTCGACGCTGAACAACGGTACGCGAGGCGACGCGGCGCTCATGAGGACTCGCCCGGCGTGGACGCGTCCGGCGTGGAGCTGCCCGATTTTTTGGTGCGTTTCGCAGGCGGCTGGTTGCTTGCGTTGGCGCGGGCGTTGCGGCGTTGCTCGAGCAGGACGTCCGCATCCTCGCCGGCGAGGCGCCGTTGCAGATAGTCGAGATCGGGACTCAGCTCGGCACGCAGTTTCTGCGCTTCCTTGAGTTCGCGGCGCATGGTTTCAATGCGTGCGTCGAGTGCTTCGACCTGGTGCGCGATGGCGTCGTGAATCTCCTGCAGCGAGTCGATCGAGTAGCGTTGGCTGCCGTCGACCGATTCGAGCGGTCGCTTGAGCATTTCAGTGATGCCGTGCAGCGAGAACCCAAGCGAGCGCAAACGCAAAATACGGCTGAAGCGCTTCAGGTCTTCCTCATCGTAGAGCCGGTAGCGGCCTTCGCTGCGGGTGGGTGAGACGAGGCCGCGTTCCTCGTAATACTTCAAGGTGCGCGGTGTGACGCCGAGGCGTTCGGCGGCGTCGCGCACTGTCAGCAGGGCGGGCGAGTCCTTCGACATAAGCGGTGGCAGACATGGTGGAGAGCTCGTATTGTATCTTAACGTGTACGTTCACGTACATGTTATTGAGATAGCAACGCGGCGGCCAATGCCGGTGGGTGAGCTCTGTGGTGCGAGAATGAAGAAGTGAGCGGAAAAACGGATGAAAAAAGCGGGCGAAAAAAAACCGCTCGTTTAAGGCGAGCGGTTTTTCCATGCAGTGTGGCTGTTCTGGCTGCAACGGCCCAAGGCCTTAGCTGCCGCCACCACGGCGCATCATGTCGAAGAACTCGGAGTTGCTCTTCGTCTGGCGGATCTTGTCGAGCAGGAATTCCATCGACTCGACTTCGTCCATGTCGTGAATGAACTTGCGCAGCACCCAGATTTTCTGCAGCACTTCCGGCTTGATCAGCAGTTCTTCGCGGCGTGTGCCGGACTTGTTCAGATTGATCGACGGATAGACGCGCTTTTCAGCAAGACGGCGCTCCAGGTGCACTTCCATGTTGCCGGTGCCCTTGAACTCTTCGTAGATCACGTCGTCCATGCGGCTGCCGGTTTCGATCAGCGCCGTGCCGATGATGGTCAGCGAGCCGCCTTCCTCGATATTGCGCGCGGCGCCGAAGAAGCGCTTCGGGCGTTGCAGCGCGTTCGCGTCGACACCACCCGTCAGCACCTTGCCCGAAGCCGGCACGACCGTGTTGTAGGCGCGCGCGAGACGCGTGATCGAGTCGAGCAGAATCACCACGTCGTTCTTCATTTCGACGAGGCGCTTGGCTTTTTCGATCACCATTTCGGCAACTTGCACGTGACGCGCAGCCGGTTCGTCGAATGTGGAGGCGATCACTTCGCCCGCCACCGAGCGCTGCATTTCCGTCACTTCTTCAGGGCGTTCGTCGATCAGCAGCACGAACAGCACGACGTCCGGATGGTTCTGCTTGATCGCGTGGGCGATGTGCTGAAGCATCACGGTCTTGCCCGACTTCGGCGACGCCACCAGCAGGCCGCGCTGGCCTTTGCCGATCGGCGCGATCATGTCGATGATGCGGCCCGTGACGTTTTCCTCGCCGCGCATTTCGCGCTCGAGCAGCAGCACCTTGTTCGGGTGCAGCGGCGTCAGGTTTTCGAACATGATCTTGTGCTTCGAGGCTTCCGGCGGCTGGCCGTTGACCTTGTCCACCTTCACCAGCGCGAAGTAGCGTTCGCCGTCTTTCGGCGTGCGGACTTCGCCTTCGATCGAGTCACCCGTATGCAGGTTGAAGCGGCGGATTTGCGACGGGCTGATGTAAATATCATCCGTGCTGGCGAGGTACGAGGTCTCCGGCGAACGCAGGAAGCCGAAGCCGTCCGGCAGCACTTCGAGCGTGCCGTCGCCGAAGATCGTGTCGCCCGTTTTGGCTCGTTTTTTTAGAATGGCGAACATCAATTCCTGCTTGCGCAGGCGGTTCGCGCTTTCGAT
>DASVNP010000007.1:0-6980 GCA_036383775.1 Paraburkholderia sp. | reverse complement strand
GAGGCCGCAACGTGAAAACGCGCACGCGCAAGACCGAACCGCATCTGCAAGGAGAGAGGGCGTCATGAGCACCACACCCGAAACCACGTTGGCAGCGTTGCTCGCCAACCGCGTCGAGACCATGCCGGATCTCGACGTGCTGACCGTCGAAGGCGCCGGCGTGCGGCCCGACGAGGCGCGCACGTACCGGCAGTTGTGGGAGAACGGCCAGCGGCTTGCGCAGGTGTTGATCGATCGGGGCTTGCAACCCGGCGAGCACTTCGCGCTGCTGATGGCCAATCACGCGGAGTTTATCGATGCGATGGTCGCGGCGTCGATTTCGGGCACGGTGTTCGTGCCAATCGATCCGCGCGCGCGAGGCGAGAAGCTCGCCTTTATGCTCGGCAGCCCGGGTTGCCGCGGCGTTATCGCCGCTGACTATGCGCTCGACAACCTGCTTGCCGTTCGCGCTTCGCTGCCCAAACTGTCCTGGGTGATCGGCCTGGAAACGGACGAGGGCGCGAAGCCGCTCACCGATTTCCCCGACGTGTTGTCGTACCGAGCGTTGCTGCCGGAGCGGGTGCCCGAATTGCCGGTCGTGGCCCGCGATCCCGACAGCGCGATGCAGTTGATTTTCACGTCCGGCACCACGGGCGATCCGAAGGGCATCGTCATGACTCAGCGCCGCTATTGCAGCACCTCGGCGGCGGTGTCGGCGCTGTTTGGCTACGTGCCCGGCGACCGGCCGTATTCGGGACTGTCGCTCACGCATGCCAACGCGCAGATCGTGACGCTGGGCGCCTCGCTCACGGCCGGCATGCGCGCCGTGCTGTCGCGCCGCTTTACGAAGTCTCGTCTGTGGGAGATCACCCGCAATTACCGCTGTACGACGTTCACGCTGCTCGGTGGCATGACTACGGCGGTCTACAGCGAACCGAACAAGCCCGATGATGCGGACAACCCCGTGCGCTTCGTGATATCCGCAGGAATGCCCGCGGCGATCTGGAAGGCCTTCGAGCAGCGCTTCGGCGTGCAGATCGTCGAGTTCTACGGCGCGGCGGAAGGCGGGATCACGGTCAAGCCGCTAGGGATCGGCCCGGTGGGCAGTATCGGCAAGCCGGCGCCGATTCTCAGGCACCGCATTGTCGACGACGACGGCAACGACTGCGCGCCCGGCGTGCCTGGCGAGCTGCTGTTCCGTCCGGCGGATGGCTCGCCGTTCAAGGTCGAATACTTCGGCAATCCGGAAGCGTCGGCGAAGAAGTGCAGGGACGGCTGGCTGTATATGGGCGACGTCGTGCGCGAAGACGAGAACGGTTGGCTCTTCTTCGAATACCGCAAAGGCGGCGGCATTCGCCACAACGGCGAGTTCATCAATCCGGCGCCGATCGAGAAAGTGATCGCCGAATCCGGTCTGGTCGAAGACGTCTACGTGTACGGCGTGAAGGCCGCGTCGGGCGCGCCCGGCGAGAAGGACGTGGTCGCGGCGGTAGTGCCCAAGGACGCGGCCCGTTTCGACCCGCAGCAGATATTCCGTGCATGCCGCGCGAAGCTGGAAGCAAGTTCGGTCATCACCTGGTTGCAGGTGGTGACCGAGATACCGAAGACAGCGTCGGAAAAACCGCTTGAACGCTATCTGGTCGACATGTTCGACGGCCATCGCAACAGCGTGTTCGCCGAGGCGCCGTGACGGTGCGCGGCAACCCCTAAGCAATTTTCAAATGGAGTAGGCAATGAAAGTACTTGTTCCTGTCAAACGCGTCGTCGACGCGAATGTGAGGGTCCGCGTAAAGGCCGACGGCAGCGCTGTCGACATCGCCAACGTGAAGCTCTCGATGAACCCATTCGACGAGATCAGCGTTGAAGAGGCCGTGCGCCTCAAGGAAGCCGGCGTGGTGAGCGAGGTGATCGCGGTTTCGTGCGGCGTACAGGCTTGCCAGGAAACGCTGCGCACCGCGCTGGCCACGGGCGCCGACCGCGCCATCCTGGTCGACACGGATGTGGAGTTGCAGCCGCTAGCGGTCGCGAAGTTGCTGAAGGCGCTAGTGGATAAGGAGCAACCGCAACTGGTGCTGCTCGGCAAGCAGGCGATCGACGATGACTCTAACCAGGTCGGCCAGATGCTCGCGGCGCTGCTCGGCTGGCCGCAGGCGACATTCGCCTCGAAGGTCGCGATCGAAGCGGGCAAGGCCACGGTCACGCGTGAGATCGACGGCGGCCTCGAAACGATCGAAGTCGATCTGCCGGCGGTTATTACCGCCGATCTGCGCTTGAACACGCCGCGCTACGCCACGTTGCCCAACATCATGAAGGCGAAGAAAAAGCCGCTCGACGTGATGACGCCGGACGCGCTCGGCGTCGATGTCAAGCCGCGGCTCACTACGCTCGGGCTCGCGGAGCCCGCCAAACGCGAGGCAGGCATTCGCGTCGCCGATGCAGCCGAACTGATCGACAAGCTGCATAACGTCGCCCACGTCATCTAACCCACAAGGGGAGAAAAAATGCCCGTACTCGTTATTGCTGAGCACGACAATCAGGCGCTCAAGACAGCGACCCTGAATGCCGTTACCGCCGCCGCCCGACTCGGCGACGATATTCATGTACTCGTGGCCGGCTCGCAAAGCGCAGTAGTCGCCGAACAGGCGGCCCGTATTGCCGGCGTCACGCGGGTTCGTTACGCCGACGCCGTGCATTACGGCCATGCGCTGGCCGAGAATCTGGCGGCGCTCGTCGTGAAGATCGCGCCTGACTATAGCCACGTGATCGCATCCGCTACCACGACCGCGAAGAACGTGATGCCGCGCGTGGCCGCGTTGCTCGACGTGGCGCAGATCTCAGAGATCAGTGCCGTCGAATCTGCCGATACGTTCGTACGCCCCATCTATGCGGGCAACGTGCTGGCAAAGGTGCGAAGCGCCGACCCGATCAAGGTGATTACCGTTCGCACGACGGCCTTCGCGGCCGCGCCCGCCGAAGGGGGCACCGCCGCGATCGACGCGTTGGAGCCTGCGGCTGAAGTGCCGGGCTCGCGCTTCGTGAGCCACCAGCTCACCCGCTCGGAACGCCCGGAGCTGACGTCCGCGCAACGCGTGATCTCCGGCGGCCGCGGCATGGGTTCCGGCGAAAACTTCGCGCTCATCGATGACATTGCCAACAAGCTCAACGCGGCAGTCGGCGCATCGCGCGCGGCGGTCGATGCCGGCTTCGCGCCCAACGATTATCAGGTGGGCCAGACCGGCAAGGTCATCGCCCCGCAGTTGTATATCGCGGTCGGCATCTCCGGCGCGATCCAGCATCTGGCCGGGATGAAGGAGTCGAAGGTGATCGTCGCGATCAATAAGGACGAGGAGGCACCGATCTTTCAGGTCGCCGATTACTGGATCGTGGGCGACCTGTTCAAGGTGTTGCCGGAGTTGTCCCGCGGACTGGACAAATTACAACAGGATTGATGCAGGAGCACATGATGAGCACCTATATTGCGCCGCTGCGCGACATGCGTTTCGTGATGACGGAACTGGCGGAGCTCGGCGAGTTGTCTTCGCTGCCGGGCTACGAGGAGGCGACTCCGGAACTCGCCGAGGCGGTACTCGAAGAGGCCGCAAGGCTCGCGACCGAAGTGCTTGCGCCACTCAACAAGCCAGGCGACGAACAGGGCGCGCGGCTGACGCCTGACGGCGTGGTGGCCGCCGACGGTTTCTCGGCTGCCTACGGGCAGTTCGTCGCGGGAGGTTGGAGCGGCCTGAGCGGCGACCCGGAGTTCGGCGGTCAGGGCTTGCCTGAACTTCTGCAGGCGGCGACCGTGGAAATGTGGAACTCGTCCAACATGGCGTTCGCGCTGTGTCCGCTGTTGACCGCCGGCGCCACCGAGGCGTTGCGGCAACACGGTTCTGATGAGTTGAAAGCACGCTATCTGCCGAAGATGGTCAGCGGCGAGTGGACCGGCACGATGAACCTGACCGAGCCGCAAGCCGGTTCGTACCTCGCCGCCGTGCGCACCAAGGCCGTACCTGACGTCGATCACTATCGCCTCTCCGGCCAGAAGATCTTCATCACGTGGGGCGATCACGACATGACGGACAACGTGATTCACCTCGTGCTGGCGCGCACGCCCGACGCACCCGAAGGCGTGCGCGGCATCTCGCTGTTCCTCGTGCCGAAATTCCTCCTTAACGCCGATGGATCGCCGGGCTCGCGCAACGATGTGCATTGCGTGTCGCTCGAACACAAACTCGGCATTCACGCGAGTCCGACCTGCGTGATGAGCTTCGGCGATCAGGGCGGGGCGATCGGCTATCTGGTGGGGCAGGAGAACAAAGGCCTCGCGCATATGTTCACGATGATGAACGAGGCGCGCCAGAAGGTGGGTATCCAGGGACTCGCGATCGCGGAGCGTGCTTATCAGCAGGCACGCGAATACGCGAAGGAACGTGTCCAGGGACGGCTCGCGTCCAGCAAATCGGGTGGCGCGGTGGCGATCATCCATCACCCGGATGTGCGGCGCATGTTGATGACGATGAAATCCCAGATCGAAGCCATGCGTGCCTTCGCGTATGTGATGGCCGCGGACATGGACCGCGCGCACCGTGACCCGGACGCCGCTGAGCGTGCACGTCGCCAGGTGCGTGTCGATCTTCTGATCCCCGTGTTGAAGGCATGGTGCACGGAGCTGGGCGTCGAGATCGCGTCGACGGGCGTGCAGGTGCACGGCGGGATGGGTTACATCGAAGAGACGGGCGCATGCCAGTTCCTGCGTGACGCACGGATTGCGCCGATCTACGAGGGCACCACAGGCATTCAGGCGGCGGACCTTGCCGGTCGCAAGCTCGCTTCAGACAAAGGCGAGGGGATGGCCGACCTGGTTGCGGAGATACGTGAGGCCGCGCTGGAGCTCACGCGCAGCACGGATGCGCAAGTGGCGTCCGTGGGCGCAGCGCTCGCGGACGGTGTGCAGGCGCTTGAAGACGCTACCGCCTGGATGCTGCAGGCCTTGGCGACTCAGCCCGATGCCGCGCTTGCCAGTTCCGTCGACTATCTGATGCTCGCCGGCTATGTGTGCGGTGGCTGGCAGATGGGACGCGCCGCGCTCATTGCGTCGGGAAAAAACGCAGCGAATGAGGACCCGGACTTTCATCGCACCAAGCTCGCCACTGCACGCTTCTACACCGACAAGATCTTGCCCAAAGCGAATGCGCTCCTGGAGGCGATCCGCAGCGGCGAATCGGGCGGGTCGAGCCTGCCAATCGAGCAGTTCTGAGCGGCGAGACAAGCGGTGCTGCGGGAACAGGTGTCGATGCAAAACTATTGATATGTAATGCGAAATAAAGTGGAGGGGATATGTTTGAAAAACTTGCATGCCTTGCGTTAATACCAGGCGCGCTATGTACCAGTAGCGCGATGGCGCAGAGCGCCGGCAGTCTCATAACCAGCGCGGGTGGCGTTTGGCTCGACTTTGCTCCGTCGTCCGCAACCTCGTTGCAGAGCAGTTCGGCTTTGGGCACATTCACGTCAACGGGCACGGGTGGTCAGATACATAACACGTTCACCCTGGAACTCTCGAACACGTATTTCGTGACGGACAATATTGCCGTTGACCTGGCTGCGGGCATACCACCCAAGCTTCAGCTCTTTGCGCAGGGTAAAGCCACACCATTCGGCGCGGGCGGGCCATCGCTCAATCTGGGGAATCTGCAGCCGCTCGCTACCACCCGTTCGTGGTCACCCATTCTGTTCCTGAAGTATTTCTTCTTCGACGCGCAGGCGAAGCTGCGCCCGTTCATCGGCGTCGGCGTGAACTACACCTGGTTCTCGCATACCAATCTCAATTCGACATTCGGCGGCGCGTTGCAGCAGATTGCGGGGCCGGGCGGACAGGTGACGGCATCGCTCAGTCCGTCGTGGAATCCCGCGTTCGTCGCGGGCGCGTCTTACAACATCAGCAAGAACTGGTATGCGACAGGGTCGGTGACTTATCTGTCTCTCAAGACAAATGCGACGGTCAATGCGGTGGCCGCCAACGGTCAGACGGTGTTGTCCAACAGGACGCGCATCACGGCGGATCCGGTGATCGTCTTTCTTGGACTGGGATACCGGTTTTAGCGGACGGATGTTCTAGCTGCGGCTGCGCTGTGCGGCCTTCGAGACGAGTGAGCACCGGCGCGCTTTGCCAGCGCCGGGTTCGTTTCCGGTTGAGTCGGCGTTGGAGATGAGTTGAAGGCACGAAAGAAGGGCGCTGCGGCGCCCTTCTTTCGTGTGCCGGGTGTGCTCAAAACTCTGGGCATTTCGCTGCGTCGGCCAGTACTTCCTGCGGATTGAGCGATTCCACGTTGTCAGCGATACTGTATGAATGTACAGTATCGTGCGTGGACGGCCAGTGAGTGCATGTTCATTGGGCGTGAGCGGGCGGGGGCACGGGGGGGGCTGAACCTCGTCTCGTCCCATCGAGTCGTAAAAATTTTCAGATGCGTGGGCAAGCCCGCATCGATGCGAGGAGATTCGTCGAAATGTTTGCGTCACTCATTCAGGCGCGCCATGCCTGAGCAACTCTGGCTGCCGGGGCTCGAGGCGCCGCCTGTGCCGACAGACGGCCTGTTCTTCGCCGTCTTTCCAGATACGCGCACGGCAACGGGAATCTCGAAGCTGGCGCAGCAGTTTTGCTTGGAGGCGCGCTCGAAGAGCAAACCGCTCGCGGCCAACCGTTTGCACGTCACGTTGCTACACCTCGGGAATTTCGCGGGCGGCTTGCCGCAGGCGCGGGTGGATGCCGCCATGAACGCGGCCGCGTCGATCAGCATGAAGCCCTTTAGCGTCGAGTTCGACAGTGCGGTCAGTTTTGCGCTGAAGCCGCGGCCGGGGCCGCTGGTGTTGGGTGGAGGCGAGGGTGTCGCTGGGCTCCACGCGCTTCACGATGCACTCGGGCCGGCATTGCTGAACGCTGGATTTGAGGATCGTGCGGTCTCGCCGACTACGCCGTACGTCCCGCACGTGACACTCGCTTACGGGAT
>DASVNP010000006.1:0-3427 GCA_036383775.1 Paraburkholderia sp. | reverse complement strand
GAGGGTCGCCGCGCCTTTGCAATGCTTGACAGTCAAGGGGAATGTTTATGCCTATGATGGGTCGATTCACCCGACACGTCATGGTTTCGACATGAACTATCCCTACGACGTACTGACCGCCGCCTGCCTTTTCATCATCGTGATCTCCACCACCATCATGCTCGCGCTCACCTGAGCGAGCGTTGGAACGCCCCCTGCTATAGGGCGTTCCAGCAGGTCGACGCGCACTCCGCGTTTCAGTAAAAAGACGGGATATACTGTACGTATACACAGTACTTTTCGTCTGAACAATGCGCCTTCCTCCCTTCGAATCTCCAACGCTCGCTGAACTGCGCGCCTGGTGGCGTACGCGCGACGAGCAGGCCATCCAGCGCCTCATCCTCGAGATTCAACGGCAGCGGCTCACTCTGCTGGAGTTGCGCAATCTGATCGACAGCGGCGTCCAGCAGGCGCGCGCCGCCGACCGCACGCTGGTCGAACGCGGCGAACCATTAATGACGCTACGCATACGGATCGCGCAGGAGGTACTGCGTGTGGGGGATATCGACGATACGCGGCAGAAGAGCCGCGCCGAACAGGAGAAGCTCGCCGTGCGCACCGAGGGCCAGATGGAATACGCACGCGAAGGCCGCCTGAGGCGGCAACGCCGGAATATCTAGTTCGAGTGCGACAGCGTGTTTCCGCGCACCCGAACGAAAAAGCGGTGCGCGGCCGCGTCAATGCTGCAGGATCAGCGTGTTTGCGTCGCGACGCGCAGGCCGAGCGAGATGAACAGCACGCCGATAATCTTGTTTTGCCAGCGGCTAAGCCATGTCAGGCGCTTGACGAGTTTGCCCAGCGGACGAATCGTCAGCACGATCAGCGTTGTATAAAGCGCGCTCATGCCAACGAAGATCAGGCCCAGCGTCGTGAACTGAAGGAACGAAGAACCGTGCTCAGGCCGAACGAACTGCGGCAGAAACGCGAGGAAAAACAGCGCGGTCTTGGGGTTCAGCACTTCGGCAGGGATTGCCTGAAAGAAGGCCTTGGAGGCGGATACCGGCGCAACCGTCGGCAAATGCGCGCTCGCCTGCTTTTCGCGCAAGGCGCGAACGCCCAGATAGACGAGATAGGCGGCGCCGACGATTTTCACGGCATTGAAGGCGAGCGCCGACGTCATCAGCAAGGCCGACAGGCCAATCGCAGCGCCAAGCGTGTGGATGAAATCGCCAGCGGCGACGCCGAGGCCGGTGAGTATGCCGGCCTTGCGCCCACCATGCACCGTGCGGGTCAAAACCAGCAGCACGGCCGGACCGGGAATCAGAAAGAGCCCGAGTACAACGGCAACGAAGGTTCCTAGCGTAGAAAGGTCAAGCATGTCGTCTCCTATGTGGCGCGCCCGGTTCTACGCAGAGGCGCGCGTTCAGCGGACGATTGTAGATCGTTCGGCGATTCCCCGCCGACGATCCGTTACCATTGCGGGCACAGGGCCGCCTACGCTCCACGTGCGGCCCGCATTTTTTATCCACTGAAGTCTTTGCCTTGCCCACCTACACCTTGCCCGCGCCGCTCTCCGCGGAACTCGAGATTCGCAAAAGCCGTTTCATCGCGCACGCGATACCGGTCGCCGACCGCGACGCCGCAATGGCCGAGTTGCGGCGCCTGCGCGACGAGCATCCAGGCGCGACGCATGTGTGCTGGGCGCTGCTGGCAGGTGGCCAGTCAGGCATGTCCGACGACGGCGAGCCGTCCGGCACCGCGGGCCGGCCGATTCTCGAAGTGCTGCGGCATCACGACCTAGACGGCGTGCTGGCCGCCGTCGTGCGGTATTACGGCGGCGTGAAGCTGGGCGCCGGCGGGTTGGTGCGAGCGTATACCGACGCGATTGCTTCGGTTCTACTGGACGCGCCGCGGGTGGAGAGGATTGCCCAGGTTACGCTGATCGTCGAAGTGAGCTATGCCGATGAAGCGAAGGTGCGCAGATGGATCGAGGCTGAAGGTTATGGCCTTGTGGACAGTGCCTACGGGATGCTGGTGAAGATGACGGTCCGCCTGCCCGTCAACGCGATAGACGAGGCCCGGCTAGCCCTGGTGGATATGACTCAGGGGAAAGCCGGGTTCTTTTGATCGCATTGCCCCTGAAGCGCAGCTACTTCAATAGTTCGAGAATTCCGGACCCCGATCCACTTTAGAAGATGCACGGGATCGGCTCGCTGTTACCATGCTGCTCTGTACCGGAATGACTCAACTTAAAAGGCAATTCCTCTGACCTCGACCGCCGCTTTTTCCAGCACAGCGCCCGAGTCGCCGCAACAGAGTCAGTCTCTGCGGCCATCGCTCGATCCCATGCGTCCGGGCCTGAGATCCACCGTGCTCAAGGGTTGCGGGGTCGTCGCGCTGCCGTTGATGCTGTCCGCATGCTCGTGGTCGTGGTTCGGCCTGAATTGCCCACCGCGCGCAACCGCGCATCCAACCGGCTGGCTGAGCGTCGCGCCCGCCGGCGATTTCGCCTACATGCCGGCTCGCAACGGCCAGGTTTCGCCGAACCGGATCGAAAACACGGCGATGACCGGCATCGTGCTAAAAAGCGATATCAACGAGACCGTGCGCAACAGCATTGTCAGCAGCTTGCAGATCGCGGGCTTTCATCTCACCGAAGGCAGGAAGGTGCTGAGCGGCAGCATCGAGAAGTTCACGGTGGACGACGCACGCTCGCCGGCATTCTGGACGCTGAAAATGCGCTACATCGTGACCGATGCCACGACCCAGAAGGTTGTGTTCTCAACCACCAAGACGGTCCGGCAGAAGTCGCCTAAATTCACCAGCAATACCATCGCCATCGAAGACACGGTCAGGCTGAGCGTCGATGCATTGATCAGCGACCCAGGCTTCGTTAAGTCGGTGAATTGAGCAGACGGACCGAATCGGCACGGTGCGCCGATTCGCTACAATCGGGAAATAGCGAGGAAACGCAGAATCGCGCGGAATCGGGGCGTCATTGGCGCCAGCCGTTTCATGCTCCCGACTGCGCAACCCCGTCCCGCCCTCTTCTCAGTGCGAGCCGTCATGTCTATCACCGCCTGGCTGTTCTTCCTGCCCGCCTGCTTCGCGATCAACCTCGCGCCCGGCCCGAACAATCTTCTATCGATCAACGTCGCCGCGCGTCACGGCTTCATGACGGCGTTCGTCGGCGGCACCGGCCGGTTAGTCGCGTTCGCCGTGATGCTGGTGCTGGCCGCGACGGGCCTCGCCGTTGTGCTGCACGCGTCCGAGTGGTTCTTTCTTGCGATCAAACTGGCCGGTGCTGCCTATCTGATCTGGCTTGCCATCCAGTTGTGGCGCAGCGACGCGCCGGCTATCGACACGACCCGGCAGGACGACGCGTCGCTCTGGCGGATTGCGCGGCAGGAATGTCTCGTGGCGGCAGGTAATCCGAAGGCGATTCTGG
>DASVNP010000005.1:0-5184 GCA_036383775.1 Paraburkholderia sp. | reverse complement strand
GTTCGCCACGCCGCGCGAAATGACGGAAGAGCAGATCATGCAGGCCGTCGGGCAATTCGCCTTCGCAGCCAGGAAAGTGCGCGAGGCCGGTTTCACCGGTGTCTCGTTGCATGGGGCCCATGGTTACCTGATTTCGCAGTTCCTTAGCCCGCTCGCGAACAAGCGCGAAGACAGATGGGGAGGTTCGCTTGAAAACCGCTCCCGTTTCGTGCTCGAGGTGGTGGCTGCGGTTCGCTCCGCCGTTGGTCCGGACTTTCCGGTTGCGCTGAAGCTCAATTCTTCTGATTTTCAGAAGGGCGGGTTCACCAATGCCGAGTGCGTCGAACTCGTGAAGAAACTCAACGATTCTTCGCTCGATCTGCTCGAGCTATCGGGCGGTTCGCTCGAGCAGCCGAAGATTGCCGGCCTCACGTTAATGGACGAGGGAGAAGACGCACCGCGCGCAAGCACCGTCAAGCGCGTAGCCTTTTTCGTGGATTTTGCCGCTTCTGTTCGTGCCGCAGCGAAGATGCCTGTGATGGTGGTCGGTGGATTTCGTACGACGGCAGCCATGATCGAATCGCTGGAGCGCGGCGAACTGGATGTCATCGGGCTCGGTCGTCCGATCATTGCCGATCCTGAGATTCCGAAGCGCATTCTCGCCGGTGAAGTTGATCGTGCGCCTAGTCCCGAAGCTGCGCTCCATCCGTTTCATCTTCTGCCGTGGAATAACATGCAACTCGAACGTCTGGCAGACGGGCTCGACCCGGATCTGTCGCTGGAGGGAGCCGATGCCGTGGAACAGTTCACGGAGATCGAGACGCGCAACATAACCACGTTGCTGCAGCGTCGCGCTTAAGTCATTGTTGTCGGATCGCCCGAACGCCGCCTCACATTTCGGGGCGTTCGGGGGGACTGCCAAGGTGCCAACTCAGGCTCAGTCAGGCGCGGCTATTTGTACTCGACCAGTACTTCGCGGTATGGATTGCTACCCTCGTTGCGTGCCTTGTGCGTCGCGGGAACCTTGGCGCCCTTGCCGATTTCGGACAGCACTTCCAGATACCCGTTCTCGCATTTGAGTGAGTAAATCGCGCCCGTCGGTACTTCGAAGATGCCGAGGTCTCCGCCGTTTTCATCAAAGATATGCAAGGGCGCACCTTCGATCGCGTACCACATGTATGAAAGCGTGTGGGTATGTACCGGCGTTTCCTCGCCCGGTGCGAGAACGAAGTTCCACACAATAACTTTGTCATTCTCAAATACCTTTTCACTGCCGACACCAGCCATGATCGTCTCCTTGAATGTGCGAATGTAGCGAGGGGCATCCTGCATTGCAGCACGCGCCATTCACGTTCGGACTTCAAAACGTGTTGGCCAGCCTTCAGGCCGTACTTCGATAGCAGCGGTGCAAGAGGGCCTGTACGCAGAGTAGGCGAATGTCCCACTTGTCGTGGCTCCGGCCGTATGCAGACTTGTCACGGACGATGCCGATTTATCATTCCGTATGGTGACTTTTTTGCGCGATGCGGCCGAGACACGGCGAACGCTTTGAATTCATCAGGGCGGCAGGAGGTAATTACATGTCCGAGCCTTTACGAATCATTCACGGGCCGTTCGGAAGAGTGGCGTTGCTGCTGCTTGATCAAAGCATGGTCCTCCACGCGCATCGGGTTTCCCACGTCATCTTCAAGGAAGGTGGTCCCGACATTCAGTTCGGGGTCCGCAATCGTGAGTATGTTTTGTCAGACAAGAACGTGCTGCTCGTGAATGCGTGGGAGCCGCATTTTTATGAACATCGCCCACAATCGCAGTCGACAGTGTTGCTCGCACTTTATCTGGAGCCGGATTGGTTGAGGGATGTCGACCGGCGTTTCGCGTACAGTGTTCATCCCCGGTTCTTTCCGGGCTCGTCCGTGTTGTTGCAGGGGAAGCTCAGCCGCCTCCATTCTGATCTGCTCGACATTCTGACCGACCGTGAGGGCCGGTCGCTTCAGGCGGTCCAAGGGCTGATTGCCGACATGACTGGCGAACTCGTCGGTAAATCGCCCCAAGGGGACGTACTTTCAGCAGCGGGACTCGTCGGCAGTATCGCGTATGACATCAGGATTCGTCGTGCGATCGAAGCAATGAAACAGGCGAGGGGCCTTACACCCGACTTCGACGATCTTGCGCAAAGGGTGGGGTTATCGCGTCCGCATTTCTTCCATCTATTCCACAAGCAGACCGGCATGACGCCCGCGACTTTCAGCAGCATGCTGAGGATGGACCTGTCGATCGAGCGTGTTTCTTCGCAGCAGGAAATGGCGCTTCAGGATATCGCGCTCGATCTGGGCTTTGACTCGCCGGGCAATTTCACGCGTTTCTTTGTTCGTCAGCAGGGCGTGACACCCAGCCAATACAGACGCAGCGTTCAATATGTCTCAGGGGAAGGGCGGTGACAGCAGGGCGTAGCGGTTGCATCAGTTGATGCCTGCCAGCTTCAATGCATCGACGGTCATATGTGCACCGAGGGCCACCAGAACAATTCCCATCGTCCAGCGTTGAGCCTGCAGAAGTCCAGGGCGACTGGAGAGGAACTTCGCCATGCTGCCCGAGCAGACCGCCACGAAACCATTCACGGATGCAAACGCAACAATCAACGACGAACCGAGCACGAGCGATTGCCTGAGAACACTGCCGTCCTGGTAATTGATGAATTGCGGCAGCAGTGACAGAAAGATCATCGCGAGCTTGGGATTCAACAGACTAGTCGTTGCGCCCATCGCGAAGAGCCGGCGAGGCTGTTCGCGAGGCAGCTCACGAACCTCCAGGGGAGAGCGGCCACCCGGCTTCACAGCCTGCCACGCAAGATAGAACAGATACGCAGCACCTCCCGCGCCAAGAACGCTGGCTGCATAAGGCACGCTCACAAAAAACGCCGTGATACCAAACGCTGCGCCGAACATATAGAAGAGGTAGCCGAGCATGACGCCTGCAAGCGAGATCAGCCCGGCCGTGCGTCCTTGCGCAATCGAGCGCGACATCACGTAGATCATGTTCGGCCCCGGTGTCACAGCGAGCATTCCGCCGACCGCCAGAAATCCGTATATCGAAACCGTACCGTGCATTTTCCCGGGCTCCGCCAAGTGATCATTGGTCGTAGTATCGCCTTGATGAATACACCGGTAAAACGGATTAAACTGAATCTATTACTCAGATTTTCTGACTAAAGTGAAAAAACTCGATCTGGACGTGCTTGAAATGCTGGTGGCGGTCGCTGATACAGGATCGTTTGTTCGAGGTGCGGAGTCCGTGCGCCGGTCGCCGTCGGCAGTGAGCATGCAGATAAAGACGCTTGAAGAAGCGCTGGGGAAACCGCTCTTCGTACGAAGCACCCGCAACGTAGCGATTACCGCCGAGGGCAAGACGCTCCTCGACTACGGCCGTCGAATGCTTGCGATGCGCGAGGAAGCGTGGGCGTCAGTAGTGCGCCCGGAGATCAAGGGGCGCGTAACTATCGGTGTTCCGGATGACTACGCTTCATCGTTGCTGCCGCAGGTTCTGGCAAAGTTCGCGGTTGCTCATCCGCGTGTAGAAATTCGGGTGATCGGTTTGCCAAGCAGTGAGCTTGTTCCATTACTTAAAGACAACACGCTCGACCTGGCTTGCTTCACGAAAACAAGGGGCGTCGCGGGCGAATTCATCCGGTTCGAGCCAATGGTGTGGGTCGGGTCGCCCGCAAGAAAAGTGTGGAAAGAGCGCCCGCTTTCGATTGCCGTATTCGCACATGGCAGTACTGCACGTGCCTATGCCATCAGCGCGCTCCAGCGGGAAAATATCAAATACCGGATGTCCTACGAAAGCCCGAGTTTGTTGGGCCTGATCAGCATGGTCGAAGCAGGGCTCGCGATAGCGCCTCTTGCACGATGCAGCGTACCGGCGCACCTCGTTCAGCTATCGCAGAACGAAGGGCTGCCGCCGCTGAATGACCTGGAAGTTGTTCTGGCTCGCAGTGCGCGGTCCGGGCGACCGCCCTGCGATTTTCTTGCTGAACAGATTCTGGCTGATTTGAGGGTTTGAGGCGGTTGCTCGATGGCCGGATCACCGTTTCTTGACCAAACGGTTAGGCGTCGCTGAAGATCGGCGCCTCGAGAAGGCAGCCAAACTCGCGGGCAAAGTCGACAGAGACGCGAGCGTGGACGGCGCCTTGCTTGTCAAAGAACCGCTGTGTCCCTCCAAGCGTGAACACGCCTTCATGCCAGATGTTTGGATGGATGTAGAGACCCTGCTGTCCGTCGAAGCGAAAGCACACGAATTTCTCCGGCGAGATGTCGTCACCGGGTAATGCCAATGGAACGTAGAAGGGGCGATGGTCTAGAGGGAAGAAGAGCTGTCCGCCGTCTGGGTGGTAGTTCGCGTGCCAGAGCAGCATGCGTTCGGGTGCATTGGCGTGGTCGTCGTGGGCTGCTTCAGGTTCCTTTGCGTATGCAAGGATGTAGTTGCCACCGACGGCGTCGTTTCGACCGTAGAGAATGTCCCCGCGCCATTCGCTGACGAATGTGCCTTCGGTTGTGCCTGCTTCATCACCGGTTCCGGGGTCTATGGGTCTTGTTCCCAACGCCGGCCACTGGACAATCTCGATCGCACACTCGCTTGGGTCCGTTACAAGCTTGCCAAATCCGGTGAGGGTTTCTGGAGTCGCGTCGACCACGGGCATCGACACGTGGCGGAGGCCGGAAGGAAGAGCTGGGTTGAGGTAGTCGATTTCTGGGGGCATGTGGGGAGTTTATATGAGTCGGGAGGTGCTGATGGTGGATGCTTGGACCGGACCTGCGTGATGGTGTCGTAGTGAGTGTACCGAAACAGTACCCGGGTAGTTAGCGGTGCAAGCAGCTGATTTTAAAGCAATTCCTAGAGCCGATTTTCGGCGGGAAATGCGACCGGGTAATCGTTGAAAATCATCATTTGCGGACCGAAATGCTACCCGGTTACTCGAATCGGCCCGACTACTACCCGAGGCCATCAGATATATCTAACGTCTCCTGGCAGCCGAGCCGCAAATCCAAGGGCTGAAGGCGTCTAGCACCACGCTGTAGCGGTTCGACCAGATATCCGTCTCCGCCAGTCGGCGATGACTCCAATCAGCGGGGCGCTTCCATCGGTTACAAATCGCCAACCTTCATCGTGCGCGTTCCTAGTTCGCCGACCTGCAGCCACTTCGTCAAC
>DASVNP010000004.1:0-3908 GCA_036383775.1 Paraburkholderia sp. | reverse complement strand
GTCGGTTTCGCGGCCGCGGCTCGTCATGAACAGGACTGGCAAGCGCTCGGAAAGGCTTTCGCGTACCCAGCGCAGCACCTCTTCGCCCGACATGTCGGGTACGTTCCAGTCGAGCACGAGAAGGTCGAAGGTCTGGCGCCGCAACTGCCTCACCAGTTCGCGGCCCGCGCCGAAAGCGTGACAGACGTGCCCGGCCGCCGAAAGCGTTTGGCAAACAAGGTCGGCCTGAGCCGAATCGTCATCCAGGACTGCAATTCTCATAAAACCCCACAATGCGACGTCGTCCTTCGTAATTGATGGCCGGTGAGCCGGCAGTTGGCCAGGATGACGGCGCTAGCACCGACGATCCAGCGTCCTGTTTTCGTATTCGGCTGCACTCGTTTTTCGATTAAAGGTCCCTCGCCTCGTGCCCCGTTCAGTTCTGTCACCCCTCTATCTCGAAATTGGCGCGTATTTTGGCTTTAGTGCGCTGATTACCGAGGGGGCAGATCATCATAATCGAAAACGGCCGTTCTTTTTTCCGGATGCTCTTATGCGGCTATCCGGCCCGGCTCGGCCACTGCGGGCCGCTCTATGGGATTTTCCCCAACGTCTCTCTCAGGCTCTGCCTGTTATTGAAATCGACCTCAATGGGTCGCTATTCGAGTCGGCTGGTCTCGCTCGCACGGTGATTGGCCCCGTCTGCCTTTTGTCCTATCGGGCTGTGCCCCCCGGCGTTCAGGAAACAGCGATTTGACAATTTGCGAGTCAGTATAGGAACAGTCTCAAAATAAATCGTTTAAGAATTGTTAGATCGGTTGCTTGAATTTAAAAGATTGGTGCGTTGGAGGGGAACCTGGCGCTTTAGGGGGCGCGTCACGCCGCTATCGGAATTTCCGCGGCGCGCGCGGCCCGCACTTCTCACCTGCTGCTTTCAATCTCGGGCATCGGCGCGAATAGCGCGTCGAGGTCGTCGTCCGAGAACTTGGCTGCGCCGGCGGCGTCTTCGGAGAGAATGCTGTCGGCAAGTCCCGCCTTCTGCTCCTGCAACTCCACGATCTTTTCTTCGATACTGCCCGCGGCAATCAGCTTGTAGACGAATACGGGCTTGTCCTGTCCCAGCCGATGGGCGCGGTCGGTCGCCTGATTCTCGGCGGCAGGATTCCACCATGGGTCGTAATGAATCACGGTATCCGCAGCGGTCAGGTTCAGACCCACGCCACCCGCCTTCAGGCTGATCAGGAACAACGGCACCTCGCCTTGCTGGAAGCGCTCGACCGGCGTGATGCGGTCCGTCGTGTCGCCCGTCAGAATGACATAAGGAATCGCGGCTTCCTCGAGCGCCTCGGCAATCAGCGCCAGCATGCCGGTGAACTGCGAGAACAGCAGCACGCGCCGTCCTTCCTCGATCAATTCAGGCAGCATCGACAGGAGCAAATCGAGCTTGGCCGAGCGCGTGACGCGTGCGCCCTTTTCGACTTTTTCCGCTTTTTCCACTCTGCCGCGCTTCTCGGCAACGCCTGCTTCCCCCGGCGCCTCGTCAACCCTGATTTTCCGAACGAGACGCGGATCGCAGCAAACCTGACGCAGCTTCAGCAAGGCATCGAGCACGATAATGTGGCTGCGCGCGAGGCCCTGCGCGCTGACCGCCGCACGCACCCGCTCCTGCATGGCCGTGCGCACCGTTTCATATAGATCGCGCTGCGCGCCTTCGAGATCGACTGAACAAACGATGGTGGTCTTGGCCGGCAACTCCTTCGCCACCTCGTCCTTACGACGGCGCAGCATGAACGGCCGGATGCGGCGCGCCAGCAGCGCGCGGCGCACGCCGTCGCCGTTCTTCTCGATCGGATTACGCCAGCGTTTGGTGAAGTCTTTCTGGCTGCCGAGAAAGCCCGGCAACAGAAAGTCGAACTGCGACCACAGTTCGCCGAGGTGATTCTCCAGCGGCGTCCCCGTCAAACACAACCGATGCCGCGCGCGCAATCCGCGGATCGCCTGCGCGGCTTTGGTGGTGGCATTCTTCACGTACTGCGCCTCGTCGAGGATCAGCAGGTGATAGCCATGCTCGGCGAGCACCTTCTGATCGCGCCACAGCAGCGCGTAAGTCGTAAGAATCAGGTCGTGCTCGCCGATCTGCTCGAAACGCTCCTTGCGCTGCGGGCCGTTCAATATCAGCACTTTAAGATCGGGCGCGAAGCGACGCGCTTCTTCACGCCAGTTGTGCACGAGCGTGGTCGGCACGACGATCAGCGCAGGACGATTGAGCCGCCCGGCTTCCTTCTCCGCGAGGATGTGGGCGAGCGTCTGCACGGTCTTGCCGAGACCCATGTCGTCGGCGAGCACGCCGGCCAGATCATGTTCGCGCAAAAACTGCATCCAGTTCAGGCCCTGCTGCTGATACGCGCGCAACTCCGCCTTCAGGCCACGTGGCACCGGCACCTCGTGCAAGCCCGGGCCGGCCTGCAGACGTTGCGCCAGCTGGCGGATCGAATCGTCGCCCTGGAATTGCCAGCGACCGGTGCTGTTCAATGCTTCGAGCCGGCCTGCATCGACGGAAGGCACGCGCAGCGGCGCGCCTTCGGCCAACGTGCCGCCCAGTGCGTCGAACAGATCGACCAGCACGCGCACCACCGGTTTCAGCCGGTCGGCGCGCAAACGCAGGCGTTTGTTTTCCTCTGTCTTCAGCTCGATCGGTTCGTCGTCGGCGATGGCTTCAAGCGCGCCGCCGAGCCAGCGCCGGTCGCGCCGGAACAGATCGGCAAGCAGCGGCTCGAGCCGCACATTGCGCTCGCCGATGCGGATGCCCATCTCCAGATCGAACCAGCCGTCGCCCGCCTGCTGCGCGGTGCCGTCGATCGCGTCGATCTCGATGATGTTGTAGCGGAACTCCGGCGCCATCGTCACGCGCCAGCCTTTGCTCACGAGCTCAGGCACGGCGTCGTTGACAAAGGCGGACCAGGATTCGGCATCGGGCAGACCGAGCATCGTGTCAGGCAAAAGCCGCGATGCGTACACGCGACTGGTCGGGACTTTCTGCAGCCCGGTCTTGCGCAGCTCGAGCAAGCGCTTCTTCTCGGCTTCGTAGCGTCGGCGGATATGGATGACGTCGCCGCCCGGCATGGGCACGAGGGTGACGCTGCTGTCGACATTGATGCTGACACCGTCGTAATCGAAGCTGACGCCTGCCAGCTCGACCGCCTCTGACTTGCGCTGCCCAGTCTTGGCCGTTGACGGCAGCGCGTGGCTATTGAGCGTGAGCACTGGCACAGGATCGACGTCGATCACGCGGATCGCGGAGGCGTCGTGCGTGGGCGGCAGCGGCAAATCGGGCGCGATCTCGCGCAACACCGAGGCGACGAGCGGCGCTTCGGCGAGCGAGATCGGCGGCATGGCGAGGTAATCGGGCAACTGCTGGAACGGCAACGACGATTCGACGATGCCCGCTTCATTCGCAACACCGTCCACATACCAGACGGGCTCCGTAGGCAACACCATGGTGGCGCGCGGCTCGGTGCACAAGACAGGCCGCAGGCGTTCATCCGCGAGAGGTTCCCATTCGATCCGTCCAGGCCGGGTGGCGCCGCGCGACAACGGAGTCGGCCCCTCGTGACCTGGCGCCGGTTTGAACTCGAAGAACAGGCGCCCGGTGGCGATCAGCTTTTGCAGCATCTCCGCGCCGCTCGTGCCGCGCAGAATGAACTGGCCGAAATCCTCGCGTGAGCGGCCGAGCCACAGGCCGCGCAGGATCGACAGGTCTTCGTCGGAGACAAACCTGGGTTGCTTGAGCAAGGCGGCTTCCACATTGCCCCAAGGCTCGTCGACTTCGGCAATCGTGCCATCCGGATTGCAGTGCGCCCGGTACAGCACGACTTCGTGGCGCATGTGAAACCTGGACCAGTTCAGCAGGTAGGCCAGCGTTTGGGTGC
>DASVNP010000003.1:0-34819 GCA_036383775.1 Paraburkholderia sp. | reverse complement strand
CATCAGACTTTCAGGCAAGACCGCGCGCGATCAAAATTTTCTGGATGTCGCTGGTGCCTTCGTAGATTTGGCACACGCGCACGTCGCGGTAAATCCGCTCGACCGGGAAGTCGCTGAGATAGCCATAGCCGCCATGAATCTGCAACGCCGCCGAGCAGATGCGCTCGGCCGCTTCGGAGGCGAACAGCTTGGCCATGGCGGCTTCGGTAAGGCACGGCTGGCCGGCGTCTTTCAGCGACGCGGCGTGCCAGATCAACTGACGGGCCGCCTCGAGCTGCGTCGCCATATCGGCGAGGCGGAACTGCACGGCCTGGTGCGAAAAGAGCGGCTCACCGAAACTTTCGCGCTCCCTGGCATAACTCAACGCCGCCTCGAACGCGGCGCGCGCCATGCCGACGCTTTGCGCCGCGATGCCGATGCGCCCGCCTTCGAGCCCCGAGAGCGCGATCCGGTAACCTTCGCCTTCAGCGCCGATCCGGTTCGCGGCCGGCACGCGGCAGTCTTCGAAAATAATCTGGGCCGTATCCGAGGAATGCTGGCCGAGCTTGTCTTCAATACGCGCGACAACGTAGCCCGGGGTGTCGGTGGGCACGATAAACGCGCTGATGCCGCGCTTGCCCGCCGCCTTGTCGGTCACGGCCATCACGATCGCGACGTTGCCGTTCTTGCCGCTCGTGATGAACTGCTTGACGCCGTTCAGCACATACGTGTCGCCGTCGCGAGTGGCGGCGGTGCGCAGCGCGGAGGCGTCGGACCCCGCTTGCGGCTCCGTCAGGCAAAACGCGCCGAGCATCTCGCCGCGCGCGAGCGGCGTCAGCCAGTCGCGTTTCTGCGCGTCGTTGCCATAGGTCAGCAGAATGCTGCACACCGGGCAGTTGTTGACGGAGATGGCGGTCGACGTGCCGCCGTCGCCGGCGGCGATTTCTTCGAGGATCAGCGCGAGCGCCACCGCATCCATGCCGGCGCCGCCATACGCTTCGGGCACCAGCACCCCGTACGCGCCGAGTTCGGCGAGTTGCCGGTGCACGTCTTTCGGAAACGTGCGCTCGCGGTCCCACGCCGCGGCATGCGGCGTGACCGTTTCACGCACGAATGTGCGAAGCGCGTCACGGACCATCAGGTGATGCTCATCAAGCACCATGGTTCAGTCTCCTCATGTGTCTTTTCATCGGTATCCTTACCATTCGAGCAGCGTGCCGTCGTATTGATAGAAGCGGCCATTGAACGCTTCGGGCGCGGCCGCCGCCTGCGCCAGCACTTCGCGCATGCCGGCGACGCTGCGCGCGGGATCGATCGCCGCCTGGGCGCCGCCCATGTCGGTGCGCACCCAGCCCGGATGCAGCGAAACGCAGGTGGCCCGCCGCGCTTCCAGCGACGCCAGCTTCAGCGCGTCGTTCAGCGCCGCCTTGCTCGCGCGATACAGCCAGCCGGTCGTGCCGCTCGCGTCGCCGATGCTGCCCATCTTGCTCGAAATCACCGCGAACACGCCGCCGGCCTCCTCGACGAGCGGCAACAGGATCGGCATCAGTTGCATCGGGCCGCGCACGTTGGTGTGCATGACGTGGTCGAAGTCTTCGGCGGTGATCGTTTCGATGCCTTCGGTGCGCGGCCCGTACACGCCCGATACCAGGATCGCGGCATCGAGCCGTTCGCCGTCGAGCTTCCAGCCGAGCGCGGCGATTTCCTCGGGCGCGCTCACGTCGACCGAAAATGTCTCCGCGCCGAGTTCGCGCAACGCGTCGAGCGCGGCGCCGTCGCGCGCGGTGGCGAGCACCCGCCAGCCGCTCTTGCGGTACTGCCGTACGAACTCCTGGCCGATGCCACGCGACGCACCGACGATCAGCACTGTCTTCATCGAATACCTCAAGCCTTTAATGCGCGAGAACCACGCGTTAAACCAGTTCGATAGCCATCGCCGTGGCTTCGCCGCCGCCGATGCACAGCGTGGCGACGCCGCGCTTCAGCCCGCGATTCTTCAGCGCGCCGATCAGCGTGACGAGAATCCGCGCACCCGATGCGCCGATCGGATGACCGAGCGCACAAGCGCCGCCGTTCACGTTGACCTTCTCGTGCGGCAAACGGTGTTCCTTCATGGCGGCCATCGTCACCACGGCAAAGGCTTCGTTGACCTCATACAGATCGACCTCTTCGGCACGCCAGCCGTTCTTCTCGAACAGCTTGCGAATCGCTCCGACTGGCGCGGTGGTGAACTTCGCCGGTTCCTGCGCGAATGTCGAGTGGCCGACCACGCGCGCAATCGGTTCGACGCCGAGACGCTTGGCCGTCGATTCGCGCATCATGACGAGCGCCGCGGCACCGTCGGAAATCGACGACGAATTCGCCGCCGTCACCGTGCCGGTTTTGCTGAACGCGGGCTTGAGCGTGGGAATCTTGTCGAGATTCGCCTTGAATGGCTGCTCGTCGTGATCGATGGTGATGTCGCCCTTACGGCCTGCCACTTTGACGGGAGCGATTTCCCAGCTGAACGAGCCGTCTTCGTTGGCGCGCTTCGCACGGCTGAGCGATTCCACAGCGAACGCGTCCTGCGCCTCGCGCGTGAAGTCGAACGACGCCGCGCATTCTTCGGCGAAGGTGCCCATCAGACGGCCCTTTTCGTAGGCGTCTTCGAGGCCGTCGCAGAACATGTGATCGATCACCTGGCCGTGGCCCATGCGCATGCCGCCGCGCGCCTTGGGCAGCAGGTAGGGCGCGTTCGTCATGCTCTCCATGCCGCCCGCGACGATCACGTCGACGGACCCCGCGGCGAGCATGTCGTGCGCGAACATCGCCGCGCGCATGCCGGAGCCGCACATCTTGTTCACCGTGGTGCTGCCGGTGGCGAGCGGCAAGCCGGCGCCGAGCGCGGCCTGACGCGCGGGCGCCTGGCCAAGGCCGGCGGGCAGCACGCAGCCCATCACCACTTCGTCGATCTGTTCGGGCTTGAGGCCGGCGCGCTGCACGGCGGCCTCAATCGCTACCGAGCCCAATTGCGGCGCGCTCAGCGTGGCGAAATCGCCCTGAAATGCCGCCATGGGCGTGCGGGCCACGCCCACGATGACAATCGGATCAGCCTGGGTTGGGTTCATGGTTGTCTCACTCATGTTTTAGCTCCTTGATTACGCCTTCGACGATGGCCGGCACGTCGCCGAGCTGAGCCGCATCGGCGGCGACCATGTCGTTGTCCGCATGATGCGCGCGGCTGGCCGAGACGGCCGCCACGCACTCCTTATACGTTGCCTCCAGCACGTCGGCATTGCCGATGGTCATGCCGAGGCTGCGCACCTTGCCGTCGTGCACGCCATAGACCCAGCCGTGCACGGTCAATTCCTGGCCGCGGGCCCACGCATCGTTGACGATGGTGGTGCGGCACACGTTCATCACCTGCTCGATCGTGTTCAGTTCGACCAGACGCCGGTGCCGCGCTTCGCCGATCGGCCATTCCTCGATCAGCGCCGCGTGCTTGCTGCGCACGTCCTGCACGTGATGCAGCCAGTTGTCCGCGAGACCCACGCGGCGGCCGTGCAGCGCCGCGGCGACGCCCGAGCAGCCGTAGTGGCCGACCACCATGATGTGCTTGACCTTCAGCAGATCGACGGCGAACTGGATCACCGAGAGGCAGTTCAGATCGGTGTGCACCACGACGTTGGCGATGTTTCTGTGCACGAACACTTCGCCCGGCGGCAGGCCGATGATCTGGTTGGCCGGCACACGCGAATCGGAGCAGCCGATCCACAGATATTCGGGCGTCTGCTGATGAGCGAGGCGCGAGAAGTACTCGGGATCTTCAGCGAGCTTGCGGGTCACCCACGCGTCGTTGTTGTCGAACAGATGCGCGAGCGGATTGGCAGCATTAGGTGAGTTGGTGTTCATGGTGCGTCTGGGCGGTTGCTCGACCGATTGCCCGGTCGATGTCGTTATTGCGGTGCGCAGGCAGCAGTCAGCGCTGCCTTTGCAAAGCGTTCCGGATAGCGGACGCAGAATCGCGCGCTGTCGTCGTACGGGAAAAAGTCGGGCAGCTCGCCCTTCAGTAGATGATCCTTGTGCCGTTGCCACAGCGCGGGATCGAAGAAGTCCGCGTGATGCTGCATGAACGAACGGCGCACGCGTGGGTCGCCCAACAGGAACGTGCCGTACGTCTCCGGGAAAATGTCGTGCGGACCGACCGTGTACCACGGCTCGCCTGACATTTCGTCTTCCTCATTACGTGGCGCCGGCACCGCACGCACGTTGCAGTCCGTCAGGTACTCGATTTCATCGTAGTCGTAGAACACCACGCGCCCGTGCCGCGTCACGCCGAAGTTCTTGTAGAGCATGTCGCCGGGGAAGATGTTCGCCTGCATCAGTTCTTTCACCGCGTTGCCGTATTCCTTGATGCCATGCTCGACGTCCTCGTCGTTACCGTTCTGCAGGAACAGGTTGAGCGGCACCATGCGGCGCTCGATGTACATGTGGCGAATCACCAGGTTCTCGCCGTCGTATTCGATCAGGGACGGCACTTCCTTTTCGAGCTCGCGCACGAGTGCTTCATCGAGCCGCGAGATGGGCAGCGCGACGCTCGAATATTCGAGCGTGTCGGCCATGCGGCCCAAACGGTCATGCCGCTTGACGAGCAGGTACTTCTGCTGGATCTGCGCGCGGGTGGTTTCCTTCGGCGGCGGGAAACTGTCCTTGATCAGCTTGAACACGTACGGAAACGACGGCAGCGTGAACACCAGCATCACGAGTCCCTTGATGCCGGGCGCGATGATGAACCGATCGCTCGAATGCGAAAGGTGATGCAGCAGATCGCGATAGAACAGATTCTTGCCCTGCTTTTGCAAACCCACCGACGTATATATCTCCGCCTTCGGCTTGCCCTGCATGATGGTGCCGAGAAACTCCACGTAAGCGGACGGGATTTCCATGTCCACCAGGAAATACGAATGCGAGAAGCTGAAGATAATCTGCAACTCGTTGCGCTTGAGCAGCACCGTGTCGAGCGCGAGCACGCCCGGCTTCACGTGGCGCACGGCCACGGCGAACGGCAACAGCAGATCGCCGTTGATGATCCGCCCGACGATATACGCCGACTTGTTCCGGTAGAACAGCGACGAGAGCACGTGAATCTGGAAGTTGGGCGCTTCGTCGAACGCGCCGAACGCGTCGTGAATGGCCTGCATCACGCAACCGACGTCGCGTGTCAGGTCCTCGAACGGCGGCTCGAGCTGGAAGTTCGTGACAATGCGCTCGAGCGTGGCGGCCAGCCCGTCTTTGCCGGGGTAATACGCGCGATACGTCGGCTTCGCGGCCGGCTCGTCGTTCTCGATATATTCGGTCGAGATCGCCGGGCGCACGAAAATAAAGTCGTTGTTGAAATACGAGCGGTGCAGGATCTTGCAGCATACCGAATTGAAAAACGTTTCCGCGCACTCCGGCTGATGGTGGCTGGTCAGCAGGCCGATGTAGTGCAGCTTGATCTGCTGCCATATTTCGTCGTCGATATTTTCCGCGTCGTATTCGTCTTCGAGCAATTCGACGCACTCCTCGACGCGTTCGTCGTAGGAGGTAATGCGCTCGCGCGCGAGCTTTTGCAGGCCGTGCCAGTCGGCGGCTTCGAAGAGCGTCTTGGCATGGATCGCGGCGTCGCGGAAGATCCGGTAATGCCGGTCGAACCCTTCTAGCATTGTCTGCGCGACATCAAAGCCGATTTGCGACGACAAAAGTTTGGGAAAGTGATTCATGTCGATCGTGCACTCGTCTCAGGTCGTGAAGACACCCGCGATTGTATCGTCCGGGTGAACCGGCGACGCTTCGCGCCGCGTTCAGGCGGGTTTGGTTTCACGCGTGCCGCCGTCCAGCAGCCCGCGCGCCTGGCTTTCGTATTGCGCGAGGTCTTCGAGCGTCGCGTTCAGGTCTTCCAATTGACGCTCCAGCACTTCGCGATGACGCGCCACCGTGGCGAGGAACGCATGCAACTGCGGCACGGTGTCCGTCGGCGACTCGTACACGTCGAGCAGATCGCGAATCTCCGACAACGTGAAGCCGAGACGTTTGCCGCGCAGCGTGAGTTTCAGCCGCGTTCGGTCGCGGCCCGAATAGACGCGCCGCAAACCGCTCGACCCTTCGCGACTCGGCGAGAGTAAACCCTGGTCTTCGTAGAAGCGGATGGCGCGCGGTGTAACGTCGAATTCCCGCGCCAGCTCGGTAATCGTGTATTGCGTGTTCATCGGGACATTCGGTAGCCGGGCAGAAAATCGGATTGAACGATAGAATCGACGTTTACGTTATCGTCAACTTGAGCTGAGCGCAAGTTGAGCGCAACCACTGCAACACGGCACGAGCACGCCGCAACCACGCTGACCGGCATCGCATACCTCGCCATGCCGGCCCGCCGACGGAGGATGACACCCACAATGAATGCACTCGAACATCAACTCGACTACCCGTTCAAGGACAGCTTGCCGGAAGCGGGCCGCGCGATGGAGGTCGCCCCCGGCGTGTTCTGGCTGCGCATGCCGCTGCCTTTTGCGCTCGACCACATCAACCTCTGGCTGCTGCGCGACGAGATCGACGGCCAGCAGGGTTGGACGGTGGTGGACTGCGGCATCGCCTCGGACGCCATCAAGGAGAACTGGGAGACCGTGTTCGACTCGGTGCTCGACGGCCTGCCGGTGCTGCGCGTGATCGTCACGCATTGCCATCCGGATCACATTGGCCTCGCGAACTGGATTTGCACGGGTGGCGACAAGCAGCGCTGGGATGTGCGGCTGTGGATGACGCTCGGCGAATACTTGCAGGCCCGCGTGATGGCCGCGGGCGACGGCTCGAATGCGGGCGGCGAGGGCGCGGCGCGGCACTTCGCGCGGCACGGCGTCACCGACGAGGACTCGCTCGAGAAACTGCGCAATCGCAAGAGCTACTACTCGAGCCTCGTGCCGGCGATTCCGGGGCAGTACCGTCGCTTGCGCGAAGCCGATGGCGTGAAGATCGGCGGCAAGACGTGGCGCGTGGTGACGGGTTACGGCCATTCGCCTGAACACTGCGCGTTGCACTGCGAAGAGACCGGCGTGCTGATCTCCGGCGATATGGTGCTGCCGCGTATTTCGACCAACGTGTCGGTGTTCGATATCGAACCGGAGGGCTCACCGCTCGCGCTGTATCTGGACTCGCTCGGCCGCTACGAGGCGATGCCGGAAGACACGCTGGTGCTGCCGTCGCATGGCAAGCCGTTTCGCGGTGTGCGCACGCGCATCGGGCAATTGCGCGACCATCATGACGCGCGCCTTGCCGAAGTGCGCGAGGCGTGTGCGGCGAAACCGCAAAGCGCCGCGGATATCGTGCCGCTCATGTTCAAACGCCAACTCGACATTCATCAAATGACGTTTGCGATGGGTGAAGCGCTGGCGCACTTGCATCTGCTCTGGCTCGCGGGCGAGTTGAAGCGCAAGCAGGATGCGGATGGCGTGGTGCGGTTCTCGCCGGCGTGATAGCCATGGTGTGCTGATAAGACAAGCCCGCATCTGCGGGCTTTTTATTGCCCGCTGCCATACCGGTCAGGCTGCGTTCCCAAGGCTATTTGTCGTCTTCTGTGTCGTCGACCTTGGTGATCTTCCAGACGCTATTCTCCTTGCGCAGAAAGGCAAGAATGGTTTTCTTTTCCGTCGATCCGAATGTAACGGGAACCAGCGCAACGTCATCGAGCATGATGGCCGGATGCAGCGCCATATGCGCGAGCCAATCCTTCTGCTCGTAGTCCTGCACCCTGGTGAAATATTCGGCCCGCTCGGCAAACTTGTTGTGCTTGTATTCGGTCCTCAGGAAATCGACGGTCGGCCTGGATACGTAGCGATAGATCTCTTTGTCCATCAGCGGATAGCCGTGGTTTTCCGCGTCCCGCTTGATGAACCATGTGTAGAACGCCTTGGTGCTGGCTTCGGGCGTTGTCGCCTGAGGCACTTGCGCGATCGCGAGCGGGGAGAAGAAGCTGCATAAAATCACGGCGAGCGTGGCAACCAGTACCAGGGTCTTTCGCATGATGACACTCCGTCGTACACCTGCCCATGTTCGTTCGAATAAAAAGCCCGGTGCTTTCGCAACCGGGCTTTTTTGTGCACCCTCTGACGCAGGCGCCCTTACTGCACCGCCACCGCACCGAAGTTTTGCCGTCCAAACGGACTCACGTGGTAGCCGCTCACATTCGTGCGCGTGATCGCCGCCGCGGTCGGGTAGCCGAGCGGAATCCACAGCGCCTGATCGTGGATGATCTGCTGCGCCTCTTCATACGCTTTCGCGCGCTTCGCCTGATCCGGCGTGGCTTTGCCGTCGGCGATCAGCTTGTCCAGATCCTGATCGCAGAAGCGCGCGAAGTTGATGCCGGACTTCACGGCATTGCAGCTGAAAAGCGGCGACAGATAGTTGTCCGGATCGCCGTTATCACCCGCCCAGCCCATGAATAGCGATTCGTGCTGGCCCTGCTTGGCCTGCTTGATCAGCTCGCCCCATTCGATCACCTTCACCTCCGCCTTCACGCCGATCTTGGCGAAGTCGGCTTGCAGCAGTTCGGCACCCGCCTTCGGATTCGGATTCAGCACGCTGCCGTTCGGACGCACCCAGATGGTGGTTTCAAAGCCGTCCGGATAGCCTGCGTCGGAGAGCAGCTTCTTCGCCTTGGCCGGATCGTACGGCCACGCCTTCACGCCTTTGTCGTAGCTCCACGTGTTCGGCGGATACGGGTTCACGGCCGGCGTCGCCGTGTTGTCGAATACGGTCTTCAGATAGGTGGTGCGATCGAACGCCATGTTCAGCGCGGCGCGGACCTTCTGGTTGTCGAGCGGCTTCTTCTGCGTGTTCAGTGCAACGAACGCCGTCATGAACGCGGGCGTTTGCACGATGGCAAGCGACTTGTCGGTCTTCGCGTCGGCGAGGTCCTGCGGTTTCGGCGAGAGCGCGATCTGGCATTCGCCCGCCTTCACCTTCTGCGCGCGCACCGTGGCGTCCGGCGTGATCGCGTAGATCAGGCGGTCGATTTTCGGTTTCGGGCCCCAGTAGTTCGGGTTCACGTCATAGCGGATCACCGCGTCTTTCGTGTAGCTCTTCAACTCGAACGGACCGGTGCCGACCGGCTTCGAATTCAGATCGGCCTGCTTGCCGGCCTTGAGCAGCTGGTCGGCGTATTCGGCCGAATAGATCGAGGCGAAACCCATGGTCAGGATCGACACGAACGTCGCGTCCGGCGCGTTCAGTTCGAACTTGACGGTGTTGTCGTCGACCTTGCTGATCGACTTGATGAGCTTGGGCAGGCCCATCGACTGCGCATGTGGGAAGCCGCTCGCGCCAGCCACCTTGTGCCACGGATTGCTGTCGTTGAGCATGCGGTCGAACGTGAAGACCACGTCGTCGGCGTTCAGCGGCCGGGTGGGCTTGAAGTAGTCGGTGGTCTGGAACTGCACGTTCGGGCGCAGATGGAACGTGTAGGTGAGGCCGTCGGCGCTCACGTCCCACTTGTCGGCCAGCGCCGGCACCACTTTCTTCGCGGCTTCGTCGTACGAGACCAGCGAATTGAAGATCACGTCGGCCGACGCATTGGTCGTGACGAGCGAATTGAACTGCACGACATCGAAGCCGTCGGGGCTCGACTCGGTACAGACGGTCAGCGGTTTGGCGAGCACGAGCGCGGGCGCCGTGAACAGTACGGCGGCTGCGAGCAGTTTGAAGCGCATAGGATCTCCCATAACAAGCGCAGTCAGGCAGTGCGTCTGGTGGTGTGGTTATATTCCGTTGACGAGGGACGGGCGGCCGGTGTCCGGCGTGGCCGTCATCTTTATTGTGATACGTTTCCGGCGCTGGCGCATGGGTTGGGTGATTCAGCCTGCACGCGTGTCGGCCTTCGCGAAAGCTTATCGAAGGGTGGTTGCGGCGACAACAACATAATCTGCATATTGATATGGACGCGGTCGCAGGCGCGGCTGTTGGCGCGGACAACGGCCCGGCGGCCGGCCTCGCAGCCAGATGTTCGCGCTCAGGGCGCCGCGGCTTGCCGCAGCAGGTAGCCGATACCGTCTATCGCGCGCACGCCGTACCACGACACCATTTCCCCATCGATCAGCTCGATGCGCTTGCCGGCAAGGCGCGGATCGCGTTTCAGCGCGTCGCAATGGGCCTGGGTAAAACGATACGGCTCGCTGGAGAGCAGGATTCGATCCACTGCGCCAAGCCACGGCGCGTTGTCGAAGTCGAACGACGGATATCGGGCGGCACCGGCCGCACCGCCCTGAACGTCGGGCAGCGTCTGCCAGTTCACGAGCCGTAGTGTGGCGGCGATGTACGTGTCGCGCGCCACGGTCATCCACGGCTCGCGCCAGATCAGGTACAGCACGCTCTGCGCGGCAAACGACTGCGCCGCGGCCTCGCGCAGACGGGCTTCGAGCGCCTCGGCGAGCCGCTGCGCCGCCGGCGCACGGTCGAAAATCGCGCCCAGCAGCGTGTAGAGCGCCAGATTGTCTTGCGGTGTCTGCGGATGCGTGACGACGATATGCGGCACGAACGCACGCAACTGCTCGACCGTGCCGCGCTCGTTTTCGTCGATGTTGACGATCAGATGAGTGGGGCGAAGCGCGCGAATCGCGTCGAGCTTGACTGCCTTGGTGCCGCCGACTTTGGGCACGTGGCCCACCTTGTCACGCGGATGCACGCAAAAGCCGGTGCGCCCGACGATCTGCGCGTCGAGGCCAAGCGCGAACAGCAGTTCGGTAATGCTCGGGACCAGCGAGACGATGCGCGCCCCGGCGCCGGCCATAACGTGCGCGACGCCGGCTGCATCGACCGCACGGGGCTGCATGATTTATTCGACGACGGCGCGCGGCTTGCGCGGCGCGCGTTCAAAGGCGCGGTCGTAGAGCCAGCGCGGCAGCACGTGCAGCAGCATGGCCACCACGCGCATTTGCCAGGGGAACACCGCGAACGCTTTCTGACGCTCGATCGCCTGCGCCACCTTGACCGCGAAACGGTCGGCGTCCATCAGGAACGGCATGGTGTACGGGTTGTGCTCGGTCATCGGCGTGCGGATATAGCCGGGCGCGATGGTGACCACGCCGACGCCGTGCGGCCGCATCTCGACACGCAACGCTTCCAGATACTTGAGGGCCGCCGACTTCGACGCGCTGTACGCGCCGGAGCCCGGCAAGCCGCGCACACCGGCGACGCTGGCAATGCCCACCAGCGTGCCGCGTTTCGCGGCGATCATCGCGGCCGCGAACGGCTCGAAGGTCGCGACCATGCCGAAGTAATTGATATCCATCACTTCGCGAAAGGCGCGCAGATCGCCCTGGCCGGTGACCGCTCCCCGGCTGATGCCGGCATTGGCGATCACCACGTCCGGCAAGCCGTGCTGCGCGACGAACTGGGCAGCCGCCTCCGCGAGCGCTTCGCAGTCGCGAACGTCGACGGAATAGACGGAGACGGTATTTTGCGGGTGGGACCGCTGGAAGGCGGCGAGGGCGTCGCCGCGGCGGGCAATCAGGCCGAGAATCGCGCCGCGCCGCGCATATTCGGCGGCGAGCGCGAGGCCGATACCGCTGGAAGCGCCGGTGATGAAGACTTTCAGGGGGGAACTCATTCCGGCGCCCCGGCGTTACATCTTCTTGGCGCGGATCTGGGCGACCAGGTAGTCCAGCACCTGGGTCGTGCCCGGCAGGCTGTTGGTCGCAGCCGGGCCGGTTTCATACTTGCCCTGCACGGCCAGCGTCGGCACGCCGTCGATCTTGTAGTCTTCCAGCAGCTTCTTGTCTTTCTGCAGCGCGCTTTGCGTGGAGAACGAGTTGTACGCGTCCATGTACTTTTTCGGATCGACGCCGTTCTTGGCGAGGAATTTGGCCTGATCTTCCGGCGTCAGCAGATAGTTCTTGTTGACGTGGATTTCATTGAAGACCTTCGGCGTGAGCTGCGTGGCGAGACCGAGTGCATCGAGTGCGTGGTACATCCTGGAGTGCGGAATGAAGTCGTCGCGGAAGGCGACCGGCACGCGCTTGAACACCACGTCCGGACCTTGCTTCTTCACCCATGCTTCGAGGAACGGGTTGAATTCGTTGCAGTGCGGGCAGCCGTACCAGAAGAATTCGGTGACTTCGATCTTGCCGGCCGGAACATCGGTGGGCTGCGGCGTGGACAGCACCGTGAAGTCCTTGCCCGATACCGGTGCGGCGGGCGAAGCGTGCGCCGTGGCCGCAATCAGGCCCAGCGAGAGGAACAGAATGCTCAGCAGTTTTTTCATGTCGTGTTGACCCAAGTAGGCGTAAGGCGGTGGCGCCACGCAAATGCCCGCCACTGTCTTCAGATTCGGCGCTGGACGTTTTCAGTCGTCCGTCGTGCTTGTGACACGCGCCGCACGCCGATAGTTCGGCGGCGGCGCGTCCCGGCAAATCGCCGTATGGTTGTTGTTTGCTTATTGTTTGGTAAAGCGGATCACAGCGGTATCCACGCCCGCGTCGGACAGACGTTGACGGCTCGAATTCATGTCCTCGAACTTCGAGAACGGCCCGATGCGCACACGGTAATACGTCACGCCGCCGGCATCGCGCTGCGTAACCTTCGATTCGAAGCCCTGGAAGGCGAGACGCGCGCGCTGCTGTTCGGCGTCCGCCGAGGTCTTGTAGGCGCCCACTTGCAGGAAGTAGCCGGTGTTCGCATCACCCGCTGCCGGCGCCGCACCCGAACTGGGCTTGGCATTGGCGGCTGGGGTGGACGAGGTGCCCTTCGGCGCCACATTGGCCACGGTGGCGGCCGGTGCGTTAGAGGCCTGCGGCTTCTTCACCGGTGCGGCGGCCGTGTTGTCGCCGTTTTCCTGCGCCGGCTTCGGCGCAACCGCCGTGCCGTTCGCGCCGCCATTGTTGCCGTTAGCGGGCGGCACTTCGACGATCTGCGGTTCTTCCAGCATGCCCGACTGGGTCTGCGCATTGGTCTGGCCCGGCGCGGTGTTCGGCGGTGCCGGCTGCGCGGCCTGCGGCACCGGCTGACCAGGCGTCTTGCCTTGCAGCGGACGATTCGGGTCGTACTGCGGCTGGCTCGCGCCGGTATCGGACGCCGCGGGCGGCGCCACCTTCGCGACGAACGGCGTAGGCGCACGGGTGATATACAGCGCCACCACTACCGCGATCGCAAGGCCGACGATCAGGCCCAGCACGATGCCGAGAAAAGTGCCCCCGGTTTGTTTCGATTGCTTCGTTGTGCGGCGTGGTTTTGCCATCGTTTGAATCACCTGCAAAAAGAATCCTGGAACGGCCGTCGATTATAGCGACGGCCGCGTGCATGTTACGCCGGAGGACTTACATCTTGACGGGAGCGGAGACGCCGATCATCGCGAGACCGTTGGCCAGCACCTGACGCGTGGCCGCGAGCAGCGCGACGCGTGCATTGCGCTCGGCGGCGTCGTCGACCAGCACGCGTTCGGCTTTGTCATTGTAGAACGAGTGGAATTCCCCGGCGAGGTCGCGCAGATAGAACGCGACCGCGTGCGGCGCGAGTTCGTCGGCGGCGTGTTGCAGCATGTCCGGGAACTCGGCGAGCTTGTTCAACAGCGCCATGGCGCGTTCGCTGGTGAGCGGAGCCACGTCCACGGCCGCCAGCGTGCTTTCGTCCGTGTTGTAGCGTGCCTTGCACTCGGCGATCACCGAGCAGATCCGCGCGTGCGCATATTGCACGTAGTGCACCGGGTTTTCGTCGTTTTGTTTCAACGCGAGGTCGATGTCGAACACGAACTCCGTGTCGGCCTTGCGCGAAATCAGGAAGAAGCGGACGGCGTCGCGGCCGCGGCGAATCGTCTCTTCGTCGATCAGATCGACGGCGGCTTCCGAGCCCGGCATCGCGCCGCCCGACCATTCGATCAGATCGCGCACGGTCACGTAGCTGCCGGCGCGCTTGGAGATTTTCACCTCCTCGCCGTTGCGCATGACCGTGACCATCTTGTGCAGGATGTAGTCGGGATAGCCCTTGGGAATGCCGATGCCGAGACCCTGCAGGCCGGCGCGCACCCGCGCGATCGTACCGTGGTGGTCCGAACCCTGAATGTTGATGACCTTGGTGAAGCCGCGCTCCCACTTGGCGACGTGATAGGCGACGTCCGGCACGAAATACGTGTAGGTGCCGTCGGTTTTGCGCATCACGCGGTCTTTGTCGTCGCCGTCGTCGGTGGTGCGCAGCCACAGCGCGCCTTCCTGTTCGTAGGTCTTGCCGGCGGCGATCAGCGCCTCGACGGTCTTCTCGACCCGGCCTTCCGTGTACAGCGACGACTCCAGGTAGTACTGGTCGAACTTCACGCCGAACGCCTGCAGGTCCATATCCTGCTCGCGGCGCAGGTACGCCACGGCGAAGCGGCGGATCGACTCGAGGTCCTCGACGTCGCGCGCGCCGGTGACCGGCTCGCCGTCGCTCGCGGCCACGGTGGCGCCTTCCAGATAGTCTTTGGCGATCTCGGCGATGTACTCACCGTTGTACGCCGAGGCCGGCCAGCCTTCGTCGCCGGGGGCGAGGCCGCGCGCGCGCGCCTGGGTGGACAGCGCGAGCGTGCCGATCTGCACGCCGGCGTCGTTGTAATAGAACTCGCGATGCACGTCCCAGCCTTGGCTAGCCAGCACGTTCGAGAGCGCGTCGCCGAGCGCGGCCTGGCGGCCGTGGCCGACGTGCAGCGGGCCGGTCGGGTTGGCCGAGACGAATTCGATCAGCACATGCTTGCCGGCATCGCGTTGCGAGCAGCCGAAGGCGGCTTGCTCGGCGAACACGGCGGCGATCACCGCCTGCTTGGCGGCGGCCGCAAGGCGCAGGTTGATGAAGCCGGGGCCGGCCACCTCAGCGGCTTCGACAAGCCCCTTGGCCTGCGGCTGCGCGAGCAGCGCGTCGACAATCTGTTGCGCGAGCTGGCGCGGGTTGGCACGCAGCGGCTTGGCGAGTTGCATCGCCACGTTGCACGCGACGTCGCCGTGCGCCGCCACCTTGGGGCGCTCCAGCGTGATGGTGGGCGACACGAACGGGACATCGGTGGCGCCTTGCGAGGCAAGCGCAACCTGCTTCACCGTGTCGGCGAGCAGTGTTTCGAGGGTATGTTTATGTGCGGGCAGCATGCTTGTTGCGAGTCCAGTGAGGCAATCCGGTGAGGCGGAATAGGTGCGGGCCGGGCGACAGGCCCCGGCGGCAGGCGGGTTGCGGTCAACCGGCCGGGCCGCGCTGCCTGGCGTGCCGCTGCGCGCGGCGCATGGCGGTACGCTTTTCCGTTCAGACGGATTTTAGCAGGTGCTAATATGTTCAATGAGATGCCCAGCAAGGGCCGTGGCCGCCGCGCCTGACTGGCGAGCCAACGTAACGCGCGTATGTGTCTGCCGTCAGGCGGCTCGCGCGTCAATCCAACATAACGAAAAGGGAACAGTCATGCTGATTACTTTCAAATGCCGCGCCAGCCCGGACGTGATGATGCTGGAAAATCTCGCGCAGTATCTGGTCGGCATCGTCGGCAAGCGCCTGGGTGAACGCGGTGTCATTACTCACGACGAACTGGGCGAAGCGATCACCAAACTCGAAACTGCCATCCACGTCGACAAGCAGGAGCGCGCCGAGCACGACGGCCATTTCCACGAAGGCGAAGAGGGCCACGAGCATCACGAGATTCCGCCGGGACTCGCGCAGCGCGCGTATCCGTTTCTCGACATGCTGCGCGCGGCGCAGAAGGAAAACGCGGATATCGTCTGGGGCCTCTGATCCCTCGTAGGCGTGCCGGCCGCGGCGGCTCATGCAGCCGCGGCGCCGATCCTGACGCAGCAATGAAAAGAGCCCGCTCGAAGCGGGCTCTTTTCATTGCGCGGGCTAATCCAGCCTGAGCCGGCCGGTCCGGCCATGCGGCTTACTGGCTGGCGGCGTCCGCCGGGGCTGCCATGGGAGCCGACGCACCCTTCTTGGTTTTCGCCTTCTTCGGCTTCTTGACGTGTTTCTCCGTGGGCGGCGAATACGAACTGACTTCGCTGGCGGGTTGGGCGAGCGCGACCGAGGCGCCTGCGGCGAGCGAAACAGCGGTCAATAACAGCGTCAGCTTCTTCATACTATTTTCTCCGTTGACGATTGCAATTAGTAAGCCGACGCGTTTTGGCCGCGTCTGGCGAGGTAAACCCGCTTCAGTCTACAAAGACGAAAATTACACTGCCGCAAATCTTCAGCTTTTCAGACCGGATATAGTGGATTTCCCACCACACAGGGCTTACAGCAACGGCGCCAAGGCTCGCTCGGCATCCGCTTTCGACAGCGACATGCGTTGTGCGTAGTCCTCCAGTTGGTCCTGGCCGATCTTGCCCACCGAAAAATAAGTGCTGTCCGGGTGTGCCAGGTAGAAACCGGAAACGCTCGCCGCCGGCAGCATGGCTAGCGATTCGGTCACGCTCATGCCGATTTCCGTGGCTTGCAGCACGTCGAACATGTCGCGCTTCACCAGGTGGTCCGGGCAGGCCGGGTAGCCGGGCGCCGGGCGGATGCCCCGATACTTTTCCGCAATCAGGTCGTCGTTGGAGAGGGTCTCGGCGTTCGCATAGCCCCACAGGTCGCGCCGCACGCGCGCATGCATGGCTTCGGCGAAGGCTTCCGCGAGGCGGTCGGCGAGCGCCTTCAGCATGATTGCGCTGTAGTCGTCGAGATCCTTTTCGAACTGCTTTTCCTTCACGTCGACACCGAGCCCCGCCGTGACTGCGAACATGCCGATGTAGTCGGCCACGCCCGAGTCCTTTGGCGCGATGAAGTCGGCGAGCGAGCGGTTCGGCCGCATGACGCCGTCCACCACCGGGCGCACGCTTTGCTGACGCAGGTTGCGCCACGTCAGCGCGACTTCCGTGCGCGATTCGTCCGTGTAAATTTCGATGTCGTCGTCGTTCACCGTGTTGGCCGGCAGGAGCGCGATCACGCCGTTCGCTTGCAGCCAGCGGCCCTGGATCAGGCGCGCGAGCATCGACTTGCCGTCCGAGAAAACGCGCCGCGCCGATTCGCCGACGATCTCGTCGTTCAGAATCGCCGGGTACGGACCGGCCAGGTCCCACGTCTGGAAGAACGGACCCCAGTCGATATAGTTGGCCAGATCGTTCAGGTCGAAATTCCTGAACTCGCGGCGGCCGATGAACTTCGGCTTGACCGGCTGGTAGGTCGCCCAATCAACTTTGGTCTTGTTCGCGCGGGCTTGCGCGAGCGTGACCATGGGCTGCGCCTTCTTGTTGGCGTGCTGATCGCGAATGCGGTCGTAGTCGGCCTTGAGCTCGTCGAGGTACTTCGCGGCGCCTTCGTCGGACAGCAGGCTCGACGCCACCGACACCGAGCGCGACGCGTCCGGCACATACACCACCGGTCCTTCGTAGTGCGGCGCAATCTTGACGGCAGTGTGCACGCGCGAGGTGGTCGCGCCGCCGATCAGCAGGGGAATCTTCTTGATGCGGAAGTGGTCGTCGCGCTGCATTTCCGAGGCGACGTAGGCCATTTCCTCGAGACTCGGCGTGATCAGCCCGGACAGGCCGATGATGTCCGCGCCTTCGACCTTCGCCTTGGCGAGAATCTCGTTGCACGGGACCATCACGCCCATGTTGACCACTTCGAAGTTATTGCACTGAAGCACCACCGAGACAATGTTCTTGCCGATGTCGTGCACGTCGCCCTTGACCGTGGCGATGACGATCTTGCCCTTCGCGCGCACGTCGCCGCCGGCGGCGGCCAGCTGCTTCTTTTCTTCCTCGATGAACGGAATCAGATGCGCGACCGCCTGCTTCATCACGCGCGCCGACTTCACCACCTGCGGCAGGAACATCTTGCCCTGGCCGAACAGGTCGCCCACGATGTTCATGCCGTCCATCAGCGGGCCTTCGATCACGTTGATCGGGCGGCCGCCTTCAGCTGCGATCCTCGCGCGCACTTCTTCGGTGTCTTCGACAATGAAGTTGGTGATGCCGTGCACCAGCGCATGCGACAGGCGCTTCTCGACCGGCTGGTTGCGCCACTCGAGGTTCTCTTCCTTCTTCGCCGCACCGGTCTTGAACTTGTCGGCGATTTCGAGCAGCCTGTCGGTGCCGTCGTCACGGCGGTTCAGCACCACGTCTTCCACGCGTTCACGCAACTCCGGGTCGAGTTCGGCATACACACCGAGCTGGCCCGCGTTGACGATACCCATGTCCATGCCCGCCTGGATCGCGTGGTAAAGGAACACGGTGTGGATCGCTTCGCGCACCGGGTCGTTGCCGCGGAACGAGAACGAGACGTTCGACACGCCGCCGCTCACTTTGGCGTACGGAAGATTTTCCTTGATCCAGCGCGTGGCGTTGATGAAGTCGACGGCGTAGTTGTTGTGCTCCTCGATACCCGTGGCGATCGCGAAGATGTTCGGGTCGAAGATGATGTCTTCCGGCGCAAATCCGACTTCGTTCACGAGGAAGTCATACGAGCGTTTGCAGATCTGCGTCTTGCGCTCGAACGTGTCGGCCTGGCCTTGTTCGTCGAACGCCATCACCACCGCGGCCGCGCCGTAGCGGCGAATCAGTTTCGCGTGGTGGCGGAACGCTTCTTCGCCTTCCTTCAGCGAGATCGAATTGACGATCGCCTTGCCTTGCACACACTTCAGGCCCGCTTCGATCACTTCCCACTTCGACGAGTCGATCATGATCGGCACGCGCGCGATGTCCGGCTCCGATGCGATCAGATTCATGAAGCGCACCATGGCCGCTTTCGAATCGAGCATCGCCTCGTCCATGTTGACGTCGATGACCTGGGCGCCGTTTTCCACCTGCTGGCGCGCGACCGCGATCGCCTCGTCGAACTGGTCGTTCAGAATCATTCGCGCGAACGCCTTCGAGCCGGTCACGTTGGTGCGCTCACCGACGTTGATGAAAAGCGTCCCGGACGTGACGTTGAAGGGCTCGAGGCCGGAAAGGCGCATGGTGTGATCGGTCATGGCGTAGGTGCGAGTCGGTGGCTTGCGTGTTAGGTGCGTCGGGTTCGATAGCGGGCGACGGGTGACGGGCGACGGGCGACCGGTGTTCAGGCCGCGGGGCTCAGGCCGCGTCGCGGTATTGCGTCGGCCATTGGCGCGGCTTCACTTCCGCCAGCGCCTTGGCAATCGCCGCAATGTGCTCCGGCGTCGTGCCGCAGCAACCGCCGGCGATATTCACGAGGCCGGCCTGGGCGAATTCCTTGAGCAGGCCTGAAGTATCGGCGGGCAATTCGTCGAAGCCCGTATCGCTCATCGGGTTCGGCAAACCGGCGTTCGGATAGCACGACACGTAGGTGTCGCAGAGCTTGGCCAGCTCGGCGATATATGGGCGCATCAGGGCCGCGCCCAGCGCGCAGTTCAGCCCGAACGTGAGCGGCTTCGCGTGGCGCAGCGAGTTCCAGAAGGCCTCGACCGTCTGGCCCGACAGAATGCGGCCCGAGGCGTCCGTGACGGTGCCGGAGATCATGATCGGCAGACGCTCGCCGGTGTCTTCGAACAGTTCGTCGAGAGCGAACAGCGCAGCCTTGGCGTTCAGCGTGTCGAAGATCGTTTCGACGAGGAACAGATCGGCGCCGCCTTCGAGCAAGGCCTTGGCCTGCTCGTAGTAGGCAGTGCGCAGTTCGTCGAAGGTGACGTTGCGCGCGCCCGGATCGTTCACATCAGGAGAAATGCTCGCCGTTTTCGGCGTCGGTCCTATCGCGCCGGCGACGAAGCGCGGCTTGTCGGGCGTGGAGTACTTGTCGCACGCGGCGCGCGCCAGTTTCGCCGACTCGAGATTCATCTCGACAGCCAGCGCTTCCATGCCGTAGTCCGCCTGCGCGACCGTGGTCGCACCGAACGTGTTCGTTTCGATGATATCCGCGCCCGCCGCCAGATATTGCTCGTGGATCTCGGCGATGATCTGCGGCTGCGTGATGGACAGCAGCTCGTTATTGCCCTTGATGTCGCGCCCGTAATCCTTGAAGCGCTCGCCGCGGTAGCGGGCTTCGTCGAGCTTGTAGCGCTGGATCATCGTGCCCATTGCGCCGTCCAGGATCAGGATGCGCGACTTGAGCAGCGCGGGCAGCGCCGTGCCGCGCGTATAGGCGGTGTCGGTTCGGGCTGGCGTGGCGGTTTGAGCGGGCTGGGTCATGGCGGACGAGGGCTTGCGCCGGCTTTTTCGGGAAACCTGTCATTGTAGCCGCTGCCGGGCGGATCCGCCTGGAGCGGGTGGGGCGGTGATCCGCGCTATTGGGAGCACCGCATAAAAGCACGTGAAAAGCGAAGTGTTAAAAGAAAACGGCCCGGCGAGGCAAAAGCCTGCTGGGCCGTTTCACAATTGCCGACCGGCTTGTAAAAGCCGCCGGGTTCCCACCTTCGGGGCCGGACGGCGCGGTCGATGTATGTCGCCAAAAACGTTAAATCGGACCCTGTGCTGACCCGCGGTTAGTGAAGAATCACCGGTTGATGCATCAGGCTGTCGAACTGGCCGAGGAATTCGTCCACTTCATCCAACGACGGCTCCTCTTCGATCAGCTTTTGCACGTGCTCGCGAAAGCGTGCTGCCATTGCTCCGTCGATATAGATCTCGCGCTGCAGGTTCTTGTCGACGATTTCGTAGCCGCCTGACTTCATGGCCAACGGGCCTTCCTGCGGCGGAAATTCAACGACGCAATAGTTGGGGCTGTTGTAGATCATTTGCATGGCGACACTCCTTATTTCCGTTGGCTCCTGGCCATTCCTGCGCCATAGATGGAGCTTATGGTGTGGAATTCAAGGGGTGGGTCCGGATTGACGCTCGCAAAAGTTCCGAACCTACCGGTTAGACCGGCCTTTCAAGAAACGTTTCAAGCAGTGCAGCAAAACGGTGAGGTTGCTCGATGGGCGCGAGATGTGCGGCATCCAGCAGTTCGAACTGTGCGCCTTCAATGGTTTCTGCTATTGCCTGCGTGGCAGCAGGCGGCGTACCCGTGTCGTGGCGTCCCGCCACGGTCAATGTTGGACAGCGGATGGCTCCCAGCTTACCGCGTGCGTCGAAATCTCGCAGCGCTTCGCACGCCATAGCGTAGCCTTCTGGCAACGTATGGGTGAACACGTCGACGATCTGTTCAACCGCTTCAGGGTGCGCGCTCTGAAACTCAGCGGTTAGCCAACGGCTCAATGTCGCGGGCACGAGCGATGCCATTCCGTCCTTGCGGGCGTCCGCGGCGCGTTGATCCCAGATGGCGCGGGCTTCCGGCAGCGTGCCGCCGCTCGTGTCACAAAGCGTTAACGTGTTCACGCGCGCAGGGTGATCCAATGCGAATTGTTGCGCGATCATGCCGCCCATCGACATGCCGACCAGATGCGAACTGGGTGCGCCGAGCGCATCGAGCAGCGTGGCGAGATCGTGTGACAGATTGGCGACGCTGAACGGCGTGCCCGATACCGCGGTCTTGCCGTGACCTCGCAGGTCATAGCGCAATACGGTGTAGCGATCGCGGAAATAGCCGGCTAGCTGGTCCCAGACGGACAGGTCGCCACCGAGCTGATGAATGAACGTCAACCATGGGCCGCCGCCCTCATTGCTCAGTACATAGCGCGTCTCGATACCGTTGATGTTCACTTGCATGCGGGCTCCTCGAAGGGCAACGCAGTGGAACGGACCATTCGCGCGCTGGGTTCCGCCCTGGCCATGCGGCGGATCCATAGACGTAGCATACGCGCGAACGGCTGTCTCAGTGTGTGCGAGTCCACATCGTCGCGGAAGTTTGGCAATCTGCTCGAGACATGGCTCGACTGCGAGGCGTTCAGGGTTTGATGATGTCGGGCGCAGTGGCGGAATTGGCCGAATCTGCGGGGGGCATGGGCGAGGTTTCAGGCGTGGCCGCCGGTGTGGCGGATGGAGAAGGGTTCGCCGAATGCTCAGGAGAAACCGTGCCCGCTTCGCTGTTTGCGGTGTTGCCGGGTGAGCCGTCGGGCGCGTCGGCATTGAGCTTGCCGCGCCACACCAGTTCGAATTGTGTCCCGTTCGGTTCCGTCTGAACGATACGCGCGGGCAGCCAGCCGAGTGACGGCGCAAGCCATACGTCGATACGGCGCATGTCACCGTCATGGCGCGGAAGGCGCTTGAAATGGCGCGTATCGAGGAAGCCTTGGGCAGTGCGGATGGTCTCGTCGCCAATGGTCTCGATCGGCCAGTTTTCCCCGCTGTCGTTATCCACCACGAAAAACTGACGCGTCACGCCGGGTTTGTAGGTGGCCGGGTCGCCGCGCACGAGGCTCGCGAGCTGCATCACCACGCTGAAGCGGTCCTGTGCGCCATCGCTTAGCGGCAGCGTGGCCGGGGTGCGCGTAAAGACGATCTGCTTGTCGGCACGATTGAAGATCGCGATGTCTTCCGCGCGGCGGCCGCGCTTTTCGATGTATTGGTCCGGCGCGAGGCCAAAGGCGTCGATACGGCCGTGGCTCGAATACACGAATGTACCGACGAAAGGCAGCGGCACGGAGACGACCATTTCGTAGTTTTGTGCGCTACTGGTCCAATGAATCGTGCCGGGCTGGTTGCGTACGCCGTTGTAGAACGTGTCGTATTGCAGCTCGCCGGAGGGCGGAACGGAAAACTTTACGCCAGGCGCGGCTTGCGGCGCACTCGCGGCACCAGGCGCGCTGGCCGTGCCGGTGGCGCTCGCGGCGGCATGGGAATTCGCGTTGGGCGTTGCGGCCGACGCGCTTGCCACGGTGTCCGATGCGGCAGTTGTTGCCGCTGCTTGCGGTGCCGTGTGCGTCGCCGGCTGTGTCGACGTCAACACGTGTTCGCGCGGCTTGCTTGCCGAGGGCCGATGCGCCGGTGCCGGCGCAGGTGCGGAGGGTGCGGCGGCCGGGTTGCGTTCGATACGTTCAGGCGTCAGCAATGCGACCTGCACAGGCACATGCGCGTTGTCCGCTGGATTCAGCGACGCGCGATTGCGCTCGACCCATTGGAACGCGATCCAATGCAGAACGGCCACCACCAGCAACACCGCGACCCAGCGCCACGCGCCACCGTGCGGCCCGTTGGGCGGCAGGCGGTCGGAGCGGCGTGTGGCGAGGGCTGAAGTCATAGGCAAGTGAACGGGTATGGACAGAGCGCATCAGGACAGGTTCAACCTGTCATTCGCGCTCGTCGCGTGGCGTCGCACTATATCCCAGCTCATACGAGAGCTTTTGCGCGCACTCGCGCAGCGCCGTATCGATCTCGCCGCCCCAGCGAATGTCAAACGCGCCCTCGTGACCGAGCGCGATGAGGCCGAGCGCGAGCTCACCGGTCGAGTCGAACACCGGCATGCAGAACGCGTGAATAGTCGGCAGCAGCATGCCTTCCACTCGCGCCGCCTGGTGTTGCCGCACCTCGGTGAGAACCTTCTCGACTTCCTCACGGGTGCGCGGCCCGCCCGTGTGCGACGAGCGGCGCGAATCGGCCAGTTCGCGCTCGAGCATGGCGGCGGTCTTGCTCGACGGAAGATACGCGGCGAACAGGAGGCCGGTGGCGGAACTGAGCAGCGGCATCACGTCGCCGAGCTTCAGCGAGGCTTTGGCCGGGTGGCTCGACTCCATCCAGTGCACCATGGTAGGCCCTTGATTGCCCCATACCGCGATGCCCACCGTGAGATCGAGCCGGTCGCGCAGTTCAGAGAGCGCAATGCGCGCGAGCTTGACGCCGTCAACGCGGGCAAGCCGCGCAAGCCCCAGCTGCAGCGCGAATCCGCCCAGCTCGTAGCGGCCCGAGAGCGGGTCTTGCGACACCACGCCGAGGCGCAGAAAACTCACCAGATAGCGGTGCGCCTTCGCCGGGCTCATGCCCGCGCGCTGCGCGAGATCGCGCAGCATCATTGCGCGTGGCTCGTAAGTCAGCACGTCGAGCAATCTGAACCCCACTTCGATGGACTGGATGCCCGAGCGCAGTTTCTCCTCGCCGGTTTCGACGCTATCGTCGTCGGCGTCGGGTGTCTCGATCGGTTCAGTGGCGTCGGTGTCGGTACGGATTGCGCCGGTGCGGACAGTTGGGGGCATGAGCGAGGCGCGGGGGCGCATTCAAAGGTGATAGACGGCAAAGACGGTCGCGGGCACTTGGGCCGCGCCGATTCACCATCGTAGAATAGATTCTTTCTATCGTCACTAACACGGTTCACTCCCCTATGAAACTTGCCACGCTGAAGGACGGCACGCGCGACGGCCAGCTGATCGTCGTGTCCCGCGACCTGCACACCGCGGCCGTCGCCGACGCGATCGCCCCCACGTTGCAGCGCGTGCTGGACGACTGGGCCTTCTACGCGCCGCAACTGCACGATCTGTACGACGCGCTCAACCAGGGCCGCGCGCGCAACACCTTCCCGTTCGACGCCAAAGAATGCATGGCGCCGCTGCCGCGCGCGTTCCAGTGGGCCGACGGCTCGTCGTACGTGAACCACGTCGAACTGGTGCGGCGCGCGCGTGGCGCGGAGATGCCGCCGGAGTTCTGGACCGATCCGCTGATGTACCAGGGCGGCAGCGACGACTTCATCGGGCCGAAAGACGACGTGCCGTGCGCGTCCGAAGCATTCGGCATCGACTTCGAAGCGGAAGTCGCGGTGATCACCACGGACGTGCCGATGGGCGCCACGCCCGACCAGGCGCTCCGGAGCGTGCGTCTGATCACGCTCGTCAACGACGTGTCGCTGCGCAACCTGATTCCCGCCGAACTCGCGAAGGGCTTCGGTTTCTTCCAGAGCAAGCCGGCTACGTCGTTCGCGCCGGTCGCCGTGACGCCCGACGAACTGGGCGAACACTGGCGTGAAGGCCGCGTGCACCGGCCGATGATCGTCCACTGGAACGGCAAGAAAGTCGGCCAGCCGGACGCCGGCACCGACATGGTGTTTCACTTCGGCCAGCTGATCGCGCACGCGGCGAAGACGCGCAACTTGCGCGCGGGCGCGATCGTGGGCTCGGGCACGGTATCGAACAAGGATGCGAAGCGCGGCTATTGCTGTATCGCCGAGAAGCGCTGCCTCGAAACCATCGAGCACGGCGCGCCGCAAACCGAATTCATGAAATATGGCGATACCGTGAAGATCGAAATGTTCGACGAAGCCGGCAAGTCGATTTTCGGCGCGATCGACCAGAGCATCGCACCGCTCGAGTGACGCACCGCTTTTGTGCGGCACTCGCATTGCCGCGTGCGTGCGAACCGTGCCAGATCCGAAAGGGTTTCGCCCGATGCCGTTGCGGGTGCGCGCGGCTACACTGACTGGCGCGGCGGCATGGCCCGGGGGTGGCTGCCCGAGAAATGGCCGGCAGAGGGCCGCGAGGCGGCGCGTGAAGGACACATGAGCAGCACTCTCGAGCAGTAGATCGGCAGCACATCAAAACGAAAAACCGACGTGAGGAGACAGCATGCCGCTAACCACATTCTTTGAACCTGGAACACCGCGCGCTCGCGCATCGAGTGCGCGGCCGGCATCGTCGCGTGATGGACTCGCGCGCCGCGCGGCCGCACTATGCGCAGCGCTGGCCGGCGCGTTACCCGGCATGGCGCTGGCCCAGGTCAAGATCGGTCTCGTGTTGTCGCTGACCGGGCCGGCCGCCTCACTCGGCATTCCCGCACGCGACACGGTCTCGCTATTGCCCAAGCAGATCGGCGGTCAGGCCGTCGAATACATCGTGCTCGACGACGCATCCGACACCACGCAGGCCGTGCAGGACAGCAAGAAGCTGATCTCCGAGAATCACGTCGACGTGATCATCGGCTCCTCGATCACGCCCAATTCGCTGGCGATGATCGACGTGGTGGCCGAAGGCGAAACGCCGATGATCTCGCTGGCGTCGTCCGCGAAAATCATCGAGCCCGTGGATGCGAAACGCCATTGGGTCTTCAAGACGCCACAGACCGACGCAATGATGGCGTCGGCAATCGCCGAGCACGCCAGCGCGCACGGTGTCAAAACCATCGCGTTTATCGGTCAGGCCGACGCGCTCGGCGAGACGTTCTACACTGAAGTGGCGAAGTTCGCGCAACTGCATCACATCGAGATGGTGGCGAGCGAGCGCTTCAATCGCACCGATCCGAGCGTCACCGGCCAGGTGCTGAAAATTCTTGCGACGCATCCCGACGCGGTGGTGGTGGGCGCGGCCGGCACGCCCGCCGCGTTGCCGCCGAAGACGCTCAGGGAGCGCGGCTACAAAGGCTTGATCTATCACAATCATGGCGTCGGCAATAACGACTTCCTGCGCGTATGCGGCGCCGATTGCAACGGCACGTTCTTACCGGCAAGTCCGGTGCTGGTCGCCGCGCAGTTGCCGGCCGATCATCCGGCCAAGCGTCTCGCGCTCGATTACATCGGGCGCTTCGAGGCGTTGCACGGACCGGGCAGCGTGTCGGCCTTCGGCTCTTATACGTGGGATGCGGGCATGTTGCTCGGCAGTGCCGTGCCGATCGCGCTGAAAGCGGCCGCTCCCGGCACGCCGGAGTTTCGCCACGCGTTGCGCGACGCGCTCGAAGCAACGCGAGGTCTCGCGGATACCAACGGCGTGGTCAACATGAGCACCAACGACCACCTCGGCCTCGATCAAAGGGCGCGCGTGATGGTCGAAATCATGAACGCGAAGTGGGTTTATCAGCCGCGCTAAACGAGGGGCGCACGCGCCGCTCGACGAACGCGGTCCGGTTCAACAGACACACCGATAGACGGATTGCTCATCATGTCCCAGGCATCACACGCTAACGACGCGTTTTATGCGCACTACCAGTCGCTGCAGTTGCGGCGCCATCCGCATGGCGTGCTCGAAGTCGTCATGAGCGGGGAGGGCGCGAACCGCAGTGGGCTCGCCACCGCCAATGCGCGCATGCACTTCGAACTCGCCGAGATCTGGCGCGACATCGACCGCGATCCCGAGACGCGTGTCGCGATCATTCGCGGCGAAGGGAAGGGCTTTTCGGCCGGCGGCGATCTGCAACTCGTCGAAGACATGGCGACCGATTTCGACGTGCGCGCGCGGGTGTGGCGCGAGGCGCGCGATCTGGTCTACAACGTGATCAATTGCAGCAAGCCGATCGTCTCGGCGATGCATGGTCCGGCGGTGGGCGCGGGACTGGTGGCGGGCCTGCTCGCGGATATCTCGATCGCGGCGAAGACGGCGCGCATTATCGACGGCCATACGCGCCTCGGTGTCGCCGCGGGCGATCACGCGGCCATCGTCTGGCCGCTCCTGTGCGGCATGGCGAAGGCCAAGTATTACCTGATGCTGTGCGAGCCGGTGAGCGGCGAAGAGGCGGAACGTATCGGCCTTGTCTCGCTCGCCGTCGACGAATCCGATCTGCTGCCCAAGGCAGTCGAGGTGGCGCAGAAGCTGGCCAACGGCTCGCAAACGGCGATCCGCTGGACCAAGTATGCGTTGAACAATTGGCTGCGCTCGGCGGGGCCGGCGTTCGATACGTCGCTCGCGCTGGAATTCATGGGCTTTGCCGGGCCGGATGTGCGCGAAGGCGTGAACTCGCTGCGCGAGCGGCGTGCGCCGGATTTCGGCTGCGCCGATCCGTGGCGCGGCCAGTCCGGCAATGACAATGACGCCGCGCACGGCGAGAGCTCCTGAGCCCGCGCGGCGCACGATATGATCGACTCCGGCGCGCGGACAGCGCCCCTTTCTTCCCTTATGCAACGAGGCGACCAGCATGACCGATACTCCTGACTCCACGCCGCCGTTTCCCGGCTTTCCGGGTTTTCCGCCCGCTGAAATGCTCGACCGCATGTGGGGCATGATGCGGCTGTCGCCGTTCGGCTCGGCTTTTGCCGGCGGGCAGCCTACTGGCAGCCTCGGGCCCTCGCTGTCGATGATGTCCGACATGATGGCGCCGCTCACCAACGTCGAGGAACTCGACAAGCGCATCACCGACATGCGCGCGGTCGAGCAATGGCTCAAGCTGAATCTGAGCATGCTGCAATCGGCGATCCAGGCGCTCGAAGTGCAGCGCGCGACCCTTGCGACACTGCGTGCATTCGGTGCGTTTGCGCAGTCGTCGATGGCGCAGCCGGCGGCGTCCGCTGAGGCGGCGGCCCCCGCGCCGGCGGCCGAGCCCTCAGGCGACGAAGAGGCACCCGCCGCATCGTCATTCGACGCGTCCGCCTGGTGGAATCTGCTGCAATCCCAGTTCAACCAGATCGCCCAGTTCGCGACAGCGCAGTCGGCGGCCGTGGCGGATGCGGTGGGCGCCGCGGCAGCGGATTCCGCGCCAGCCGCGGCGTCGGCATCCGCTGGGAGCCGGGGCGAAGGGGCGAATGAGCCACAGGCTCGGGCGCAAGAAGGCGAACCCGCGGGCAGGCGGCCGGCCGCGAAGCGGGCGCCGGCGGCTACGAAGCGCTCGCCGAGCAGTGCGGGCGCAGCGCCGAAAGCAGCGAAGAAGCCGGTTTAAAGGCGGGAGCGAGGCGCGGTGGCGTGGCCGGGCGTCGACGGTGCAAGCATGCAGGGGGGATTTGCCGCCTGTCATGGTTTTGTCCCCAATCGTCCGCCACACTCCGCGAAGCGTACGTTTTTCTTGACGGAAGTCAGGCGGGCACGGGAGTCGCGCCCGTTGCCGCGCGGGTTTCGTCAGGTCAGCGTGCTATCATTGTGTAAGCTTTATCGGGCTTTGGGGCGTGCGCTGAAAACAACCAATCCAGCCGCCCTTGCTTCATTCGCCGCCGGTATCGCCGGCGCAGGGCTGGACGGTGCGGTTTCACTGCAAGCTGGCTCGACCTCAGGCACAGGGCATCCCTCACCCACGGTTGGCCGTGCATCGCGTAGCGTGAAGTTAAGCGCGCATGTGCAAACGTCCGGACTTCTTTGCCGTCAGATGCGTCTAGGCGGCCGATTACCGCGTAAAATTGAATGTTGGCCGACAGGCGGCGCGCAGAGGGTGCGATCGGTTTGTCGTGAGAAAAAGCGCTACACGTAGTAGTGGCAGACACACACAGTATGTGCAGAACAGGGGTGGGACTATGAACACCATGCTTTATCCGGAACTTTATAAATCGCTCGAATCCGTTCGATGGGACATGGAGAAAGACATTCCCTGGGACAAGTTCGATGCATCGCTATTGACCGACGAGCAGGCTGCGACGATCAAGATGAACGCGATCACCGAATGGTCGGCGCTGCCCGCCACGGAAATGTTCTTGCGTGACAACCATCACGACAGCGATTTCTCCGCGTTCATGAGCGTGTGGTTCTTCGAGGAACAGAAGCATTCGCTGGTGCTGATGGAATATCTGCGCCGCTTCAAGCCGGAACTGTGCCCGACGGAAGAAGAGCTGCACGCGGTGCGCTTCGAGTTCGATCCGGCGCCGCCGCTCGAAACCCTGATGCTGCACTTCTGCGGCGAAATCCGCCTGAATCACTGGTATCGCCGTGCAGCCGAATGGCACACCGAGCCGGTCATCAAGCACATCTACGAAACCATCTCGCGCGACGAAGCGCGTCATGGCGGCGCGTATCTGCGCTACATGAAGAAAGCCATGGCGCAAACCGGCGACATCGCGCGCGCTGCTTTCGCGAAGATCGGTGTGCTGATGGCATCGGCCCGCCGCACCGAAAAGCCGCTGCACCCCACCAACTTGCACGTGAATCAGGCGCTGTTCCCGCGCGACACGATTCAGTCGCGTCTGCCGGATCCGGAATGGCTCGAGCGCTGGCTCGACGAGCAGATCCGTTTCGACGACGGCTGGGAAAAGAAGGTGGTCGAGCGCATTCTGCACAACCTGTCCATTCTGTTCGAGCGCACGTTCAACACGGCGCAGGAGCTGAATCGCTACCGCAAGGAAGTGGTTTCGCGTCTGCAGGCCGACCAGAGTTCGGCTGAACAGCCTGCTTGAGGGTGTTGAGCAGGTGACCTAGGTTCGCAGGGCGCGGTACGAAGCGCTGCGAACCGGTTTGAAAGTTTTAGAAACGGCCCGGCACGCGTGAGCTTGCCGGGCCGTTTTGCTTCACGCCGTCCACCGTGTATCGTGGCGGCACTTCCTGGTTAATTTCCGACTTTGTCATGGCTGCTATTTTTGAACGCAAGATTCTGACGCGCGATGCGCTGGCGGCACTGCGTCCTTCGTTGCGTGCGCCGGTGGTGTTCACCAACGGCGTGTTCGATATCCTGCATCGCGGACATGTCACCTATCTCGCGGATGCCAAGGCGTTGGGCGCATGCCTGATTGTCGGGGTGAATAGCGACGCTTCGGTGCGCATGCTCGGCAAGGGCGACGACCGCCCCATCAATAACGAAGCCGACCGGATGGCATTGCTGGCGGCGCTGGAAAGCGTCGACTACGTGGTGTGCTTTGGCGAGAAGACGCCCGTCGAGCTGATTTCGGCGCTGCGGCCGGACGTGCTGGTCAAGGGCGGCGATTACGACATGGACGTGTTGCCCGAGTCGGCCATCGTGCGCGGCTGGGGCGGCAAGGCATTGGCAATTCCGTTCGAGCACGATCGCTCGACTACCGCTCTTCTGAAGAAAGTCCGTACGCAGGGCTAATGACGCCGGCCCGTCCGCGCACGTTTTACTGCGGCAATACAGATGCCGCGATCGGCGCCGCCGGCGCCGGACCACCTACCACCGGCTGATCGGCAGCCTCGGATGACGTGACCGGCTGCACCCTCAGCCACTCCGGATGAATCTGGCGAATCAGGTGGTTCGGCTCGCGTCCACCGGCTGTGGGTGTCGGGCCGAATACGCCGCGCATGACGACGAACGCCAGCATGTTGGCAAGAAACAGAATGGCGATCAGCCAGCGCAGCATGGTCGATTTTCCCTGTCCAGAAGTTGAGGCGCCGTAATCTCCACGGCGCAATTCAGCTGCCGTGTCGCGCGGTGCGCTCGGCGGCAATCAGCGCGAGACCGGACAGCACCAGCGAATCGTGGCGAGTATGCGGCACTTTCAGCGCACTGGCCACTTCGTCCACCGCGCCGCCGCTGACCACGAGGCGCACCGGCACTTGCCATTCATCCTGCAGATCGCGCCACATCCGCTCGATCAGGCCCGCTTGCGCGAGGGTGCAACCGGCGGACAGCGAGCGCGGCGTATCCGTGGCGAAGAACGGGCCGCGGCGGGCTGCGTCAGGCGCACCGCCGCTGCCATCACCGAGCAGGCCGCGCGCCGCGCCGGCGTCGAGCGTCGGCAGTTGCGCCGTGTGCTCGCCCAGTGAGCGCATCATCAGCGTCCAGCCGGGCGCGATCAGGCCGCCGACAAAACAGCCGTCCGCGCGCAGTGCTTCGAGCGTGGTGGCCGTGCCGAACGTCGCGATCAGCAGGTGCTCACCCGGAAACGCCGCGTGCGCGCCGATCATGCCTGCCCAGCGGTCACTGCCGAGCGCATCGGGCGTGGTGTAGCTGTTGGTCACGCCGCATTGCTGCGCGCGGGCGCGGATCGTCGTGAGCGGCAGTTGCGACCAGTGCGCGTCGAGCAGGGCGGCGATCCGCGCCGCGACGCTTTCGCCAGCGACATTCGACAGCCATGCGCCGCCGGGCGTCGGCAAGCCGGTCCAGCCGGGTTGCTCCGCGCCACCATGCGCCAGGGCGCCGGCGGCGATCTGCGCGCCTCCTGCCTGCACCAGCGCCCACTTGATACGGCTATTGCCCGCGTCGATCAACAGATAAGGCGCGCTGCTCGTCATGCAGCACCGTCGGCCAGACGCAACGAGACGTCGCCGGTCGCGACGGTCTGCCGGCCGGCGGCGGTGTCGAGCAGCAACTGGCCGCGCTCATCCACGCCTGCCGCCACTCCGCGCGCCACTTCCGCGCCTTGCTCCAGCAGCACGACTTCACGGCCGGCATAGGCGTGCATGGCGTTCCAGCGCGCCTGGAAGGGCGCGAAGCCCTCGGCGCCGAAGCGCTGCAAGGCGGGCTCGAGCGCGTTCAGCTCGGCGGCGAGCGTATCAGTGAGGTTGGCGTTGGGCAGCGCGCGCTGCAGCGCGGTCGGAACGGTGCCGCGCGCCTGCGGCGGCACATCGGCGTTCAGCGCGCCGACCTTGGCGGCAAGTTCGTCCGCGCCCTTCACATTGGTGCCGATACCGATCACCACCGCGCTGGCGTCGTCGGTGCTCCAGGCGGTTTCGATCAGAATGCCGGCCAGCTTGTCGCCTTCGAGCAGCACGTCATTTGGCCACTTCAGCGCGATCTGGCCGGGGCCGGCGACCGGCAGCGAGCGCAGCCCGTCGACCAGCGCGACACCCACCGCGAGACTCAGGCCCGCCAGCCCTTCGAGCGGACGCGGCAGCACGCATGCCACCGAGAACAGCAGCGCATTGCCCGGCTCTGCGTACCAGGGGCGGCCACGGCGGCCACGCCCCGCGGTTTGCAGATAGGCAACCCGCACGATCGGCCGCGGCAGCGCGCCGGCCTTGCGCGGCAGCGCTTTCGCGCGAGCCATCAGGTCGGCGTTGGTCGAGCCGGTTTCCTCGACGATTTCGATTGGCCAATCGTGCGCGTGCGGGCCGAACAGGGCGACGGCGCGCTCACGGTCGATGCGCCAGTCGGCTTGGGGCGCACCCGCAGCTGCGCCGTGGGGGGGAGTCTTGGAGGCATTCATGATTCATATTGTAGCCACAGCGACCCCCTGTGAGCCTAGGAGCACGCTTCATTCGCCGCGCGTTCGCTACAATGGCCCTTAATCCGATCACCAGACTCAGCGATCCTTGAACTACGACACTCCGCCCGGCCTTGAAGTCGCGGCAGGCAGCCAAGGCAAGATCGTCCGGCTCTCGGGCCAGTGGACGGCGCTCGCGCTCGCGCGCGACCGGGCCACCGGCAAGGTGATGCCGCACCTGCGGTCGCTGGTCGGCGCCGAGGCCATCGGCCAGTGGGACCTGTCGCGCATCGACCGGATGGACCACGTCGGCGGCCAGGCGCTGTGGCGCGTGTGGGGCCGCAAGATGCCGGCGGACACCACGCTCACCGATACGCAGCGCGACATTTTCGAGCGCATCGCCTTGCTCGACACCGTACGCGAGACAGCCGAGCCGGTGGTCAGGTTCGACCCGTTCACGCGGCTGGGACTGGGGATCTTTGCGTTCTTCGAGCATCTATATGGCGGCGTGGCGATGTTTGGGCGAGTTGTGCTCGATCTGCTGGCGATCGCGCGCAAACCCAAAATCACGCCATGGACCGAAATCTCCGCGAACATCTATAGCGCCGGCACTCAGGCCTTGCCGATCACCGCGCTGGTTGCGTTCCTGATCGGCATCGTGCTCAGCTATCTGTCGGCGCAACAGCTTCGGCTGTTTGGCGCAAACCAGTACATCGTCAATATTCTTGGGCTTTCGGTGATCCGCGAGCTTGGGCCCGTGCTTGCGGCGATTCTGGTGGCCGGCCGCTCGGGCTCGGCGATCACCGCGCAGATCGGCGTGATGCGCGTGACCGAGGAACTCGACGCCATGCGCGTGATGGGCATTCCGCACGGCCTGCGGCTCATCCTCCCTCGGGTGGTCGCGCTCGGTGTGGCGATGCCGCTCCTCGTCATGTGGACCAACATCATCGCGCTGACGGGCGGCGCGCTCGCCGCCAAGCTCGCCCTTGGGATCGACATGAATTACTTCGCGCGGGCTCTGCCGGGCGTGGTGCCGGTCGCGAATCTGTGGATCGGCCTCGGCAAGGGCGTCGCATTCGGCATGCTGATAGCGATCGTCGGCTGTCACTTCGGTTTCCGAATCAAAGCCAATTCGCAGAGTCTCGGCGAAGGCACGACGACCTCGGTGGTGACCTCGATTACCATCGTGATTCTCGCGGACGCCGTGTTCGCGATTATCTTTCAGAACGTGGGGCTCGGATGATCGCGCCACTCACTCAGGCCGTGCGCGGCCAGCCGATGCCTTCGATCGCCGAGCCGGTGATCGAGGTGATCGACGTGACCAAGCGCTACGGCCGCAACATCGTGCATCAGCATCTGAATCTCGACGTGCGGCGCGGCGAGATCATGTCGATCGTCGGCGGCTCGGGCTCCGGCAAGACTACTCTGGTGCGGCAGATTCTCGGTCTCGAGCGTCCTTCGTCCGGCACCATCAAGCTGTTCGGCGAGAATCTCGCGACTATTTCACCGGAAACCGCGCTGCTGATGCGCAGCCGCTCGGGCATGCTGTTTCAGCGCGGCGCGCTGTTCTCCTCGCTCTCGGTGTTCGACAACGTCGCGCAGCCGGTGCGCGAACTCGGCAAGGTGCCTGAAGATCTGTTGCGCGACATCGTGATGCTGAAGCTCGAGATGGTGGGGCTGCCCTGCAAGCATGCGTCGAAGATGCCGTCGGCGTTGTCGGGCGGCATGATCAAACGGGTGGGCATTGCCCGCGCGATCGCGCTCGAACCCGAATTGCTGTTTCTCGACGAACCGACCGCCGGGCTCGATCCGCAGGCGTCCGATGAATTCGTCGAGCTGATCTCGGCGCTGCATCGCGCGCTCGGGCTGACGGTGGTGATGGTCACGCACGATCTCGACACCATGGTCGCGCTGTCCACCCGCGTCGCGGTGCTGGCGGACCGCAAAGTGCTGGTCGCCGCGCCCGTCGAGGAGGCGGCGGCGGTCGATCATCCTTTCATTCGCGAATATTTCCTCGGCCTGCGCGGGCGCCGCGCGTTGCAGGCGCTGCCGCCGGAGCGCCGCGCGAAGCTGCCGCGCGCGGCGCTCGAGCCGGCGTCGTCGGAATTGCCGCTGTGAATCAGGGAACCTGGTAATGGAAAACAAATCACATGCGTTCTGGGCGGGACTCTTCACGGTTGTCCTGATCGCTGCAATTGCCACGGCGGCTTTTTTGTTCAACGTCGACCGGGCCGTGCGCGTGCCCTACGATCTGATTGCGCGCACCAACGTGACCGGGCTGTACACCGACGCCGCCGTGCGCTATCGCGGGCTCGACGTCGGCAAGGTT
>DASVNP010000002.1:0-2928 GCA_036383775.1 Paraburkholderia sp. | reverse complement strand
ACCCTCCGCTGCTGCGGCGCGCGCATGGCGCGCAGCTCGCCGTGGCGGGGGCGGAAGCCGCGCCACTGGCGGCACTCTCAGTCGTACCAACTAGCCCGGAGAGATGGAATGACGATCAGATCAGCCATTGCCGTCCTTGCTCTCGTGTCGCTCGTGCCATCAACGCCCGCGACCGCCGCAAAGGACGAGAAACTGGCGCGCTGCAACGGCAAGCAGAAACGCTCAGCAAACCCATATGACACCGTGCTGCCGACCGTGCCTGAGCGATCCGCAGCGGCAACAACAAGCCGAACTGTGCCACGTGGCACACCCGATGGGCAGGCGACGCCGGACGCTTCAGCGCCTCCTGCGACCAATCTATTCCCGTCTGACGCGCAATCTACTGCGCCTCAAGCGACCGACGCATCCCATGCCGAGAAGGTGCCAGCGATCAGCGCGGTGACGACTTCTTCAAGCGCCAGCGCGGCGCTTCTCCCTCGATTTGCGAGCTGCTGACATGGCGATCGGCGTGAGAGACCAAGACGAAGATCTTAAGGCATATTTCGCAGAAGCGGAAAGCTGGGATCGAGACAGGTTTGTTGTAGCCGCGCGTTCACGCCGACTGGCGTGGATCGTTGCAGGCGTCGCGACAACATTGGCGGTAGTAAGCGTCGGCGCGGTGATGGCCTTGTCCCCGTTGAAGACCGTGGTGCCCTATGTCGTCACCGTTGATCGATCAACGGGGGCAACGGACGTCACGCAGGAACTGCGCGGCGACAAGGCGATCACCTATGATGAGGCGGTTCGCAAATATTTCCTCGCCGACTATGTGCGCAACCGTGAAGGATGGATTCCGCAGGCACGGGAAGAGTTCTTCCGCAAGGTGCTCGCCCTTTCCAATCGGGAGGAGCAGGCGCGCTGGACGACCTTCTACCGGAAGGACAACCCGGACTCCCCGCAGAACCAGTTCACTGCCAATGACGCCGTGTTTGTGGCGATCCGCTCCGTAGCTTTCATCTCTCCGACTGTCGCCCAAGTCCGGTTCGTCAAGCGGCTTGAGCGCGACCAGCAAGCAATCGAGACACCTGCCATCGCAACGATCACATTCGATGTGCTGTCGAAACCGGAAACGGAATCTGGTCGATACGCTAACCCGCTCGGGTTTCAGGTGCGGTCCTACCGAGCAGACGCGGAGGTTCCGACGCGATGAAACCCACACTTCTCATGGCCACCGCCATCCTCGCTCTCGCGCCTGTACCGGCACTGGCAGAACAGACCCCCCGCCAGCTTGGCCCGGACGTTCGGATCAGGGAGGTCAACTACACCGACGGTAATGTCATCTCGGTCCGCAGCGCTTTCCGCACGGCGACGCAGATTGAGTTTGCTCCTGGCGAGGTCATCAAGTTCGTTGCCATGGGCGACACCGTTTCCTGGGAAGTGGCGCCCGCAGAAAATTCATTGTTCGTCAAACCTCGCGAGCGTGCGGGTGCGACCAACCTGATCGTCGTCACGGACTTTCAGGGCACGAAGCGAAATTACACCTTCGAGCTGGCAGCCGTTGCAAGTGCGCGATCGGGGGGTACGTTTTTCAAGGTTCGTCTTCGCTATCCCGAATATGAGGCGCAGCAAGCCCAACTGGCCGCCCAGCGCGCGAAACTGAATGAAGCTCTCGCGCTACAGAATGGGGCGGTCAAAACGGCCCTCGATATTGGGGTGCTCGAAGGGAAACGGAACCTTGAATATCAGGTTCAAGGTGCATCGGATCTCCAGCCCTCCGAGATCAGCGACAATGGGCAATTCACGGTCCTCCGTTTCCCAAACCAGCGCGAGATACCGGCCCTCTTCACCGTTAATCCTGACGGCAGCGAGGCAACGGCCCCATTTGATGTGCGGGACGAGTTTGTCGTGATCCACGGCGTCTACAAGGAAATGCGCCTTCGCAGGGGCAAGGTTGTCCTGTGCATCTACAACGAAAACCCCAGCTTCTATGGCCGCGACCCCAAAACGGACACGGCCTCGGAAGTGGTCGAGCGCACGACGGAGAACTGATGTGTCCGATAAGCGATTTGACGTCGATGCCACGCCTGACGTGAATGAGATCGACCGCACACCGGCAGCGGACCGGGCCAACAAGATCCCTTCGCTCAACGCCGTCCAGTGGGATAATAAGAAGATGATTGCCGGTGCCGCGCTTGGCGGCGCAGCAATCTTCACAATCCTTACCCTCGTCACAGGTTCGGGGGGCAGCAAACAGATTACAGATGCGAAGCGAAAGGCTCCGCCGCCAGCGGTGGAAGCTCCATACGATCCCAACACAGTCATCGCGCCGACGCTTGCCACCGCACCACGCGATCCCAATGCGCCGGTCGCCCTCGCTGGTGAACAGGTGCCTGCGATCGGCCCCGACGGTCAACCGATCACACCATATGGAGCAGGCGGCCAACAACAAAGCAGGCAGGCTGGTGAAGCCGAACGCCGAGCCAACGAGGCTAGGCAGCTAAGCGATAGCGCCCGCCGGTCGACTCTGATCGCTTACAATGGCAATCAAAGCATGGGTCATGCTGCGGACGACGGCGCGAATGGCGCCCCATCAGCACCAGATGATACCGGCAGTGGTCGAGCACCTTCGACCAAACTCGACGGCTTGAAGCAAACCTCCGCAATCGGCACTGCATCGGCGCGCATGATCGGGGATCGAAACTATCTTGTGACTGCCGGGGCAATCCTTCCCTGCACGCTGCAAACGGCGATGGACAGCACCGTGCCAGGATACACGACCTGCATCATTCCTCGCGACATCTATTCGGATAACGGGAGAGTGGTGCTGCTCGAAAAGGGCACTCGCGTCTTCGGCGAATATCAGGGCGGTTTGCAGCGAGGGCAAAATAGGCTGTTTGCGATGTGGACGCGCGCCGTCACACCGCGCGGTGTTGCTATCGACATCGGCTC
>DASVNP010000001.1:0-4061 GCA_036383775.1 Paraburkholderia sp. | reverse complement strand
CCGAACATTTGCGGCAGTTCGAGCAGCGAGTATTTTTTCGGCCGTTCGCGCGACCAGCGGCTGCCGATCGCGGTTTCGAGGCCGAGGATCGAGCGCAGATCGTGGCCTTCGTCCACGGCCATGATCAGATCCTGGATGTTCGCGAGCGTGTAGCCGCGCGTGAGCAGATGGTTGATCAGCTTCAGACGCGAGACATGCGTGTCGTCATACACGCCGACGCGGCCGCGCTTTTCCGGCGGCTCGAGCAGGCCGCGGTCCTGATAGGCGCGCACGTTGCGCACGGTGGTGTCGGTCACGCGCGCGAGTTCGTCGACCGTGTATTCGTTGCGCGGCGTGGCGCTTGCCGGGACGCTCGGGGCGTCGGACGAGGGCGGAATGGGGGGCGGCGTTTTGGGCATGGGAGGATTTTAACGCGCCACGTCGTCCGGCACGGTCGAATCGCCCACGCCCAACGTCCGCTGCATCAGCGTGGTGTCGAGCCACCGGCCGTGCTTGAAGCCGACCGCCTTCAACGTGCCGGTCAATTCGAAGCCCAACTGCGCATGCAGAGAGAGCGAACCGCCGCTGCCGCCGTCGGCGATCACGGCGACCATCTGGCGCCACGGTCCGGTTTCGCAGCGCTCGATCAGCGCCTGTAGTAGCACGCGTCCCAGGCCGCGGCCTCGATAGGCGTCGCTCACGTAGATCGAATCTTCAATTGTGTTGCGATAGGCGGCACGCGGCCGGTACGGCGTCGCGTAACAGTAGCCGGCGACTTCGCCGTCGATCTCGGCCACCATGTACGGCAGCCCATGACTGCGCACTGACGCGAGCCGCGTGCGCAGGTCGTCAACGGAAGGCGGGATCTCTTCGAACGACGCGACGCCGGTCAGTACATGGTGCGCGTAGATCGCCTGGATCGCGGGCAGATCGGCTTCGGTGGCATCGCGAATCAAGGGCGCGGTGGAATCGGCTGAATGGGGCGTGGAGGGCGCGGGGCGGGTGGTGCTCATACGTGGTCCTGTCGGCGGTGAGTCTGAGGATACGTTTCACTATGCCCGCCGCGGGCGAGAATTTGAAGCGAATCAAAAATCGCCGCGACCTATAGGCAGTATCCGCGTATGCGTAGGTGAGCGGCGTAATCGCGGGATGGCGCGTAGCGCCCGGCCATGCGGCCGCGCCGGGTGCTACGGATTTTCGTCGCGAAGACGCATGCGCATGGCATGCGTTTCGCCGATCAGTTATGCGAGTACGTATCCGGCTGCGTCACATGCCCCCGATGATGCCTGTGATGCTTTGCCTTGTGCTTCGGCCTGGCCTTGGTCGGAGCCTGTTCCGCCGGTTGCTGTTGCGGCTGGGCCTGCATCGGTTGCGGCTGTTGGGCCTGGGCGCCGGGCGCGGGTGCCGGATGGGCATTGCCGGACGGCAGCGAGCTCTGGCCTTCGCCGAAGCGAAAGGTTTGCGAGGTTTGCGCGTACGCGGTGGCGGTCAGCGTCAGGGCGGCAACCGCCACGCAAATCGAAAACTTCATGAATCCATCCTCCTTCTGAACGAGCCCGTGAGGATACCGCAATGCGGCTGGCGGCCTATTCGGCATGCGGAAACACGGGTTCTCCAAGCGTGAGCATCAACCGGTTGGCCCACGCGAAGATCGCGATAGCGTGAGTCAGGTCGAGAATCTCCGCCGGCGTCAGACCGTTGGCTTCGAGCCGCTTGATGGCGGCCGCGTCAACGTTTTCAGGGTGGCCGGTCAGTTCAATCGCGTACTGGATGATCGCGCGCTCGCGCTCCGTGGTGCCTGCACTCGACGGATCTTCAAAAACCTGTTCGATCGCGTCGGTCCGCTTCGCGAGCTGGCCGAATCGTTGTGCATGCACCGAAGCGCAATACACGCAGCCGTTCACGCGCGACACCACGGTGCTGGCGAGTTCGCGCTCGGCGCGCGGGAGGCCGCCTGGCGCATACATGATCGCGTTGAATACTCCGGAGCGCTGCCGCAGAATTTCCGCCTGCTGGACCAGCAGCAGATAGTAGTCGGAGGTTTTGGCGTGCGGATGGCTCTCTTCGAGCACGGCAATCTGCTCCAGTGTGGCGCCAGCCAGGCTGACCGTGTCGAGCCACGCGCGCCAGCCGAGCGTATCGAAGGTGAAGCCGTTGAGCCGGTCGACCGGCGATGCGCTGGTGTTCACCTGACTCGTGCTGGCTCCTGCTGCCTCCTGTGCGACACGCAACGCCTTCAGGCCCGCTACCAGGCGCAATTGATAAGTGACGAATGCAATCAGCTGCGACAACGCGACGATGCCGCGCGTCGTGATACCGGCCTGCTGCAGCGTTTGCAGATGCTCGGGGCGTGCTTCGACTGGCTTGATCGTCAGCAGCTTGACGTGCGAGAGGACCGCCATCAGGCGAGTTTCGGTGGTCGAGTCGAGCGTGCCGGCTTCGATCGCATCGAGTGTGGTCGGCTGTGCGCCAGTGGCGATGAGCTTCGTTGCGTAGGCATCGGCGAGATCGTTGGCGAGCGAGAGACGTGCGGCATACCACGCCGCAAACAAACGCTCCTGCAGCGACAGGTCGGGCAACGCCGGATCGAACAACGCGTCTTCGCTGCGTTGCGTGTGCAACGCGACTTTGTCGCGGGCATGGCGGATCGAGGCGAGCGGGCTGCCGGCTTGCAGGCCGGCGAGGGTGTCGATGGTGTCGCTGGCGTTAGCGCCTGAGGGCGCGGAGGGTTGAATCGGTGACGCGAGGTCGGTCATGTCTGCTCCGGCGGGTTAGTCTGTGTTCTCTGCGGTGTTCTCAGCGGTATTTTCAGCAGCGTTCTCTGCTTGCAGGCGAGTGCGCGAAGTGTCGGACGATGCGTCCGCATCGGTCCATTCGTCCCCGCGCAGTTCAGCCGTGTCGAAGGCGAGCAGCGCCTGGTAGTGCCGCTCGCGGTCCGCGTCGAACAGGCGGCTTGCGATACCGCGGGCCAGCCGCTGCGCGCCATCGCTGATCGCGGGGATGTCGCCGGAGAGCTTGCCGTGGCTGAGGCTCGCTGCGTGATTGAAACAATGGATCTGCGTCAGCGCGGCACACGTGCCGGGCTCGCGCTCCTGAAACGCGAACGCAGCGCCGAGATCCGGCGACTCGGCCAGTTCGTAGGAAGGCAGCGATGGGTCCGCTTGATAGCGGTCCTTCCAGCGGCGCACAAAGCGGGCGAACGGCGCAAATTCGGCGCGCGTGGCGATATCGGAATGAAAGCCGGTCGCGAAGATCAGAAAGTCGACTACGTAGTGGCCTTTCGGCGTCGTTACCGCGAGCGCGCCGTCGCGTTCATCGAGCGCAACAATTGGGCTGCCGACGTGAAAGCGTGCGCCCTCATGCCGTGAAACCCGCAGCACGCTGTCTCTCGGCGGCGGTGTTTGTTCAGTCTGTGCATAATGCAGGAAACGCCATTTGGACGCGTCGTCGAGATCGGCGAAACCGTGCACGAGCCCCGGACTGCCGATGCCCGTCAGCTTGTTCACGCGCGGAATATCGTCACGGCGGATAAACAGATCGACGCTGACCGCACCCGCTTCGAGTGCGGTCGCGGCATTGTCGAAGGCGGACGCCCCCGCGCCGACGACACCGACACGCTTGCCGGCCAATGGCGCGAAATCGATCGCATCCGCGGAGTGCGCCCAGTAGCGGCGCGCGACCGTATTGGCGATCGCCGGTACTGACGGACCGCCCAAACCGTCGCGTCCGGTGGCGAGTACGACATGCCGCGCGAGCACCGTGCGCTGCCCACCCGCATCAGCAAGATCGAGTTCGAGCAGGCCGTCGTCACGCGGACGCAGTGAGGTCAGCGTGATGTCGTTTTGCACCGGAAGATCGAGCACCTCGCGATACCAGCGCAAATAGTCCATCCACTGTGTCCGCGGAATCTTGTAGAGCGCATCCCACGCATCGGCGCCGAATTGCGCTTCGTACCACGCGCGAAACGTGAGGGCGGGCATGCGCAGGGCAGGCCCCGTGAGTTGTTTGGGCGAGCGCAGCGTTTCCATGCGCGCGAACGATAGCCATGGGCCTTCGCGTCCTGATGGCGCGCGATCGAACAC